>AXCX01000129.1 GCA_000767215.1 Actinotalea fermentans ATCC 43279 = JCM 9966 = DSM 3133
GCCGGCGCCCCGGGCTGGGCCCCGCTCGGCACGACGACGGCGCCCCCCGCCGCCGGCTACGGCCGCGCCCCGGTCGAGCCGGAGGACGAGGAGCCGCGCCGGCCGTGGGTGATGTGGGCCCTGATCGGCGTCGCCGTGGTCGCGATCATCGGCATCATCTGGCTGCTGACCAAGGGCAACGCCGCCGAGACGCCGGTGGAGCAGGTGGAGGTGCCCGACGTCGTCGGGCGGACCGAGGCCGAGGCGCGCGACCTGCTCACGGAGGCCGGCTTCGAGGTGAAGCCCGTGCGCGAGCCGAACGCCGCCGAGGAGGGCACGGTCGTCAGCACCGACCCCGAGGGCGGCGAGATGGCCGACCCGGGCACCGAGGTCGAGGTCGTCATCTCGTCCGGCCCGGACGCCGTGCAGATCCCGGTGATGACGAACTTCACGCGTGAGCAGGCCCAGCAGGCGCTGCTCGACCTGGGGTTCAAGGCGGAGAACATCAGCTGGCCGACGAAGAACAGCGCCGACGTGCTCAAGGACCAGGTCGTGGAGACCGATCCGCCCGCCGGCCAGTTCGTCGACCCGACCGGCCCGATCACCGTCTACCTCTCCAGCGGGCTCGTGGACATGGTCGACCTGAACGGCAAGACTGAGGCCGAGGCGCGCGCCATCCTCCAGGACCTCAACCTGGTCGCGGACGTCAAGTACGAGGACGTCGACGACCCGGCGCAGGTCGGCAAGGTCTTCGACCAGAGCCGTCCCGCCGGACCGGTCGAGCAGGGCGCGACCGTGACCATCACCGTGGGTCAGGAGCGCCAGGTCGAGATGACCCAGGTGCCGACAGGCCTCGTCGGGATGAAGTGCCAGGACGCGCTCCAGGCGCTCGGCAGCGCCCAGCTCAACGGTGACTGCCGCTACGCGAACGGCGACCGCGCCAACAACCCGGACATCGTCAAGAGCACGAACCCCGCCGGCGGGCAGCAGGTCCCGGTCGGCACGACCGTGACGCTGACCGTGGAGCCGCCCGCGAGCACCCCGCCCGAGGAGCCGTAAGCACCAGCAATGACGAAGGGCCCGGCCGCACGGCCAGGCCCTTCGTCGTTCGTCGCCGATCCGGAGGTCTAGACGCGAACAACCGTCCCCGGTGCGTACAAGCGTCCCCCGTGCGAACAACGGTTGTTCGTAGGGTGCACCGTTGTTCGTAGGGTGCACCGTTGTTCGTCCGACGCACGTTGTTCGTCCGACGCCCCGTTGCCCGTCGGACTCGTGCACGTCGGACGCCGGGCTCCGCAGCTCAGGCGCGCGCGGTCTCCCGGACGAGCGGAGCCATGCCCGCGGACCGCTCGACGGCGCCGTCGAGCCCGCACAGCTCGAGCCAGTTCGCCAGCAGGCGGTGCCCGCCCTCGGTGAGGACGGACTCGGGGTGGAACTGCACGCCGTGCAGCGGCAGCTCACGGTGCTGCAGGCCCATGATGACGCCGGGGGCGCCGTCGGGCCGCGGCGCCGTGCGCGCGGTGACGACGAGCTCGTCGGGCACGGTGCCGTCGACCACCGCGAGCGAGTGGTAGCGGGTGGCGGTGAAGGGCGAGCCGAGGCCGGCGAGGACGCCGACGCCGTCGTGCACCACGGCGCTCGTCTTGCCGTGCATGAGCTCGGGCGCGTGCGTGACGGTCGCACCGAAGACCTCGCCCAGGGCCTGGTGCCCCAGGCACACCCCGAGCATCGGCAGGCCGGCGGCCGCGCAGTCCTCGATCACCTGCATCGACGCACCCGCGGACCGCGGCGTGCCCGGCCCGGGGGAGACCAGGACGCCGTCGTACCCCTCGCGCTCAGAGACGGGCGGTACGGCGTCGTTGCGCACCACGACCGTCTGGGCCCCGAGCTGGTCGAGGTACCCGACGATCGTGTAGACGAACGAGTCGTAGTTGTCGACGACGAGGATGCGGGTCATCTAGTCCACCGTGGTGTCGTTGAAGGGCATGAGCGGGGCGATCGCCGGGAACACCCAGGTGAAGCACACTGCCACCACAACCGCGGCGAGCGCGACGAGGATTCCCGCCCGCCCCCACCGCGGCCCGGGCAGCGCCCGCCACAGCCAGCCGTACATCAGGCCCCTCCGTTCGCCGCGTCGAGGTCGGGCGGGAGGCCCGCGTCCGTCGGCATCCAGTAGTCGAAGGTCGCGTGCACGATGTACCGCTCGCGCGCCGAGTACATCGGGTGGCACGTGGTCATCGTCATCATCGCCGCCGTGGGTGCGACGCCCGGCTGGCCCGGCACGGGCGCGACGACCTCGACCTGGCGCGGGCTCACGATCTCCGTCGACGCGACGCGGTACACGTACCAGGTCTCCTCGGTCTGCACGACGAGCGCGTCCCCGACCTGCAGCTCCTCGATCCGGTTGAAAGGCTTGCCGTAGGTCACCCGGTGCGCCGCGACGGCGAAGTTGCCGATGCCGCCGGGCATCGCCGTGCCCTCGTAGTGCCCGATGCCGAGCTCGTCCAGCACCTGCGAGCGCGACGTGCCCTGCGAGATCGCCTGGAGGTAGTCCGGGCCCCAGCGCGGGACGCGCAAGGTGGCGAACGTCGTGCGGACCGCCGGCTCGGCGATCACCGGCGGGGCGTCGTACCGGCGCGGGTCCACCGGCTCGGCCGTGGGCTCCTGCGTCGGCACGGGCGTCGGCGTGATCTCGGCCCAGCCGAGATCCGCGATCAGCTCCTCCTGGTGCCGGTTCGCGACGACGTCCGTCCACCACAGCTGCCAGACGACGAACAGGCCGAGCAGCACGCCGAGCGTGATGAGCAGCTCGCCCAGCACACCGACGGCCGCGGCGACGCCCCCACGGCGCGGACGCCGGTCCGCGCGGCGCGGGCGCCGGTCCGCGCGTCGCTCCGCAGGAGGCTGCGCCTCGTCAGGGATGACGACGGGCGTCGTCTGCTCGGTCACGCCTCGTCCCCCAGCACGTCGACGTCGTCCGGCACCCGGGCGTGGTTGAGCGTGGGCTCGCCGGCGTACGCGGGCAGGGTGAGCGACTCGGCGTCGTCGGCCGACCACCCGAGCCCGAGCCGGTCGGCGTAGTCGAGGTAGACCTGCACGGTGGTCGAGTCGTCGAGCGCCTCGAGCAGCGCGTCCGGGTCGCCGATGGCCTGGACCTCGTAGGGCGGGGAGTAGAGGCGACCGTGCAGGCGCAGCACGTTCCCCACGCAGCGGAAGGCCGACGTCGCGATGACCCGCTCACCCTGGAGCGTCATCGCCTCGGCACCACCCGCCCAGAGCGCGTTGATGACCGCCTCCAGGTCCTGCTGGTGCACCACCAGGTCGTCGTTCGTCACCCAGCTCGGGAGGTTGCGGGCCGGCTCGGCGTCCCACAGACGCACGACGACGCCGGGACCCGTCACCGCCACGCGGCCGGCCGCGACGGCAGTGAGCTCGAGGGTCGCCGCGTCCTGCTCCGGCAGGTCCACCGGCCGCACCGCGGTGAGCGCGTCGACCTCGGCCAGGAGCTCGTCGACCTCCTCCTGGAGCTCGGCGACCCGCCCTTCCTCGGCGTCGAGGAGGCCTGCGAGGTCCTGCGGCTGGCGCGCGTCCACGCCACCGGCGAGGCGCGCGTTCGCGGCGAAGAGCACCATCGAGAGCGCCAGCACCGCCGCGACGCCCAGGGAGCCCCAGCCGTGTCCGCGCGCACGCAGACGTCGCTCCGGCATGGGCACTGCTCCCTTCGCCGCGCGGGGCCCGGCGGGGTACCGGGGCGGTGGCCACTACGCTAGACGACGGATCCCGGCCCGTGCCCGCACGGGCCGTCACATGTCAGGAGAGACCCGTGCCCGAGTCCCGGTCCCGCAAGAAGGCCACGTACACCCCGCCGCCGGCGGCGCACGAGCCGAAGGCCAGCCCGTCCTGGTGGGCTCCGACGATGCTGACGCTGATGATCGCCGGCCTCGCCTGGGTGGTCACCACGTACATCATGCGCGGCGACTACCCGGTCCCGGGCATCGGCAACTGGAACCTCACCATCGGCTTCGCCCTGATGATCTCGGGCTTCGCGATGACGATGCGCTGGCGCTGACGCCGGCCCTGCCCGACCCCGCGCTGCCGCACGCCTGACAGCGCTCCCCTCCGCCCGCCGTCGGTCGAGCCGGCCCGGGTGTGCTTTCGCGCGTCCGCATCCGTGCACGTCAGCGCCGTCTCTCACCCGCTCTGTCCCCAGGAGTGCACAACTCTGTGGATAACTACACCGTTGTGATTCCCTCGATGTGATTCCGATCCACACGGTGGATGAAGCCTGTGGATGCCGGTTCCGGCGGGTGCGGCGAAGCGCCGGATCCACACGCGACCCGGGCCGGACGGACGGCGGACGCCGTCGGTCAGAAGGAGGAGTACTTCAGCACCGCGAGCGCGACGAGCCCGACGATGACGGCGGCGGTCCCGGCCGCGTGCAGCACTATCCGGCGCTCCTTGGGCGCGTACGCGTAGACGGCGCCGAGGGCCAGGCCCGTGGCGAGCCCGCCGACGTGCCCCTGCCAGGAGATGCCCGGCACGAGGAACGTGATGACCAGGTTCAGGCCGAGGATGACGGCGATGCCGCGCAGGTCGCCGCCGATCCGTCGCTGGGCGATGAGCACCGCGCCGAAGAGCCCGAAGATGCCACCGGACGCCCCGACGACGCCCTGGCGCCACGACAGGTCGAGCGGGGAGGCCACCAGGAGCACCATGACGTGCCCGCCCACGACGGACAGCAGGTAGAGCGCGAGGAAGCGCAGGCGCCCGAAGGCCCGCTCGAGCGAGGGCCCGAGGATCCACAGGGCGTACATGTTGAACAGGATGTGCGTGAGGCCGAAGCTGCCGCCCGTCGAGTGCAGCAGCGCCGACGTCACGAACCGGTACGGCTCGGTGTCGCCGACCACGGGGGCGAAGATCAGCTGGTCGGAGTACCGGCGACCCAGCGCGAGCTGGAGCAGGAAGCTGGCGACCGTCAGGCCGAGGATCGTGTACGTGACGACCGGGGCGCCGTCGCGCACGGGGGCCCCGAAGACGGTGCGGCGCTGCGGCGCGGTCCGTGCGGCCTGGCGCACGCAGTCCACGCAGTGGATCCCGACGGCGGCCGGGCGCTGGCACTCGGGGCACGTCGGCCGCCCGCACCGCTGGCACCGCACGTACGACACGCGGTCCGGGTGCCGCGGGCAGACGGGCGGGCCGTCGGCCGGCCCGCCCGGACGAGCAGAGCCCTCGGCCCGGTCGATCGGGTCGACCGGGCCGAGGGCGTCGTCAGGCGTGCTCACCGAAGGGTGCTCAGGTCACTCGTCGATCGTGACGGACGTGATCGTGACGTCCTGGAGCGGGCGGTCGCCGGGGCCCGTCGGCGTGGTGGCGATGGCGTCCACGACGGCCTTGCTCTCGTCGTCGGCCACGCGGCCGAAGATGGTGTGCTTGCCGTTCAGCCAGTCGGGCGTGCTCACGGTGATGAAGAACTGCGAGCCGTTCGTGCCACCGATGCGGCCCGTGATCGGGTCGCGCTGCTTGCCGGCGTTCGCCATCGCGAGCAGGTAGGGCTCGTTGAACGCGAGCTCGGGGTGGATCTCGTCGTCGAACTGGAAGCCGGGGCCGCCGCGGCCGTTCCCGAGCGGGTCGCCGCCCTGGATCATGAAGCCGGAGATGACCCGGTGGAAGATGACGCCCGCGTAGAGCGGGTCGGTGCGCTGCGCACCGGTGCGGGGGTCGGTCCACGCGGTACCCCCGGTGGCCAGCCCGACGAAGGTCCGGACGGTCTTGGGTGCGTGGTTCGGCAGGAGCTCGACGCGGATGTCACCGGCGGTCGTGTGCAGGGTCGCGAACATGGGCGACATCCTCCCACGGGGACCCCGTCCGGGCGGTGCCCGCTCCGCGGGCGTTCGCCGAGAGCATGGAGGCCGGGCACCGGCACGCGAAGGGTGGCAGCATGGGCAGCAACGGCAGGTCCGCTGCCGTGTTCGACCGTGTGCCCGGGGAGATGCCCATGCTCGATCGCCTGCGAGGTTCCCGCCCGACGCTCGACGCCGACCGTCTGAAGAGCCAGGCGGCGGACGTGGGCGCTCGGCTGTCCGACGTCACCGCGCGCGCCGGCCTCACCGCCGAGCAGCTCGCCGAGCAGGCGAGGGAGGCGGCCCTGCACGCCAAGGACTGGGCCGCGCCGCGCGCCGAGAAGGCCTGGCACGAGGGCCGCAAGGCGGCCGGGCCCAAGATCGAGGCCGCCGCGGAGAAGGCCATCCCGGTGGTCGACACCGCGCACGACCGCCTGGTGGACGACATCCTGCCCAAGCTCGTCGCCGCCATCACGGCCGCCGCGGGTGCCGCCGCCGTCGGTGCCGACAAGGCCCGCGACGTGGCCGACGCCAAGCTGACGGAGCTCGCGCACATCGCGCCGCCGCCGAAGAAGCACACGGGCGCCAAGGTGTTCTGGTCGATCGCCGGTCTGGCCATCGTGGGCGCCGTCGTCGCGGCGTTCCGCCGCAACCGACCGACGACCGACCCGTGGGCCGAGGAGCCGTGGGAGGAGGCCGAGGCCGACCTCGAGGCCCGCGCGTCCGCGGCGCTCGACGAGGTCCCGCCGCCTGCCGAGGTCGCCGACGAGGCGGCCGCTGTCGCCGAGCGCGGGCTCGAGACTGCCGAGGCCGAGGCCGTCGCCGCGGCCGAGGAGACCACGGAGAAGCTGGGCGACGCCGCCGAGGCGGCCAAGCCCCGCCGCACCCGCACCCGCAAGACGGCCGGGGACGCTGCGGCCGAGACGGCCGAGGGCGACGCCGCGCCGACCGAGTGACGCGCACCGCCTGAGCAGGACGACGGCGCCCCGGGGAGCGATCCCCGGGGCGCCATTTTGTCCCCGCCGATGCGCGGCCCGGTGGCAGGATCGCGGCATGCGACGCTCGCGGCTGCACATCACGGGCGCGAGCGGATCCGGCACCACGACACTGGGCCGGGCGGTCGCCGATGCGTGGGCGGTCCCGCACGCCGACGCGGACGACTACTTCTGGCTCCCCACGGACCCGCCGTTCACGACCAAGCGGGACGTGGCGGAGCGCGTCGTGTTGATGGCGGAGGTGTTCCTCGCGCGCGAGGCCTGGGTCGTGTCCGGCTCGATGCTCGGCTGGGGTGACGACGTCGTGCGTCGCGCGGACGCCGTCGTGCTCCTCACGCTCGACCCGGCCGAGCGGTTGCGCAGGCTCGAGGCGCGGGAGGAGGTGCGCCGCGAGTCGGGCCCGGTGGACGAGGACGCCGTAGAGGCATTCCTCGCGTGGGCGCGCGGCTACGACGACCCGTCGTTCGACGGCCGCAGTCGCGCGGCACACGAGCGGTGGCTCGCGACGCTCGACTGCCCTGTGCTCCGGTTGGACAGCGCCCGCCCGACGGCGGAGCTCCGCGACGCCGTGCTCGCGTGGGAGCCGGCGCGCTCAGGTGGCTGAGCCCGCCGTGTGCGACCACGGGGCCACGAGGGTGAGCCACTCCTCGTCGACCACGAAACCCAGCGTGGTGTTCGCGGCGAGGATGGCGGCATTGTCGGCCGACCCGCCGGTGCGGACCACCGTGACCCCGTCGTGCAGGAGGTCGAGCACCGACGCCGCCTTCACCGCCGTCGCCAACCCCCGGCGGCGGTACGGGGGCGCCACCACGGTGAAGTCGACCTCAGCCGTGCGGCCGTCGGGGTCGACGTCGACGAAGGTCATCGCGGCCAGCGGGCCGCCCTTGGGGACGACACCGTGCGCACGTCGTCCAGCGCTCGCGCGGGCGCGCTCCAGGGTCAGCGGCGCGTGCGACGTCGCGGCGCCACCCGGGTAGTCGGCGAGGGTGGCGGCGTCCAGCTCGAGGATCGCCGCCAGGTCGTCGGTGGTGAGTGGCCGCAGGTGCCCGACGCCGCCGGCACGGCTACGGAGCTCCAGCAACCGCGCGCGCTCGCACGACGCGGCCGTCAGCTGCGCCGCCCAGGAGCGCGCGGCCACCGCCCATCCGGCGGCGAGCAGCGCATCCGCCGAGGGATCGTCGGCCCGCAGGATCCGCTCACCGTTCGTCATGCCGCGCATCGTGCCATCGACCGGCGGCGGTCGCGTGACGGCCGCCCGGGACCGTCAGGTGTGGCGGACGCCGACGACGTCGCCCGTCGTGACGTCGATGAGCGTCCGGCTGCCGAGGGGTGCGTCGAGTGTCAGCTCGAGCCCGTCGAGGCAGTCGGCTCCCGGCCAGCCCGGGGCGGGAGTCGTCGACGTCACCTCGATGCGGACCTCCGTGTCGGTCTGCTCGAGGACCGTCACCTCGGGGTCGCCGTTGCACGAGCCGACGGTGAGCTGCAGCCCTGGTCCGTCGGACACGAAGGCCTCCCCGATCGCGACCGGCCCGCGCACCGTCGACTCCTCCGGCGCGTCGACCACCTCGAATGCCCACGGGATGTCGACGTCGGCGAGCAGCTCGCGGAAGGCCGTGCAGGTCGCGGCGCCGCCGTCGTCGCCGGCGGGCACGCTGAGCACCCAGCGCCCGTTGAGCTCGTCGCCCGAGCTGCCCGTCCAGGGGAGATCGCTCGCGGCGACGATGGCGTTGGCCTCGTCGACGCCGGCCATGAGCTCCGCCCGCGTGATCGTCGCCGTGTAGCGGACCTCCACGAGCCCTTCCTCCTCCGCGAGGGCGTCGAGGTCGGGGATCACCGGACCCTCCGTGACCTCGACGACGAGGTGCAGCTCCGGCGTCCAGGACATCCACAGCCCGCCGAGCCGGTTGCCGGCCAGGCCCTCGGCACGGGGCAGAAGGTCCATGAGCTCGTCCTGCGCCGCGATCAGCTCGGGCGTCTCCGTCACGGTCTCGGGCCCATCGAGCTCGTTGCGCACGGGAGCCCCGCCCGCGCAGGGACCGTCGGGATCGCCCGCGCCCGGCCCGCTACCGGCCGTCCCGGTCGCGCACCCGCCGAGCGCCAGCCCGACGACGACGACAGCCACCCACGCCCCACGACGCCGCACCGCCGGCGTGCTCCTCATCGCGCACCCCCTCCGCTGCCGTGACGGTAGCGCCGCTGTTCGCAGTGAGGGGGCCACATGGACGTCTTCGTCATCGAATGTGTCCCGGACCGATGCGCATTCGACACGTCACTCATCGCTGCGGTGCAAGCGGAACTCTCCGACTGGAGACTCCCGATCGCCTGGTGAACGGAACCCTCCGACGGGAGACTCCCGCACGCGTGGCGCCACGGTCAGCGCTCGTCGGCGGCCACGACGCGCGCAGCGGACGACCCGCCGATGGTGGAGCCAAGGGGACTCGAACCCCTAACCCCCTGCTTGCAAAGCAGGTGCGCTACCACTTGCGCCATGGCCCCGCGGTGCCCCGGCGAGCCGGGGCGGGTGGGTCACTCGACGTCGTCGGTGACCTCGGTCCAGAGCTCGCGGTCGTCCCGCTCGTCGGTGTACGCGCGGTAGACGACGTAGCCGACGCCGGCCAGCAGGGCCGCAACCAGGAGCTTCTTCATGGGATCCTCCGGCGGGTCGGGGGAGTGGGCCTAAGAGGACTTGAACCTCTGACCTCTTCCTTATCAGGGAAGCGCTCTAACCGTCTGAGCTATAGGCCCGTGCGCAGTCGCGCCGGTCGAGACTACCCCAGCGTGACGCCGCGGCCCAAGTTCGAAGGGCCTGGGCGCACGCTCGGGCGGCCTCGGTCAGTCGTCGGTGAGGGTGACGGTGATGCCGCCGACCAGCGCCGCGACGATGTTGTACAGGAACGCCCCGATCGTGGAGAGCGCGGTCAGGAGCACCACGTCGACGACGGCGATCATCGTGGCCAGCGAGAGCACGCGCGGGAACGCGGCGTACTCGAGCAGGTTGAAGAACTCCGGGTCGTCCGCGATGGTCGCGATCGTCTCGTTGACCGAGGTGAACACGGCCATGTTGTCGAGCGTCTGCCACACGACGGCGGCGGCCACCACGATCATGATGCCGATCGCCACGGACAGCAGGAACGACAGCTTCATCACCGACCACGGGTCGATGCGCGCGACGGCGAGGCGCACCTTGCGTGCACCGCCGCTGGACGTCGAGGCCGTCGGCCGCGGGGACTCCGCGCGCACCGGCGCCGCGGTCGCGCCGCCGAGCGAGGCGCCACCGACACCGACGCCGGTCGTCGCCGACTGCCGTACCGGCGCCTCCGTCACGCTCTCGCGGGTGGGGGCCT
>AXCX01000130.1 GCA_000767215.1 Actinotalea fermentans ATCC 43279 = JCM 9966 = DSM 3133
CGCCCGCGCGCAGCAGGTCGCGGTACGGCCCGTCCTCCCGCGCCAGGCGCGCGCGGTCCCCGTGCTGGACGAGGCGGCCGCGGTCCAGGACCGCGACGGCGTCGCAGCGCCGCGTGGTCGACAGCCGGTGGGCGACGACGATGCCGGTCCGCCCGGCGAGGAGCCGCTCGGCGGCGTGCGTGACGCGGTGCTCGGTCTGCGGGTCCATCCGGGCGGTCGCCTCGTCGAGGACGACGATCCCGACGTCGCGGACGAGCAGCCGCGCGAAGGCGACCAGCTGCTCCTCGCCCGCCGACAACGTCGTGCCGGACGCGCCCAACCGGGTGTCCAGGCCGTCGGGCAGGGACGCGACCCACGCGGTCAGGCCGAGCGCCTCCACGGCCGCCTCCACGCGGGTGCGCGGCACGTCCGCGAACAGCGTGATGTTCTCCGCGAGGGTCGCGGCGATGATCTCGGTGCGCTGCGTGACGACGCCCACCGACCGGCGGAGGTCGTCGATCGCCGTCGCCGTCACGTCCCGCCCGCCGACGAGCACCGTCCCGGCCGGCGGCTCCACCGCGCGCGAGAGGAGCTTGGCGAGCGTCGACTTGCCGGCGCCCGTGCGGCCGACCAGGGCGCACGTCGTGCCCGCGGGGACCGTCAGCGTGACCTCGCGCAGCGCGAAGCCGCCCGGGTAGGTGAACGTGAGGTCGCGGATCTCGACCGCGAGCGGCCCGTCCGGCAGCGCGCCGCCGTCGAGGGGCTCCTGCGGCGCCTCGAGGAGCGAGCGGATCCGCCGGACAGCGCCGAGGCCCGCCTGCAGCTCGGGCAGGTGGTTGCTGAGCTGGCTCAGCTGCCCCACGAACATCGTCACGAGCAGCCACAGGGTGACCAGCTGGGTCACGGACACCCGCCCGTCACCGACGAACGCGACGCCCGCCACGGCGAGCGCCGCGAGCAGGGAGTGCAGCACCAGGCCCGTCCGCAGGGTCACCGCCGTCGACGCGCGGCACGTCTCGCGGACCCGCTGCAGGACGTCGCGCGAACGCTCCGCGTACTGCCGGACGACGTGCGCCTGCCCGAGGGAGGACCGGACGTCGTCGCGCCCGGCCACGGCCTCCTCGAGCTGCGCGGAGTGCGCCGACCAGGCCTCCTCCTCGGCGAGCTTGCGGCGCGCCATCTCGGGGGTCAGCCGGTGCGCGATGAGCACGATGACGACGGCCACGACCGGGAACGCGATCCACGCCGGCCACCACGTCAGCCCGGCGACCACCCAGGCGAGCGTCGAGCGCAGGAGGCTCCGGCCCGTCTGCCAGCCCATCCGGCGCATGAGCATGGCGAGCTGGCGTGGGTCGTCGTCGATGCGGTCCAGGAGCTCGCCGACGGCCTGCTCCTCGAGCGCGGGCAGCGGCTGCCGGAAGGCGGCGCCGAGGGCGTCGGTCCGCAGGCGTCCCTCCGCGCGTCCGACGACGGTCGAGAACATCGTGCGGCCCGCGGTGTCGAGGAGCGTCGCGCCCAGCAGCAGGACGCCGAGGGACACCACCAGCCGCGGCGTGGGCTCCTCGGCCAGCCGCCCCGCGACGACCGTCGCCACCGTTTCGGCCACGGCCGCGACGATGGCGACCGCCACCGCGACGACCGTCGCGCCGGCCCGCAGCCGGTCCCAGCTGAGGGTCGCCGGCGTGGCCGACGCGGCCGACGGGTCGCGGCCGGCGTCGGCGGGCGCCGCGGTGGTCACGTCGAGCACGGGTCCTCCTGGGGCGTGGTGAGCGGAGCAACGGTAGTCGTCGCTCCGGCCGGCGGTCGCACCCTTTCCCACGGCGGCGGGACGAACGAGGCCGCCCGGAGCGTTGTGCCCTGCGGGACCGGACCAGGACGCGGGAGACGATGCGCATGAGCGGCATGACCACGCTGACCGACGTGCGACGACGCGTCGGCGGCGTCATCTTCGAGCGCGTGGCCGGGGCCGACGGTCCCGCGAACCGCGCCCGGATCCACACCCGTCCCGGGCCGCGCTGGTTCCCGGCCGGGTCGCCGATCCAGGTGGTGCACGGCGACGCGTCGATGTTCGTCGGCGGGCTGCGCGCGCTGCTCCTGCAGTCGCTGCACCCGTCGGCGATGTCCGCGGTGGCGGCGCACTCGGGCTACCGCGGCGACCCGTGGGGCCGGCTCGCGCGCACCTCCACCTTCCTCGCGGTCACCACCTTCGGCGCGGCCGACGACGCCGCCGACGCCGTCGCGCGCGTGCGCGGCATCCACGACCGCGTGCGCGGCAAGACGCCGGCGGGCGTGCCGTATGTCGCCGGCGACCCCGAGCTGCTCGCGTGGGTGCACGTCGCGGAGGTCGACAGCTTCCTGCGCGCCCACGACCGGTACGGCGCCCGGCCGCTGGACCGCGCGGGGCGCGACGAGTACGTGCGCCAGACGGCCGTCGTCGGGCGGGCGCTCGGGGCGGCCGGTGTGCCGGAGAGCGTGGCGGAGCTCGCCGAGCGGATCGACGGGTTCCGGCCGCAGCTGGCCGCGACCGAGGCCGCGCTCGACACCGCGCACTTCATCCTGCGGGAGCCACCGCTCGGTGGGCCGCTCCGCGCGCCCTACGGGCTGCTCACCGCCGGGGCCGTCGAGCTGCTGCCCGCGTGGGCGCGCGCCGAGCTGCGGCTGGACGGGTCGCGGTCGAGCGCCCGGGCCCGCGGCGCCCGCGCGTCGGGCACCGTGGTGACCCACCTGATCCGCTGGGCCCTGGCGGCCGACCCGCCGCCGCGAGCAGACGCGGGCGCGTGGCCGGTCGACCCCCCAGCGTGACCTCTCGAGTGGAACGAAACGGGGGCACAACGTTCCACTCGAGGCCGGATCGCAGCAGTGACGTTCCACTCGAGGGGTGGTGGCTCAGGGGGGAAGGTACCGCGCGGTCAGTCGGCCAGCAGGCGCAGCGTGTCGCCGTCGCGGACCACCGGGAGCGGGTCGGTCAGCTCGCCGACGAACGCCCCGTCCTCGCGGTCGCGGAAGCCCAGCAGCGACCAGCCGCTCGGTGACGCGGCGTCCTCCACGAGCCGCGCCGCGTAGAGCGACGGGTGCTCGAACGCGCGCGCCCGCGTGAAGTCCCACGGGCCTAGCAGCCCCTCGCCGGGCACCACCCAGACGCCGCCGCCCGTCCACGCAGCCCGGCGCTCGGTCGACAGGTGGTCCGGCCAGCAGCAGAACACCAGCACGGGCAGCCCGTCGACGACGGCGACCTGCGGCACCTCGAGCTGTCCGAACCCCGCGGGCGCCGACAGCGGCGGTCGCACCTCCCAGCGTTCCAGGTCGGCGCTCCACGCGTGCCCGACGACGCCGCGCCCGCCCACCTCGCCGTCCGGCACCCGCGCGGTCAGCAGCATGTGCCAGCCGTCGCCGTCGGGGTCGGGCAGCACCCACGGGTCGCGCCACGCCTCGTCGTGCCAGCTCCCGAGCTTCTCGTACCAGCGCGGGTCCGCGGACAGCGGCGGCCCGTCCGCGCGGTGCCAGGTGACCAGGTCCGACGACGTCGCGACGCCGATCCGCTGGACCTCCGGTTGCGCGCGGCTCACGCCCGTGTAGAAGAGCCGCCAGACGCCGTCGGGGCCGCGCAGCACCGAGCCGGTCCAGGTGGCCAGGTCGTCCCACGCGGGGGAGTCCGCCGCGACCAGGGCGTCCGGGAGGAGCTCCCACGCGCGCAGGTCGCTCGAGCGGGCGTGACCGATCGAGGCCCGCAGGTGGCGGCGGTCCGGGTCCAGCAGCGCCCGGGAGGCGCGCAGGAAGAACAGGTGGTGGTGCGTGCCGTCGTGGACGGACCAGCTGTCCCACACCCAGTGGTCGGGGAGGTGGAGCACGGGGATCCTTTCGCGCAGGCGGCGGTCGAGGGTCCAGTCTCGCCCGGCGATCAGTCCGCGGCGGCCAGGCGCAGCGTCTTCAGCTTCGCGATCCCCCACCACGTCGCCCCGATGACGACGACGGCGAGCAGGCTCAGCCCGACCGGCATCGTGACGGCGGAGCTCACGCCCCAGCCCGACGCGCGGAACCCGAGCATCTCCTCCGCCGGGGCCAGGGCCCACTGCCGCACCGAGACGTTCCGGACGCCCGGCACGTACCCGCCGAGGACCGACTCCCACAGCAGCGCGTACAGCAGGCCGACGATGACCGCGTTGCGCGTGAGGACGGACAGCGCCACGAAGATGGTCGTGTACGCGAAGCCGGCCAGCAGCGCCGCGAGCCCGTAGGCGGACGACAGGCGCAGGTCCTCGTCCCCGGCGATCGCCGTCGAGGCCACGATCGGCAGCACCGCGAAGATGACCGTCGTCGCCAGCGCGACCGCGAGCTTGGCGAGCAGGATGCTGCGGCGCGGGACGGGCTTGGCCAGCAGGTACACGATCGAGCCGTCGTCGATCTCCGGCCCGATCACGCCGGTGCCGATGAGCAGGCACATCAGCGGAAGCAGCGTCCCCATGCCGAAGTTGCCGATGAGGCCCGACGACGCGTTGATCGAGCCTTCCGACGCCCAGCGGGTCAGCGCGGCCAGGCCCAGCAGCAGCAGCGGGAGGACGACCAGCAGCAGCGAGCGGCGGCGGCCGAGCAGGCCGCGCACCGTGAGCTCCATGACGACGGGGTTCATCGGGCCACCAGGTACGCGAAGACGCTCTCGAGGGACTCGTCGGCCGGGTCGACCTCGAGCAGCCGCACGCCGGACTCCTGCGCGAGGCGGGGCAGTGCGTGGGTGAACCGGCCGAAGTCCGAGGTCTGCACGGCGATCGAGCCGCCCGCGACGGACACGCCGTCCGCCGCGCCGGCCGCGATGATGGCCGCCGCCAGGCACCGGTCGTCCGTCGAGGAGACCGTGTACTGGTGGGGCCGCTCGGTCATCAGCCGGCGGATGCGCCGGTAGTCGCCCGACGCCGCGTGCCGGCCCGCCACCAGCACCTCGATGGTGTCGGCGATCTGCTCGACCTCCTCGAGGATGTGGCTGCTGAACAGCACGGTCCGGCCCTCGGACGCGAGCCGCCGGAGCAGGTCCATCAGGTGCAGCCGCTGCCGCGGGTCCATCCCGTTGAACGGTTCGTCGAGCAGCAGCACGGCGGGGTCGTGCACCAGGGCGGTCGCCATCTTCACGCGCTGCTTCATGCCCTTGGAGTACGTCGCGATGGGGCGGTCGCTCGCGTCGACCATGTCGACCGTCTCCAGCGCCCGACGCGCGGCCGCGGGGGCGTCGGGCAGCCCGTGCAGCCGGGCGTTGGCGAGCAGGAACTGCCAGCCCGTGATCATGTCGTACATCGCCTCGGCCTCGGGGACCAGGCCGACCGCGCGGTAGATCGCCGGGTTGCGCCACACCGCGCCGCCGTCGAGCGCGACGGTGCCCGTCGAGGGGGCGAGGAAGCCGCCCATCATCGCGATGAGCGTGGACTTGCCGGCGCCGTTCGGGCCGAGCAGGCCGGTGATGCCCGGCGCGATGGTCATCGACACGTCGTTGACCGCGACGACGTTGCCGTACCAGCGGGACACCCGGTCCAGGACGATGGTGCTCATCTCGGGGCCCCCGCGTGATCGGGAGCGCAGCGAGCGATCGCGTGGGGTGATTTCACAGGCGCGCCGCCTTCCGGTAGCGGAGCATCAGGAGCCCGCCGAACGCCGCGATCGCGGCGATGTAGGTGAGGGCGAACAGCCCGCCCTGCCACGCCTGCGTCACGGCGAACTCGGGGATGGTCGAGTCGACGCCGAGGATCCACACCGCCAGCCCGTCGACCAGCCGGTAGGGGTCGATGGCGCCGCCCAGCACGGCGAGCTCGTCGGCGCCCTGGTCCAGCGCGATGCCGGACAGCGCGAACGAGACGCCGGTGACGACCAGGAGGATGGTGACGATCGCGGCGACACCCAGCCCGCGCCGGGGCGTGAAGGCTGCGATGGCCAGGCCGACGACGCCGAGCAGCAGCGCCAGCAGCGCCGACGCGAGGAGCCCGCCCGCCCAGCCGACCAGCTGGTCGCCCACGGGCAGCTCCGCCAGGAGCGCGCCGACCATGAGCAGCGTCTGCGGCAGCGCCATCACGGCGAACAGGGCGATCACCAGGCCGCCGAGCCGCGCGAGCACGTAGTCGGTGCGCACCATCGGCCGGGACAGGTACAGGGGCATCACGCCGTGCCGCAGGTCGCGGGAGACCGCGTACGGTGCGGCGCCGGCCACGAAGAGGGTCAGGGGGAGCTGGAACTGCCCCAGGAACTCCGTGTACGACATCGGCAGCTCGTTGCCACCCGTCAGCAGCACCGACAGGGCGATGATCGCGGGCGGCAGCAGCAGGATGCCGACGAGCACCCACGGCATGACCTTGGTGCGCGCCGGCCGGCCGATGCCGAACACGCCGCGCACGGTGTCCACCAGCAGCGACCGGACGATCCAGCCCCGCCCGAACCGCTCGCCCGCGTAGTGCCGGAAGCCGATGTCGTGGATGACGTCGGCGCGTCGCTCCGGGCTGCCGGTGCCGGGCGCGGGCGGCACGGCGGGGGGACCCGCGGGCGGGGGCGTCGGGGCGCTCATCGGGCCACCTCCCGGAAGAGCTCGGTCAGGTGGTGGCGGCGCCGCTGCATCCGGATCAGCCCGACGCCGAGGTCGGCGACGGTCGCCTGGATCGCGCCCGTGACCTCCTCGTCGGTCAGGGCGACGGAGAACAGGCCGCCGCCGTCGTCGGCGGTCTCCACCTGCGCGCCCGCGGCACGGAGCCTGGCCACGACCTCGTCCGCGCGCTCGGTCACCTCGACCAGCACGACGCCGGACAGGGCCGTCGCCTCGGCCGTGGACGTGGAGCGCTGCAGCACGCCGCCCTCGATCACGACGACGTGGTCCGCGATCCGCTCGAGCTCCCCCAGCAGATGGGACGTGACCAGGACGGAGATGCCGAACTCGTGGCCGATGCGGCGGATGAGCTCGAGCATGTCGTCCCGGCCGGCGGGGTCCAGGCCGTTGGTCGGCTCGTCGAGCAGGACGAGCCGCGGGTCGTGCACCAGGGCCTGCGCGAGCTTGACCCGCTGCTTCATGCCCGTGGAGTACCCGCCGATGGGCCGGTACCGCTCCTCGTACAGGCCGACGTGGCGCAGCGTGTCCGCCGCGCGCTCGCGGGCGGCCGCCGAGGGCAGGCCGGACATCCGCGCGAGGTGCACGACGAACTCGGTCGCCGAGACGTCGGGCGGCAGGCAGTCCGACTCCGGCATGTACCCGACGACCTGACGGATCGCGAGCCCGTCCGTCGCGGCGTCGAGGCCGAGGATCCGGGCGCTGCCCGACGTCGGGGGCAGCAGGCCCAGCAGGATCTTGATGAGCGTCGACTTGCCCGCGCCGTTCGCGCCGACGAGGCCCACGACGCCCGTCGGCATCTCGACGCTCAGGTCGGACAGCGCCGTGACGTGGCCGAAGGTCTTGGTGACGCGGCTCGTGACGATCGACGGCCCGGACGGGGCGGGCACCCCGGCGGGCGCCGTCGTGGGTGAGGTCACGTCCGGCAACGTAGCAGCCGCCGCGGACGTCGGCGGGGTGTCGGGGGGCACGGGATCCAGCGTGCGCCGTCGGGTCGGGCGCGGGAATGCGGGGTGACCCTGACCCGACCCTGAAGCTCGCCGTGCACGCCGACGCCCGCGCGTCGTGAACCGAGGAGGGGGCGGGTGCGTTAGTCCTGGCAGCGGTGCACCGTGCGCCGGCGATCGGGGGAGAGATGACTGCGACACGGACGACGACGGACGGGCTCGGGCTGGACCGGCGGACCGTGCTGGCGGCGGGGGTGTCCGTCGTCGGCGTCGGGCTGCTGGCCGCGTGCGCCACCGGCTCGGGCGGAGGCTCCGGGAGCGGTGGCCCCTCGGCGACGCCCGGCGGCGCGCTGGCCACGCTCGCCGACGTACCCGTCGGGGGCGCCGTCGCCGTGACCACCGCGGGCGGGGACAAGATCGTGCTCGCGCAGCCGGAGGAGGGGCGCGTGGTCGCGTTCTCCGCCGTCTGCACGCACCAGGGCTGCGCCGTGACCCCCGACGGCGACCGCCTGAACTGCCCGTGCCACGGCTCGGTCTTCGAGGCGTTCACGGGTGCGGTGGTGCAGGGCCCGGCGGACGAGCCGCTCCCGTCGTTCCCGGTCCGCGTGGAGGGCGACCAGGTGCTGGAGGCCTGACCCGCCCCGCTCCTCCGCCGCGACGCCGAGGACTTGGTGCGAGGACGAGGCCCTGGAGTCCTCGGTTTCGCACCAAGTCCTCGGTCTCGCGTGACTGGGGCCGGGGGTGGGGCTTGGGGTGGGCGGGTCAGAGGGTGGGACGGGGGTGGTATCTCGTGGTATCACGTGCCTACCGTCGGGTATGGCTGCCACGTTGAGGCTTCCCCCGGACGTCCAGAAGGCCTTGCGCGAGACCGCCGCCCGCGAGGGGCGCTCGCAGAACGCGATCATCATCGACGCCATCCGCCGGTACGCCACCGACCGCACGCGGCGCCGCGACGAGGCGGTGGCCCGGATCGTCGCCGAGGACGCCGCGCTCCTCGACCGGCTGGCGAGGTGAGCCCGGTGGTCGACTACCTGGACCGCGAGGACGTCCTGACCGCCATCGAGGCGCGCCTGGGCCGGCCGCCCGAGCTCCGCGACCACGGCGTGCTCGAGGCGGCGCTGCACCGCCCGCAGGCCACCTGGTACGGCCAGGACATCTACCCCGACCTCGACACCAAGGCGGCCGCGCTCCTGCTCGCGCTCGTCGGCAACGGGCCGCTCGTCGAGGGCAGCAAGCGCATGGGCTGGATCGCGACGCGCCTGTTCTACGTGCTCAACGGCCGCGACCTGCGGATGCCCCAGGACGAGGCCTACGACCTGGTCGTCCGCATCGCCGCGGGCGAGGAGGACGACGTCGCCGACGTCGCCGCGACGCTACGGCGCTGGGTCGACGCCGTCTGACGCAGGTCAGCGCTGGCGTCGCTCGACGGTCCACGCGGCCACGCCCAGCACGACGGCGGCGACCTCGGTGACCGCCGACAGCACCGCCGCCGTCGTCCAGACCTGCTCGCGGACGCCGAAGAACCCGACGGTCATCGACAGGACGTACGCGCCGAACGTCGCCGCGCCGAAGCCGATGGCGCCCAGGAGCGGGAGCCAGTGCCGCCAGAGCAGGAGCGCGAACCCGATCGCCACGCCGCCAGCCGCGTTGAGGAGGAACGCGGGCCCGACGACGGCGACGTCGCGCATCCCGTCGACCCACAGCTGCAGGTGCAGGACGGCCGAGAGCAGGACCACCGACGCGGCGAGCCCGCGCAGCACCGTGCTCGTCCGGTCCGTCGGGGTGGTCGGCAGGGCGACCGTCGCGGGTTCCATGGCGCCTCCTCGGGTGTCGGGCCGGTGCGGCCCTCGCCCAGGAGGACGACGGCGGCCGCCCTGCGGTTCACCGCCGGGGTGAGCCGGGGCCGGCGTGAACCGAGCAGCACCCGCGGCCGTCTGCTTCGGTGGAGGGGTGATGACGGCGACCGCGACGGACCGGATGGTCGAGCTGCACGGCGAGCACGCCCGCGCGCTGTGGGCCTTCGCGCTGCGGCTGGTCGGTGGCGACCGGGCCCGCGCGGAGGACGTCGTCCAGGAGACCCTGCTCCGCGCCTGGCGTGACCGCACGGTGCTCGAGAGCACGACGGCCGGCGCGCGGGCCTGGCTGTTCACGGTCGCCCGCCGGCTCGTCATCGACGAGTGGCGGTCCAGCCGCGCGCACCGCGAGGTGCTCACCGCGGAGCTGCCGGAGCCGGCGACCGACGACCCGGCGACCACTGCCGACGGGCTCGTGCTCGGCTGGCTGGTCGCGGACGCCCTCGCCCGGCTCTCGACGGAGCACCGCCAGGTGCTGGTGCTCTGCTACTTCGGCGGCCGCTCGGTGGCCGACGCCGCGGCCGAGCTCGGGGTGCCGCCCGGCACCGTGAAGTCCCGCACGCACTACGCCCTGCGCTCGCTGCGCCTGGTCCTGGAGGAGATGGGGGTGACCCGATGACCGGTGGCGCCGACCCGTTCGCCGAGACCGCGGGCGCGTACGTCCTCGGCACGCTCGAGGTGGACGAGCGCCGCGCGTTCGAGGCGCACCTGGCCGGCTGCGCCGCCTGCCGCGCGGCCGTCGACGACGTCGCGCACCTGCCCGCCCTGCTCGCGGCGGTCCCGCCGGGCGGACTCGCCGACCCC
>AXCX01000131.1 GCA_000767215.1 Actinotalea fermentans ATCC 43279 = JCM 9966 = DSM 3133
CGCTCGACTCGCGGGAGCTCGGTCGCGCCCTCACGGACGCGACCAGCCCCTCCCGCCGACGGCGCTCGCGCCGGTTCCGCCTGGTGCGGGGCCCTGCCGCGGCCGTGCTGGTGGCCGACGCGCTGGTCCTGACGCGGTCCGTGCGGCACCTCGTCCAGGTGCTCGTGGCCGCCGCCGTGCCCGTCGCGGTCGCGCGGACGCCCGAGCTCGCGGGGCCCGGTGCGTTCGTGCTCACCGTCCTCGTCGTCGGGTTCGTCGCGATGAGCGCCACCGGCGAGGCCGCCCGGCGTGCGGAGATGCAGCCCGCCGTGGACCGCCTGCTGCCGCTGTCCGACCGGACGGTCCGGCGGCTGCACATGGTGGTGCCCGGGGTGGCGATGCTCGGCTGGTCCCTGGCCGCCTACGCGGCCGTCGGGTCCTGGTGGGGCGGTGGTGTGGCGCGCTGGCTGCTGCTGGGCGCGCTGGCCACGCCGGTGTGGGCGGCGGCGGCGGTGCGTGCGGCCTTCCGGCCGGCACCGAACTGGGGCGGACCGCTGGTCTCCAGCCCGATGGGGGCCCTGCCCGGCGGGGTGGCGGGGGTCGTCGCGCGCGGCCCCGACGTGGCCTTCCTCGGTCACGTGCCGGTGGTGGTCGCGCTCGTCACCGGCGCGACGCCGCCGGTGCTGCTGGCGGTCCAGGTCGCCGTCTCCGCGATCTGCGTCGCGGTGGCCGGGAGCACGGACACGCGCTCGTGGACGGAGAAGATGGCGGACGCCTCGGCGTCGCCGGCGGGAGGGCGCCCGTGACGCGGATCATCGCGGGGACCGCCGGCGGACGCACGCTCGACGTGCCTGCCTCCGGGACCCGCCCGACGAGCGACCGGGTGCGCGAGGCGCTGTTCTCCCGGCTCGCGCACGCCGACGTCCTGGACGGCGCCACGGTCTGGGACCTGTACGCCGGCTCCGGCGCGCTCGGGCTCGAGGCCGCGAGCCGCGGCGCGGCTTCGGTGGTGCTCGTGGAGGCGAACGCCCGCGCCGCGCAGGTGTGTCGGCGCAACGCCGAGCGGCTGGGGCTGGGCCAGGTGCGCGTGGCGGCGCAGAGGGTGGCGGCGTTCCTCGAGCGGGCGTCCGGTCCGGTCGACGTCGTGCTCGTCGACCCGCCCTACGACCTCGGGGAGGACGACCTGGCCGCGGCGCTGGGCGCGGTGGCGCCGCACCTGGCCGTCGGGTCGTTGCTGGTGGTCGAGCGCACCGCCCGGAGCCCGGAGCCCACGTGGCCGTCGGGCGTCGGGCGGACGGGGGAGAAGCGGTACGGCGAGACGGTGCTCTGGTACGCCGAGCCCCTCCCGACGGGAGCCCCGGGGCCGGCTGCGCCTACAGTGGCGGGGTGAGCATCGCCGTCGTGCCGGGCTCGTTCGACCCGGTGACCCTGGGCCACCTGGACGTCGTGCGCAGGGCCGCCGCGCTCTTCGACGAGGTGGTGGTCGCCGTGGCGACCAACGTCGCCAAGAGCCCGTTGATCCCCGCCGCCGAGCGCGTCGCCCTCGTCTCCGAGGCGGTCGCCGACCTCCCGCACGTGCGCGCCGCCGAGGTGCCCGGCCTCCTCGTGGAGTTCTGCCGCGAGGTGGGTGCGACGGCGGTGGTCAAGGGCCTGCGGTCCGGCGGCGACTACGACGCGGAGCTGCCGATGGCGTGGATGAACCGGCACCTCGGGGTGGAGACGGTCTTCCTGCCGGCGGACCCGGCGGTGGCCCACATCGCATCGTCCCTGGTCAAGGACGTGGCGCGGCACGGTGGCCCGATCGACGACCTGGTCCCGGCCCGGGTGGCCGAGGTGGTGCGCGACCGGCTGCGCGCCGCGCGGGAGGAGCGACGGCCATGACGCCCGACGACGTCCCGGCCACCGGCGCGGAGACGTTGGCCGGCGTCCTCGACGCGCTCGCGGAGGCGATCGAGCACGGGCGCGCGATGCCGATGTCCACCTCGGTCCTCGTCAACCGGACCGAGGTGCTCCACCTGCTGGCGCAGGCCCGCGACGCGGTGCCCGAGGAGCTCGGGGCCGCCGACGAGGTGCTCGCCGAGGCGGCGGAGATCCGAGGCCGGGCGCGCGGCGAGGCCGAGCGCATCGTGGCCGAGGGGCGCGCACGGGCGGCGGAGCTGGTGAGCGCCGACGCCGTCGTCCTCGCGGCCCGCGAGCAGGCCGCCGAGCTCGTGGCCGAGGCCGAGCGGACGGCCGAGCGCCTGCGGCGCGAGGCGGACGACTACTGCGACCGGCGTCTGGCCGACTTCGAGATCGACCTGGGGCGGGTGCTGGCGCAGGTGCAGGCCGGCCGGGCCAAGCTCGCCGGCCGCCTGGGCGAGGACTGAGCGAGACTCTCCGCCGACGGCGTGACCGCCCGCGGGACCGTCGCCGAGGTCACGTCGACCCGGTTGGGAGTCCGGGGCGTGCGTGCCGTACGATGGGCGGCTGGTCCTGCCGCTCATGGCGTGGACCGAGACCCCTCGACCTTGGACTGACGCTGTGGAGCGCCCGACTTCTTCCCCGCTCGTGCTGGACGTGCACGACCTCGACCGCCGACCGGGGACCATGCGGCGACTTCAGCGCACCGTCCCAGCGCCGGAGGACCTCGGTACCGTCGTGATCGGCGTCCCCGCCGGGAGCGACCTCGAGCTGGATCTCCGGCTCGAGGCGGTCATGGAGGGGATCCTCGTCTCCGGCACCGTCCGGGGCCGGGCCGTCGGGGAGTGCGTGCGCTGCCTGGAGGAGGTCGTCGACGACGTCGACGCCGAGCTCCAGGAGCTGTACGTGTATCCCCAGCGTGCCCAGGTCGCCGCCGCGGATGGCGACGACGAGGAGGAGCAGGCCCCGGTGCTCGTCGGCGACCACGTCGACATCGAGCCGGCAGTCCGGGACGCGGTGGTGCCTGCACTGCCGTTCCGCCCGGTCTGCGACCCCGACTGCCCGGGGCTGTGCCCCGAGTGCGGGGAGCGGCTCGCGGTGGCGGGACCGGATCACAAGCATGAGACGATCGACCCCCGGTGGTCTGACCTCGGCCGGGTCTTCGACGAAACGAAGGAGAGCTGACCGTGGCTGTTCCCAAGCGCCGGATGTCGCGCGCCAACACCCGGGCCCGCCGCTCGCAGTGGAAGACGACGGCTGCCCAGCTCGTCGCGTGCCCGCGCTGCAAGGCGCCGCGCCTCCCGCACGCTGCGTGCCCCGCCTGCGGCGCCTACAACGGCCGCCAGTACGTCGAGGCGCTCAAGACGGAGCACGAGGTCCGCTGACGCTGCGCTCGGGTCGATGACCCAGCCTGCCGAGCGGCTCACCACCGAGCTCGGGGTCCAGCTGGACCCCGAGCTCTTGGTGCTTGCCCTGACGCACCGGTCGTTCGCCCACGAGGCCGGTGGCATCCCCACGAACGAGCGCCTGGAGTTCCTCGGCGACACCGTGCTCGGGCTGGTGGTCACGGAGGCGCTGTACCGGCGCCACCCGGACCTGTCCGAGGGCGAGCTGGCGAAGATGCGGGCGGCGACGGTGTCGCAGCGCTCGCTGGCCGCGATCGCCCGGCACCTGGACCTCGGCGCGTACCTGCTGCTCGGCAAGGGCGAGCTCGCGACGGGCGGCCGCGACAAGGACTCGATCCTCTCTGACACGCTCGAGGCCCTGTTCGGGGCCGTGTACCTCACCCACGGGATCGAGACGGCCCGCGAGCTCGTCGAGCGACTCGTCGACTCGACGCTGGCGGTCGCCGCCGACCTGGGCGCAGGCCTGGACTGGAAGACGTCGCTCCAGGAGGCGGCTGCCCGGCGCGGCCTCGGCGCGCCGGAGTACGAGGTCGACAGCGAGGGTCCTGATCACGCGCGGACCTTCACCGCCCGGATCGTGCTCGACGGGACCGTGTGGGGCACGGGCACGGGCACCGCGAAGAAGATCGCGGAGCAGGAGGCCGCCGCCATGGCCTACCGCGCGCTGACGGAGGTGCCCGACGGCGCGCCGGTCCCGCAGGGCGCGCACGAGAGCGGTGCCTGAGCTCCCCGAGGTCGAGACCGTCCGTGCGGGGCTCGCCCGGCAGGTCCTCGGCCGCACCGTCGAGTCCGTCGAGCTGCGCCGGGACTCGGCCGTCCGGCGGCACGACGGCGGCCCGGCGGACTTCGAGGCCCGGCTCACCGGGCGCACCCTCACGGCCGCCGTCCGGCGCGGCAAGTACACGTGGCTCCTGCTCGACGACGACCCGGACCGCGGCGTGCTGCTGACCCACCTGGGCATGAGCGGGCAGATGTTGGTCCAGCCCCCCGAGCCTCCGCCGACGCCGCACACGCGGGCGCGGCTGGCCCTCACGGGGCCGGGTGGCGACGTGCTGCTGGACTTCGTCGACCAGCGCACGTTCGGCTCGTTGGCCGTCGTCCCGGTGGCGCCCACGCCCGACGGCGCCCCGGGCGGGCAGGGGAGCGCGCTGCCCGTGGTCCCCGTGCCGGTGGCGCACATCGCGCGCGACCTGCTGGACCCGCACCTGGACCGCGCCGCGCTCGAGGCGGCGGTGCGACGTCGCCGTACGGGCATCAAGCGCGCGCTGCTGGACCAGACGCTCGTGTCCGGCGTCGGGAACATCTACGCCGACGAGGCGCTGTGGCGCGCGCGCGTGCACTGGGCCTCACCGACCGCGACCCTGCGCCGGTCGCGCCTGGTCGCGGTGCTGGACAGCGCCGAGGAGGTCATGCGCGAGGCCCTGTCGGCCGGGGGGACGAGCTTCGACGCGCTGTACGTGAACGTGAACGGGCAGTCCGGCTACTTCGACCGGGCGCTGGCGGTGTACGGGCAGGCCGGTCGGCCGTGTCGCCGGTGCGGCGCCGTCGTCGTCCGCGAGCCGTTCATGAACCGGTCCTCCTACCGGTGCCCGCAGTGTCAACGCGCGCCACGGGCGGCACGCCTGGTCCCACCTGGCGGCCGAGTTCTCTAGGATGCGGAGCGTGGCAAACAACTCTGACCGCGCCGGGGACATCGCCGTCATGATCGTGGACGACCATGAGGTCGTCCGGCGCGGCATCGCGGAGGTCGTCGACCGGTCCGAGGGCATGTCCGTCGTGGCCGAGGCCGGCTCCGTCGCCGAGGGCATCCGGCGCGCGACGCTCGTGCGTCCGCAGGTGGTCCTGGTGGACCTCCAGCTGCCGGACGGCACGGGGATCGACCTGATGCACGCCCTGCGCGAGCAGCTTCCCGAGACCCGCTCGGTCGTGCTCACGTCCTTCGACGACGACGACGCGCTCGCCGCGGCGCTCGAGGCGGGCGCGGCCGCGTACCTGCTCAAGAGTGTGCGTGGCGCGGAGATCGCCGACGTCATCAAGTCGGTGAACGCCGGCCGCACGCTGCTCGACGAGCGCACCGTGACCCGCCGCCGGGCTGACCACGACGACCCGACCGTCGACCTGACGCCGAGCGAGCGCAAGGTGCTCGACCTCATCGGCGAGGGCATGTCGAACCGCGAGATCGCCGAGCGCCTCGGCGTCGCGGAGAAGACCGTGAAGAACCACATCACGTCGCTGCTGAGCAAGATGGGCCTGCAGCGCCGCACGCAGGTCGCGGCGTGGGTGGCGGGCCGCAAGCACTCCGCCTGGCGCAGCGAGCCGGGCGACTGAGCCCGACGACGATCGGCGCAGCCCGTCGGGCTCAGGAAGACCGGCGAGCCATGGGCACAGTGCCGGGCGACTGAGCCCGACGACGATCGGCGCAGCCCGTCGGGCTCAGGAAGACCGGCGAGCCATGGGCACAGCGCCGGGCGACTGAGCCCGGCTCAGGCGACGGACTCCCACAGGAGGGCGCCGTCGTCCGCCCGGACCGTCGCGCGCGGCGTGCCGGAGACGTCGAGCTCCACCTCGAGTGCCGCGCCGCCGTCGGCCGCCTCAGCGCGGTAGCGGTAACGGGTGTTGGTGAGCTCGAGCGTCCGCGTGGTCGCCGTCGTCAGCCACGGGCGCGCCCGGCGCAGGGCGAGGAGGTCTCGGTGCGCCTGGCGCACGCGTTCGTCGCCGGTCAGCGCCGCCGGCGCGGCCGGGTAGGGCGGGCGGACGGCATCGTCGCCGCCGGCGCGGTGCTCCTTGACGCCGGTCCAGCCCATCTCATCGCCGTAGTAGACCGACGGGACGCCACCGACGGTCATGAGCACCGCGAGGGCCACGACCGCGCCCTGGGACCCCAGGGTGGTCGCGATGCGCGTCACGTCGTGGTTGCCGACGAACGTCTGCGGCACGAAGGTCTCCAGGAAGCCGTTGTGGCGCGTCAGCGTCCAGTCGAGCTCGAAGAAGTTCCGGTCGGCGATGCTCGACCAGGTCGCCTTCCACAGCTCGTACTGGGTCACCGAGTCCATGCCGGAGCGGTCGACGACGTCGGCGTAGTCGCCGTGGATGACCTCGCCGAACACCCACGCGTGCGGGTGGCGGGCGCGCACGTCGGCCAGGATGGGCGCCCACAGCTCGGGCGCGACGGCGTACGCGGCGTCCAGCCGCCAGGCGTCCACGCCGCGGTCGAGCCAGTGGTTCATGACGCCTGCGACGTACGCGGCGACCTCGGGGTTGGCGTGGTCGAGCTCGACGAGCGAGGAGTGGCCCTCGAAGACGCGGGGGCGCGGGCCGTCGGGCGTGTGCTCGAGCCGCAGCCAGGCGGCGTCCGGCCCCGCGAAGCCGGCCTCGCGCGCCCGCACGACGATCGGGTGCTGGTCGCTGACGTGGTTTAACACGCCGTCGAGAGCGACCTGCAGGTCCCGGTCGTGCGCGGCGGCGAGCAGGGCGTCCAGGTCGGCGTCGGTGCCCAGGCGGGGGTCGACCCGGAGGTGGTCGAGGGTGTCGTAGCCGTGCGTCGCGGAGTCGAACACCGGGCCCAGCAGCAGGCCCGTGGCGCCGAGGTCGCGGGCGTGGTCGAGCCAGGGGAGGAGGCGGCGCAGGCGCGGCTCGTGCGGGCCGCCGACGCGGGTCGCGGGGGCGTCGGTGAAGCCGAGCGGGTAGACGTGCCACCAGGTGCGGTCGCTCGTACGGGGCACAGGATCTCCTAGTGAGGATCGTTCACTAACGCTAGTGAGCGTAGTTCACTAGCGCGTAGGATGCCAACCATGGCCCGTAGCGACAGGACACCCCGGCAGCGGCTCGACCCGGACGAGCGGCGTGGGGCGATCCTCGCCGCGGCCGCCGACGCCTTCGCACGCGCGCCCTACGACGAGGTGGGCATCGCCGCCGTCGCCGCCCGTGCAGGGGCCTCGGAGGCCCTGGTCTACCGGTACTTCGCGGGCAAGGCCGAGCTCTACGCCCAGGTGCTCGACCGGGCGATCGCGGACCTGCTGGCCCGCCAGGCGGCCGCCCTCGCCGAGCTCCCGGGCGGCGTCCCCGTGCGCGACCGGGTCCGCGCCACGGTGCTCGTGCACCTGGATCACGTCGCCGCGCACCGGGCCGGCTGGGCGTCACCGTTCGCCGGCACCCGCGCCGAGCCCGACGTCGCCACGCAGGTCCGCCAGCGGGCGCGGCTGGCGTACGTGGACCGCCTGCGCGAGCTCCTCGCCCCGTCCAGCACGCTGCGCCACGACTACGCGCTGTGGGGCTGGTTCGGCTTCCTCGACGCGGCCTGCCTGCACTGGGTGGACCGCGGCTGCCCGGACGACGACCGGTGGTCGCTCCTGGACGCGACGCTCGGAGCGCTGGAGGGCGCCCTGGGCGACTGGGCCGCCTGAGCGCCCGACGCCGTCCGCGGAGCCTCAGCCGCGCTGGCGGCCACCGGCCAGGGGCGCGGACCACGTCAGGAGCGTGCCGCGACCCTCGTCCGTCGTGCCGAGCGAGAACGTGCCGCCGTGGCGGCGCGCGCGTGCGGCCAGGTTGTCGGTGCCGGACTTGCGGTCCCGCTCGGGCGGCAGGCCCGCGCCGTCGTCCTCCACCTCGACGATGACGCGGCCGGCGATGTCCTCGCCCTCGACCTCCACGCGGACGGTCACGCCGGTCGCCTGCGCGTGCCGGGCCGCGTTGGCCAGGCCCTCCCGCACGACGGCGACGACGTCGTCGGACATGTCCTCGCCGACGCGGTCGTCGAGCAGGCCCGCGTCACCCTCGAGCGAGTCGGCCGAGTCGAGCACGCGCCCGTCGAGCGTGATGACCAGCGACGGCGCGAAGCCGAGTCCGGTCCGGGCGAGCGACGCCTCGCGGCGCAGGCGCTCGGCGAGCGGCGCGTCGGCGTCGGGGTCGCGCAGCGCGTGCACGATGGACCGGATCTGCCGCACCGTCGCGTCGACGTTGTCCAGGGCGTCCTCGACGATGCCGGTCAGCTCGGAGGGGTCGACGCCGCGCGCCGCCCGGCGGCGCACCGTCTCGAGCTGCATGCCCGTCGCGAAGAGCTGCTGGATCGCCAGGTCGTGCAGGTCGCGCGCGATGCGCTCGCGCTCGTCGAGCAGCGCCGCGACGTCCTGCGCGTGGCGGGCCTCGGCGAGCACGA
Organism: Actinotalea fermentans ATCC 43279 = JCM 9966 = DSM 3133; assembly: GCA_000767215.1. Classification (GTDB taxonomy): domain Bacteria; phylum Actinomycetota; class Actinomycetes; order Actinomycetales; family Cellulomonadaceae; genus Actinotalea; species Actinotalea fermentans. The sequence continues at coordinate 8,440 of AXCX01000131.1, forward strand.
GCGCCAGGGCGGCCTGCGCGGCGTAGGACTCGGCCGTCGCCAGATCCGAGCGCCCGAACGGCTGGGAGCCGACGAGGCGGAGCAGCACGAGCACACCGACACCGCGCCCGTCGGCCTGCATGGGGGCGTACAGGGCGGGCCCGAACCGGCGCATCGCGTCCACACGCATCGCGCGGGCGCGGTGGAGGGAGTCGACGAGGAGGCCGTTGCCGTCGCGGAGCACCGTCTGCGCGCGGCCGTCGGGCGGCATCACCGTGCCGATGAGCTCGTCCGCGCCCTCGCCGTCGACGATCTCCATCACCAGCGAGTCGCCCATGCCGGGCAGCACGAGGGCCGCGGTGTCGGCGCGTGCCACCTCGCGCGACGACGCGGCGATCTGGGCGAGCACCTCCTCCTGCTCGGCGCCCGAGAGCAGCATCGTGGTGATCTGCTGGCCCGCGCGCAGCCAGTGCTCGCGGCGCTCGGAGGCGGCGTAGAGCTGTGCGTTCTGGATCGCCACGGCCGCGGCGGCGGCCAGCGTGAGGACGATGTCGTCGTCGTCGTCGGTGAAGCCGCCGGGCTTGTCCGAGAGGTACAGGTAGCCGAACACGCGGTCGCGCACGCGCACGGCGGTCCCGAGGAACGGGCCCATCTTCGGGTGGTTCGCCGGGAAGCCCTTGAACGCCGGGTGGTGCGTGAGGTCGTCCAGTCGCAGGGTGCCGTGCGACGGGATCGCGCCGAGGACCCCGATGGCGTGGGGCGAGCGGCCGATGAGGCTCGAGAGCCGCTCGTCGATCCCCGAGTGCACGAAGGTGGTCGACCGGCCCCGCGCGTCGAGCACGTTGATGGCGGCGAACGCCGCGCCCGTGAGGTTCGCGCTCGCGGCCACGAACCGCTGCAGCACCGTCGGCAGGTCGAGGTCGGACGCGAGTCCCAGGGCGGCCTGGAGGAGGTCGGCGGCGGCGAAGGAGCCCTCGCGGCGGTCGCCGCGGCCGCCCTTGGCCTCGCGCTGTCCGGCCTGCGTGCTCATCGCCACTCCTCCGCGGGGTAGGCGCCGCTCGCGGCGAGCGTCTCGTGCCGACCTCGTGCCCGCACGGTACCCGCCTCGTCCAGCAGGATCACCTCGTCCGCCGCTTCGAGCCCGCCGAGGCGGTGCGTGACGACGACGACGCCGCGCCCGCCCGCGAGGCTTCCGTCGAGCAGGGCGGCCAGGAGCTCGTCGGCGCCGGCGTCCACGTGCTCGGTCGGCTCGTCGAGGAGCAGCACCCGCGTGGGGGACAGGAGGGCGCGGGCCAGGAGCAGGCGTCGCCGCTCGCCGCCCGACACGCGTGCCGCGTCCGCGCCCAGGACCGTGTCCAGGCCGTGCGGCAGGCCGTCCAGCCAGCCCTGCAGGCCGACCGCCGCGAGCGCGTCGGCCGCCTGCTCCGGGGTGACGTCGCCGCGCGCGACGCGCAGGTTCTCCAGCACCGAGGTGTCGAAGACGTGCGCGTCCTCGGCGAGGAACGCGACCCGTCGCGCCGCGTCCTCGCGGTCGAGCGACGCGGGGTCGCGCCCGTCGGCGCGCACCGTGCCCGCCACGGGCGGCAGCAGCCCGGCGAGCGTGACGAGGAGCGTGGTCTTCCCGACGCCGCTCGGGCCGACGACGGCGACGCTCCGCCCGGGCCCGACCTCGAGGTCCAGACCCGCGACGACCGGAGCTCGACCGGGCCAGCCGCACGAGAGGCCGCG
>AXCX01000132.1 GCA_000767215.1 Actinotalea fermentans ATCC 43279 = JCM 9966 = DSM 3133
GGCGTGGACGCCGCGCACCCGGCCGGCGGTCACCTCCGCCGCGCGCTTCTTGGCGCCCGCGACGATCGGCGGGTACCGGCCCGACGCCGCCGCCTTGCGTCCGCCCGCCGCACGTCGGGCGAGCTTGGTCTCCTCCTCGACCGCCTCCCGACGCGCGACGCGCAGCGCGGCCTCGGCGTCGCGCAGGTCCCGCTCGGCCGCCTCCTGGAGCACGGCACGGCGCTGCGCGTAGGCGCTGAACGTGCCGCCGTAGACCGGCGTGCCTGGGCGACCGAGGTCGGCGATCGCGTCGACGTGCTCGAGCAGCTCGCGGTCGTGCGTGACGACGACGAGCGCGCCCGGCCAGGCGTCGACCGCCGCGTACAGCCGGGCGCGGGCCGTGGCGTCGAGGTTGTTCGTCGGCTCGTCGAGCAGGGTGACCGCCGGCCGGGCCAGCCGGATCCCCGTGAGCGCGACCTGCATCGCCTCGCCGCCGGACAGCGCGGTGACCGGGCGGTCGAGCAGCGCCGGGTCGGCATCGAGGCCGAGCAGGGCGAGCTCGGCGAGCGCGCGCTCCTCGACGGCCCAGTCGTCGCCGACGGCGTCGAAGTCCGCGGGATCGAGCGAGCCCGCCTCGATCGCGGCGAGCGCGCGCCGGACCGGGGCGATGCCCAGCAGGTCGGCGACCGTCGAGCCGGGCGCGACGGCGGCGTCCTGCCGCAGGTGGCGGACGTCGCCGCTGACGCGCACCGTGCCGGCGTCTGGCACGAGCTCGCCCGCGACCAGGCGCAGCAGCGTGGACTTGCCCGAGCCGTTCGGGCCGATCAGACCCGTCCGCGCGGCCGCGAACGTGACCGTGACGCCGGAGAGCGCGGGCGTCCCGTCGGGCCAGGCGAAGCGCAGGCCGTCGACGACGACCGCGGGCGCGGGGGCAGCAGGAAGACGTGGAGGCAGAGACATGTGAGATCCCGAGGGTTCGCGGTGGGTGCGGGCACTCGTGGCACCAACCCGGCGCCGGATCTCACAGCTTCACGACGGTCCTCTCTCTGACGGCGGCGCCACCGTAGGCAGTGGCGCCGCCGTCGGTCCAGGGATTTGCGGGCTCTCAGACGTCGAGCGGCACCCGCGCGTCGGCGGACGCGAAGCCGAGCCACGTGTGCCGGTTGCCCGCCCAGCACCAGCCGACCTTGGGCGCGTTGCGGCGCTCCTTGCCGTCACGGCCGGTGCCGTTGCTGATCCACAGCGCCGGCGTGCGCGCGTCGAGGCGACCGTTCGGCTTGCGCAGGCGCGAGCCGATGGTCATGTAGCAGTGGTTGCGGTCCAGGACGTCCGGCACCTGGAGCGCCCAGCCGATGCCCTCGGCGAGGGTCAGCGGCGTCCGGCCGGCGCCCGTGATCGCCGGGAGCGCCTCGTCGGGCGACCAGTTGGCCATCTCGTCGCCGCGCTGCAGGCCGGTGACCAGGAAGAACGCCGACGACGGCGGCTCCGCGCCCGGGATCGGCGCGAACGCGTCGACGTCCGTCATGTCCTCGACCACGAACCCCGGGCGGTCGCCGAGCCGCAGCAGCGGGGCGAGGACCGACGGCGGCAGGCGGTCCGGGTGCGGCACGAGGAGGCCGGCCACCGGGCCGAGCCGGTCGACGGCGTCGCGCAGGCGCTCGGGCGAGACGCCCGCGGCGTCGGCCAGGCCGAGCGCGACCAGGCGCTCCACCTGCTCGGCGAGCGGGGGCAGCGGCGGCACCGGGGCGGGGGTCGAGGTCGTCGGGGTCGGGGACGTCGTCATGAGCACCTCCGTGGCGGGACGCCGACCCGAGAGGCCGGCCAGGGGTCAACGTCCGCGGGAGCCGTCCGGTTCCCGCGACGTCAGGCGCCCGTGCCGCCGGTGTGCGCCGCCGTCAGGGCATGACCTCGGCGGCGATGCGCAGGGCGGCGTCGTGGCGCTCGTCGTCCGTGCCGCCGAGGTCGGCCGAGCCGTGGCCGCCGACCAGCACCGCCATCACCGCGAGCCGCACGCGCAGGCGGCCCTCGACGTCGGCGTCGGGCGGGAGGATCGCGTCCGCGAGCTCCTTCTTGTAGCGCCGGACGATGGACATGGCCCCGGGCATGCCCGCGATGGCGAGCTCGTTCTGCTGCACGCAGCGCATGAGGTCACCGGTGCCGCCGCGCGTGGCGGCACCGAGGCGCTCGAGGAACTCGAGCCGACGCTCGCGCGTCGACGGCTCGGACCGGGCCCAGACGATGAGCTCGTCGAGCGAGGCCGCGACGTCGCGCAGGAGGCTCTCGAGGATGTCGTCCTTGGTCGGGAAGTGGTAGTAGAGCGCGGCCTTGGTCAGGCCGAGGTCCTCGGCGATCTCGCGCAGCGACGTCTTGTCGTACCCCTGGGTGTTGAACAGCCGCAGGGCGGTGCGCTGGATGTCACCCCGGGTGTCCCCGCGTCGTCGCGTCTGGGCAGCCATGGCGTCCATTGTCCTCGGTCCCGTCGCATCCTGAGATTCTTACTTGACGACCGGCTAGGTACCGGCTTAGCGTCCATCGTAACTTACCGGGCGGCTAGCAAGTAGGGCCCTCGGAACCGGCGAGGCTCCCGCCCCGGCCGACGCTCCCGAGCGGTGTCGCTCGTCCTCCCGTCAGGAAGGTTCCGTCATGGACCCTGCACGCCTCGAACCACCCGGCACGGCAGCCGCCGCGACCACCACCAGGGCCGAGACCGCACCCGACCCCCGCCGCTGGTGGGGCCTCGTCGCGATCGCGCTCGCGCAGCTCATGGTCGTGCTCGACATGACCATCGTGAACATCGCGCTCCCCTCGGCCCAGGCCGACCTCGGCATCAGCGACGCCGACCGCCAGTGGGTCATCACGGCCTACACCCTCGCGTTCGGCGGCCTGCTGCTGCTGGGTGGCCGCGTCGGCGACCTCATCGGCCGCAAGCGCGCGCTCATCGTCGGCCTCGCCGGCTTCGCGGCGGCGTCGGCCCTCGGCGGCGCCGCGGCGAACCTCGGGATGCTGCTCGGCGCCCGCGCGCTCCAGGGCATCTTCGCGGCGCTGCTCGCCCCCGCCGCGCTGTCGCTCGTCACCGTGACGTTCACCGAGCCGCACGAGCGTGCCCGCGCCTTCGGCATCTACGGCGCCATCGCGGGCGGCGGCAGCGCCGTCGGGCTCATCGTCGGCGGCCTGCTCACCCAGTACGTCGACTGGCGCTGGACCCTGCTCGTCAACGCACCGATCGCCGCGCTGGCCATCGCGGGCGCCGTCGCCTTCCTGCGCGACCGCCGCGAGCAGCGCGAGACGCGGCTCGACGTCGCCGGCGCCCTGCTCGCCAGCGGCGGGCTCCTCGCCATCGTCTACGGCCTGAGCGAGGCGGAGCAGGAGGGCTGGACCGCGCCGCTCGTCCTCGCCATGTTCGCCGTCGGCCTGGCGCTGCTCGCCGCGTTCGTCGTGGTCGAGCGGCGGACCGAGCACGCCCTGCTGCCGCTGCGCGTCCTGCGCGACCGGAACCGCGGTGGCGCCCTGCTCGCCGTCGGGCTGTCGACCATCGGGATGTTCGGCCTGTTCCTCTTCCTCACCTACTACCTGCAGGTGATCCAGGGGTACTCCCCCGTCCGCACGGGCCTGGCGTTCCTGCCGATGACCGCCGGCATGATGCTCGGCTCGGTCGGCATCGCGGCCCGGCTGCTGCCGCGCGTGGCGCCGCGCCGGATCATGGTGCCCGGCCTGGTCATCGCCGCAAGCGCGCTCGCGTACCTCACCCAGATCGAGGTCGGGTCCTCCTACCTGCTGCACGTGCTGCCGTCGCTGGTCTTCCTCGGCCTGGGCATGGGCATAACCTTCATGCCGGCGATGGCGACGGCGACCCTCGGCGTCGCGCCGCGCGACGCGGGCGTGGCCTCGGCGACGGTCAACACGGCGCAGCAGGTCGGTGGCTCGATCGGCATCGCGCTGCTCAACACGGTCGCGACGTCGGCGACCGCGAGCTACCTCACGACGCACGGCGCCGCGAACGAGGTGGCGGTCGCCATCGGGACGGTGCACGGGTTCTCCGTGGCGATCTGGTACTCGACGGCGTTCCTCGTCGCGGCCGCCGTGGTCGCCGCGCTGATGATCACCGCCCGCCCGCGGGCTGCGCACCCGGACGCCGGCCGGACGCCGGAGCCGGCGGAGGAGGCCCTGGCCGCCGCGCTCGTCTGACCGGCCCACCCGGTCCCGCGAGACCGAGGGTTTGCGCCGAGAACGAGGGGTCGGATCCCTCGTTCTCGCGCCAAACCCTCGGTCTCGGCGCAGGCGGGAGGTCTGGCCGCGGAACTGGCCGAGCCCGCGCTACTGGAGCAGGCTGTCGTCCAGGGCGTCGCCCTTGACCTTCTCGAACTCGGCGAGCAGGCCCTTGGCGGTCATCTTCGACTTCGCCTCGGCGTCGAGGTCCAGGACGATCCGGCCCTCGTGCATCATGATCAGCCGGTTGCCCAGCTTGAGGGCCTGGTCCATGTTGTGCGTGACCATGAGCGTCGTCAGGCCGAAGCGCTCGACGATCTCCGCCGTCAGCCGTGTCACCAAGGCCGCGCGCTGCGGGTCGAGGGCCGCCGTGTGCTCGTCGAGCAGCAGGATCTTGGGCTCGCTGAACGTGGCCATGAGCAGCGACAACGCCTGCCGCTGACCACCCGACAGCAGGCTCACCCAGTCGCCGAGCCGCGTCTCCAGGCCCTGCTCGAGCGCCGTGAGCTCCTGGCGGAACCGCGCGCGCTTGGCGTTCGTGACACCCAGGCGCAGGCCGCGGCGCCTGCCGCGCTCGAGCGCCATCGCGAGGTTCTCCTCGATGGTCATGTGCGGGGCGGTGCCGGCGGCCGGGTTCTGGAAGACCCGCCCGATGTACCGGGCGCGCTGGTGGTCGCTCATCCGCGTCACGTCGCGGCCGTCGATCCGCACGGTCCCGGAGTCGGCGCGCAGCGTGCCCGCCACGACGTTCAGCAGCGTGGACTTGCCCGCGCCGTTGGAGCCGATCACCGTGACGAAGTCGCCGGGCGCGAGCTGCAGGCTCACGTCGTCGAGCGCGACCCGGGCGTTGAGGGTGCCGGGGAAGAACGTCATGCGCACGTTCTCGATGGTCAGCATCGCTCAGCCCTCCTTCTCCACCAGCGGTGTCTCGGCCATCGCCGTCATGCGGCGCCGCATGAAGCCGCCCATCCGCGCGAAGCCCTTCCACTGCGGCACGACGAGCGCGAGCACCACCAGCACGGCGGAGATCAGCTTCATGTCGTTCGGGTTCAGGCCCGCCTTGAGCGCCAGGTAGATGACCACCCGGTAGAGCACGGACCCGAGCACGACGGCGGTCGCGGCGATCGCGACGCTCGACCGGCCGAGGACCGCCTGGCCGATGATGACCGACGCGAGGCCGGCCACGATCATGCCGATGCCCATGCCGATGTCGGCGAAGCCCTGGTACTGGGCGATGATCGCGCCGCAGAGCGCCACCAGGCCGTTCGACAGGGCCAGGCCGAGGAGCTTCTGGTGGTCGGTGTTCACGCCGAACGACCGGATCATGTCGGGGTTGTCGCCGGTCGCCCGCATGGCCAGGCCGATGTCCGTGTGCAGGAACCACACGAGGAGCGCCAGGATCACCACGGCCACGGCCAGGAACATCCCGACGCTGGCCCAGGTGCCGACGAGGTCGGCGTCCTTCAGGGGTGTGATGAGCGTGCTCTCGCGCAGCAGCGGCACGTTCGCCTTGCCCATGATCCGCAGGTTGACCGAGTAGAGCGCGATCTGCGTGAGGATGCCCGCGAGCAGGCCGTTGATGCGCCCGCGCGTGTGCAGGAGACCGGTGACCAGGCCCGCGGCCATGCCGCCGAGCAGCGCGAGCGACGTCGCCAGCGCCGGCGGCATGCCGCTGACGATGCCGACCGCCGCGATCGAGGCGCCCGTCGTGAAGCTGCCGTCGACGGTCAGGTCCGCGAAGTCGAGGATGCGGAAGGTCAGGTACACGCCCAGGGCCATCACCGCGTAGATGAGCCCGAGCTCGACGGCGATCATCATGGTCGGCCTCCGGCGGGGTGAAGGAAGGCGCTGCGCCGTCGTCCCGGACGGGCTCGCACCCGGCCCGGGACGACGGCGAGAACGCTACTCGGTGATGTTCTCCGGGTCGGCCTCGGCGAGGAGGTCGTCGGGGATGGTGACGCCCATGCGCTCGGCGGCGCCGGTGTTCAGGTAGAGCGCGAGCTCGGTCTGCACCTCGACGGGCGTCGTGGCCGGGTCGGCCTCGCCGGACAGGATCCGCACGGCCATCTCGCCGGTCTGGTAGCCGAGCGAGTAGTAGTCGATGCCGATGGTCGCGATGGCGCCACGGGCGACCGAGTCGCCCTCGGACGCGATCACCGGGATCTGCTTGTCCTCGGCGACCTGGATCAGCGTCTCGAGGGCGCTCACCACGGTGTTGTCGGTGATCACGAAGAACGCGTCGACGTCGAGGGAGTCGGCGGCCTGCTGCACGGCACCGGAGGTGTCGGCGGTGGCGAGCTCGATCGTCAGGCCGAGCTCGTCGGCGGCGTCCTGCGCCCACTCGACCTGCGTGACGGCGTTCGGCTCGCCCGCGTTGTAGACGATGCCGACGGTCTCGGCGTCGGGCGCGATGCGCGTCACCAGCTCGAGCAGGTCGGCGACCTCGACGGCGTCCGAGGTGCCCGTGACGTTCGCGCCGGGCGCGTCCATGCTCTCCACGAGCGCGGAGCCGACAGGGTCCGTCACGGCCGTGAACAGCACGGGGATGTCGGTGACGGCCTGCGCGGCGGCGATGGCGGTCGGCGTCGCGATCGCGAGGACCATGTCGAGGTCCGCGGACGCGAACGTGCCCGCGATGGACGCGGCGATCGACTGGTCGCCCTGGGCGTTCTGCTCGTCCCAGTCGACGTCGTAGCCGGCGTCGGCGAGCGCGGCCTTGAAGCCGTCGCGCGCGGCATCGAGCGAGGGGTGGCTGACGATCTGGCTGATGCCAATGGACACGGACTCGCCGGCGGCGTCGCCGCCGTCCTCGGCGGCGGGCGTCGCGTCGTCGGTGGTGTCGTCGTCCGAGCCGGAGCACCCGGCGAGGAGGAGGGCCGGCGCGAGGAGCGCGGCAAGGAGGGTGGTGCGCGTGGCTGACCGGTGGAGCTTCACGGCGGTTCCTTTCGGACGGCGGGGGCGCCCGTCGCGTCGCGTGGACGAGGCGGTGACCGGCACACCGTCGACGAGGCGCACCGGGCCTCGCACCGATGGTAGAGAACTGTCCACGTGTTGGTATGGCGTTTCCACCAGGTAGACAGCGGTGCGGACCGGTCAGGCCTCGCGCGTGAACGGCGGCTGGAGCGCCCGCGCGTCGCCGGCGCGGTAGAGGGCGGCCGGGCGGCCCCGGCCCTCCGCGCGCGTGCGGCCCGTGTCCACGAGCAGCCCGGGCGTGCTGGTCACCTTGCGGTGGAAGTTGCGCGGGTCGAGCGCGGTCCCCCAGACCGCCTCGTAGACGCCGCGCAGGTCGGCGACGGTGAACTCCGGCGGGCAGAAGGCGGTGGCCAGGGACGTGTACTCGAGCTTCGCGCGGGCGCGCTCGACGCCGTCGGCCAGGATCGCCGCGTGGTCGAAGGCGAGCGCCGTGCCCGAGGCGCGGGCCACGGGCACCCACCGCGCGTCGGCGGCGTCGGTGCCGGCGGCGGGCTCGGGCAGGTCGGGGGCGAGCGCGAGGTAGGCGACGGAGACCACGCGCATGCGCGGGTCGCGGGCCGGGTCGCCGTAGGAGCGCAGCTGCTCGAGGTGACCCGGGACGTCGCGCAGACCGGTCTCCTCCGCGAGCTCGCGGGCCGCGGCGTCGTCGAGCGTCTCGTCCGGGCGCACGAACCCGCCCGGCAGCGCGAGCCGGCCGCGGAACGGCTCCTCGCCGCGCTCGACGAGGAGCACGTGCAGCGCGCCGCCGCGCAGCGTGAGGACGACGAGGTCCACGGTCACGGCCACCCGCGGGAAGGCGGTCGGGTCGTACGTCATGCCGGCACCTTATCTCGTCACCTTGACGAGAAACAGAGGTGAGGTTTATCGTCGTAATGACGAAAAACAACGACGAGGAGGTCACCATGGCCACCATCACCCGCTACCCGTTCGTGCGGCACCTGCGGGCCGCGCCCACCGCGCACGTCGTGCAGATGGCCGGCGGCCGGGTGCGCCGGTCCGGCGTCGGGCTCGCGTTCTGGTTCCGGCCGCTGTCGGCGGTGCTCTCGGAGGTGCCGGTCGACGACCGCGAGCTGCCCCTCGTGGCGCACGCCCGCACCGCCGACCTGCAGGAGGTCACCGCGCAGGTCACGGTGAGCTACCGGTTCGCCGATCCCGAGCTGGCGACGCAGCGCCTGGACCTGGGTATCGACCCGGCCACCGGGCGCTGGACCGCCACCCCGCTGGAGCAGGTGGCCCACCTGCTCGGCGAGCTCGCGGCGGGCCACGTCATGGACGCCGTCGCGGAGATGACCCTGCCCGAGGCCGTCGCCACGGCGACCGGCGCGCTGGGCGTCCGCGTGGGCGCGGCGCTGCGCGCGGACGAGCGCGTCACCGCCACCGGCCTCGAGGTGCTCGGCGTGCGGGTCCGCGGCATCCGTGCGGACGCCGACCTCGAGCGCGCGCTCCAGACGCCGGCCCGCGAGGCCGCGCAGTCGGAGGCCGACCGCTCCACC
>AXCX01000133.1 GCA_000767215.1 Actinotalea fermentans ATCC 43279 = JCM 9966 = DSM 3133
CGAGCTCGCCACGCGCATCGAGCTGGCCACGCGCGAGCAGCAGCTCGTCGCCCAGGAGGGCGCCAACGCCCGCGCCCGGGCCGACGAGGCCGCCGCGGCCGCGCTCATCGAGGCCCGCGCGAAGGCCGAGCGGCAGAGGGTCCTCGCGACCGCGGCCGCCGACGCCGTCCGCGTCCAGGGCGAGGCCGAGGGCGCCGCCGAGCGGGCGAGGCTCACCGCGTTCGCCGACGTCCCGACCGAGGTGCTGCGCACGCTCGCCCTGCGCGAGCTGGCCGGGCACCTGCCCGAGGTCGGGCAGCTCACGGTCACCCCCGACGTCCTGACCGGCGTCCTCGCCGGCATGACCGGAAGGTAGGGCGATCCAGATGACGCTCCCGCCCCGCGCCGTGGTGGTCCACCGGGCCAGCGAGCTCGACGAGCTCGTGGACCGCCACGGCACGCGCGGCCAGGTCGAGTTCTTCCTGCGCACGCGCGGTCGCACCCTCGCGGACGTCCAGGCCCGGCACGACGCGCTGCACGACGCCCTGCGCGCCGCGTCGGCGGCCATCCCGGCCGACTGGCGCCGCGGGGGTGTCGAACGGGCGGACCTGCACCGGTTCGCGTTCGGGCCGGAGGACGTCGTGGTCGTCGTCGGGCCGGACGGGCTGGTCGCGAACACGGCGAAGTACCTGGTCGGCCAGCCGGTGGTGGGCGTCGACCCCGAGCCCGGCCGCAACGCCGGCGTCCTGGTCACGTTCGCGAGCGCGCAGCTCGCCGCGGTCCTGGCCGCGGTGGCCGGCGGGACCGCGCGCTGGCAGGACCGCGCGATGGTCCGCGCGACGCTCGACGACGGGACCGGGCTCGACGCGCTCAACGACCTGTACCTGGGCCACCAGAGCCACCAGTCCGCCCGGTACGTGCTCGGCCTGGCCGACGGCCGCACCGAGCGGCAGTCCTCCTCGGGCCTCATCGTCGCCACGGGCACCGGCGCGACCGGCTGGGCCGCCTCGATCGCGCACGACCGCGGCGGCACCACGCTCCCGACGCCGGACTCGGCGGAGCTCGCCTGGTTCGTGCGCGAGGCGTGGCCGTCGCCGACGTCGGGCGTCGCGCTGACGATGGGCGCGCTGCGCCCCGGCGACGCGCTCGAGGTGCTGGTGCAGTCCGACTCGCTCGTGGTGTTCGGCGACGGTCTGGAGTCCGACCGGCTGACCGCCACCTGGGGGCAGACGGTGCGCCTCGCGGTCGCCGAGCGGCGCCTGCGCCTGGTGGTGTGAGCGGCCCGCGACGCCCTGCGCACGACGCCGGTCGCGCACCTATCGTCGTGTCATGACGAGCGTCCTGTGGCTGCGGCGCGACCTGCGGGTCCGCGACCACCCGGCGCTCGTCGCGGCGCACGAGGCCGGCGGCCCGGTGGTGCCGGTCTTCGTGGCGGACCCCGCGCTCCTGGCCTCGGCGGGCGCGCCGCGCCTGGC
>AXCX01000134.1 GCA_000767215.1 Actinotalea fermentans ATCC 43279 = JCM 9966 = DSM 3133
CGCCTCGGCGCGGCGCGCGGCCCGGGCCGCTGCCCGGTCCATCGCGCGCTTGCTCGGGATGCGCCGCTGCCGCGGGTCGAAGGCGTCGCGCAGGCCGTCGCCGATGAAGTTCACGCAGAGCGCGATGCTCACGATGAACAGACCCGGCCACCAGAACAGCCAGGGCCGCGTGGCGAAGGCCGTCTGGTACTCGCTGATGAGCGTGCCCAGCGACACGTCGGGGAAGCGGATGCCGAAGCCGAGGTAGCTGAGCGCCGTCTCGAGCAGGATCGCCGAGGCCATGAGCAGCGTGGTGTTGACGATGATCACGCCGACCGCGTTCGGGAGCATGTGCTTGAACATGATCCGCGCGTTGCTCGCGCCCGCGACGCGCGCGGCGTCGACGAACTCGCGCTCGCGCAGCGAGAGGAACTCGGCACGCACGAGGCGGGCCATCGACGTCCAGGTCACCATGCTCAGGGCGAGCGCCAGGAGCACCGGGT
>AXCX01000135.1 GCA_000767215.1 Actinotalea fermentans ATCC 43279 = JCM 9966 = DSM 3133
GATCGCGCCGATCATGATCACGGGGATGGTGATGACCATGTCCGTGAAGCGCATGATGACGTTGTCCAGGCGGCCGCGCAGGAAGCCGGCGAGAGAGCCGATCGTGATGCCGATGGTCGTCGCGAGCAGGCCGATGATCGTCATGACCATCAGCGAGGTCTGCGTGCCGCCCATGACGCGCGCGAACACGTCCCGGCCGATGTTGTCCTGGCCGAAGGGGTGCTCACCGATCGTGACGCCGCCGTCGAACGACATGGTCGGTGCGCCGCCGGGGTTGACGACGGGCGCGAGGTCGTTCGGGCCGTACGCCCACCAGCCGGGGATGGGCCCCCAGCCGATCGAGGTGGCCGCGAGCAGCACGATGGCGATGAGGAAGAGCGAGGCGACCATCGCGCCGCGGTGACGCAAGAAGCGCCGGAGGACGATGCGGCCCTGCGAGAGGCCCTCGACCTCCTTGAGCTCGATCGCGTTCTCGACCTTCTCGCCGGCGAACGTGTCGAGCTTCTCGATCGGCTCGGAGTCGGGAGTGGGGACAGTCATGCGTTCACCCGGATCCTGGGGTCGAGAGCGGCGTAGATGAAGTCCACGACGATGTTCGCGAGCACGAGCATCGTGCCGACCACGAGGAAGTACCCCATGACCGGGTCGGCGTCGCGTGCACCGAGCGACGTGAGGAACAGGGTCCCCATGCCGCTCCAGGCGAAGATCCGTTCGGTGATGATCGCGCCACCGAAGAGGGCCGCGATGTCGAGCGGCACCACCGTCGCGAGCGGGATGAGGGCGTTGCGGAACGCGTGCCGCACCGTCACCACCCGCTCCGGCAGGCCCTTGGCCCGCGCCGTGCGGATGTAGTCCTGGTTCATCACCTCGAGCAGGCTCGCCCGCGAGTAGCGGGTGTACGACGCGAACGAGATGAGGATCAGCGCGATCGTCGGCAGCACGAGGTGCGTGAACGTGTCGAGCGTCGTCACCCAGTAGTCGTTGCCTGCCAGGCCGGGGGTCTGCGAGCCGATCGTCGCGATCGGGCGCCCCGCGATGCGGCTGGAGTTGGAGTACAGCTTCCAGACGTCCATGACGCGGTCGATGTAGATGAACGCGCCGACGAGGACCGCGGTGATCGCGGAGGTCCGCATCGAGACGCCGCGGTCCGGGCCGCCGAACAGCCAGCCGATGAGCATGCCGCTCGCGACGGCGGCCGCGGCCAGGCCGATGATCAGCCACGCGCTGGCGACGGCGAACGGCCACTGCAGCGGGTAGTAGAGCGCGACGCCGACGGCCACCGTCGTGAGCGCGGCGTACAGGGCGCGCTTGTTGCGCAGGCCGGCCGTCAGCGCCGTGACCGCGTAGGCGCTGGCCACGCCGAGCACGAGCACGCCGACGATCGTCAGGTTCGGGTCGAGGAGCCACCCCGTCGCGGACATGCCCCAGATCGCGGCGCCGGTGGCGAGGGTGGCGATGCCGAAGACGCTGAGCCGACGTCGGATGTCGCCCGCGACCAGGGCCTGCCAGATCAGGCCGCCGAGCACGGCGAGGCCGACCACGGCCGGCGTCGAGAGCGTCGGATCACGCAGGAAGTCGTTGAAGCCGATCGCGCCCCACAGCTTCAGGAGCACCGCGACCCAGAACGAGGGCAGCGAGTAGAGCACGAACGACATGAAGGTCACGGTGTAGTCGAAGCCCGTGTACTGCCGCAGCGCGGACGCGATGCCGACGACGATGCCGAGCCCGATGGCCAGGAACGTCGAGGCCGCGATGAGCTGCACCGTCGACGGGATCGCCGTGCCGAGCATGTCGATCACGTTCTCGTTGGTCACCCAGCTGTTGCCGAGGTCGCACTGGCCGATGCCGCACCTGGCCACGCCGCCGAGCCACAGCACCCAGCGCACGGCGGGCGGGGTGTCGAGGTTGAGGTCCCTGATGCGGGCCTCGATCAGCTGCTCCTTGTTGGGCGCGCTCGAGGCGTACAGGTCCTCCAGGGGATCCAGTGCGTACGCCAGCAGCATGTACACGATGAACGTGGCGCCGAGCAGCACGATCGCCGAGGAGAGCAGACGCCGACCGAGGAAGGTCAGCATCGGCGCGCTCCGCCGGAGGCGGGAGGGAGCTTGCGGCTGCGGCGGGGCGGTCGTCGCCTCGTCGGCCGGCAGGCTCGTCACTGAGGTGGCCATGTGGGGGGACCTCTTCACGAGTGGATGGACTGCGTGAGTCTACGCGTCCGTCCACGGACGGTCCTCGATCCGGGGACCCGGCACGAGGACGGCTGGACGTGGTACCGCGGTCGGGATCACCGACCCGGCATGCCGGTGGGGTACCGCGGGTGCCGCGGTACCCCACCGGATCGTGCAGACCTACTGACCTTCGTCAGTGGTGAGGATCACTCCTCGGTGCTGGCCGCCGGGGCGTCGAGGGTGTCCTCGGCGCTGATCTCCCACTCCCAGTAGTTCCAGAAGATCGTCGGCGAGATCGGGATCATCTTCACGCCCTGGAGAGCGTCGCGCCAGGCGACGACACCCGGGAACTGGAAGATCGGCAGCGAGAAGCCGTCAGCGTTCAGCTGCTTCTCGATCTGGATGGTCAGCTCCTTCTCCTCGTCGACGGAGGCGGACGCCATGTCGGCGTACCAGCCGTCGATGTCGGCGTTGGAGTAGCCACCGAAGTTGTTCAGGCCGCCGGTCACGAAGTTCGCCTCGGAGTTGAGGGCGAAGGTGTTCGTGGACTGCCAGCCGAACAGCGACGCGTCGTAGGTGTCCGTCTGCGTGAGGCGGCCGCCCCAGGCGTCGTCACCCTCGTCGAGCACGTTGAACCCGACCTTCTCGGCCGACGCGGCGATGAGCTGGTACTCGTTCGCGCGGCGGACGTTCGAGGCGCCGTAGAGGAACCGGACGTCGATCGGGGTCGAGGTGTCGACGCCGGCCTCGGCCAGGAGGTCGATGGCCGCCTGACGGTTGGCGTCGTCGTCCTCGCTGAAGAAGTCGGAGCCGTTGCCGGCGACGACGTCGTCGTAGGCCGGCGAGCCGGGCACGACGGTGTGCGAGTTGCGGACCTGGGCCTCGGGGTTCAGCGGGACGATCAGCTTCTCCATGATCTCCGCGCGCGGCACGGAGAGGAGGAACGCCAGGCGGACGGCGCGGGCCTTGTCCTCGTCGCCACCGTAGGTGGCGGGGTCGAACGGACCACCGTTGTTGAAGATCACGTCGACGTGCTCGTACGTGCCCTCTTCCTCGGCCTGGTACGTGATGCCGTCGATGCCCTCGAGGGTCTCGATGACGTCGACCGACGACTGCGGCTGGATGAGGTCGACCTCACCGTTCTGCAGAGCGGTCACCGACGCCAGCGGGTCCTCGGTGTAGCGGATCGTGATCGACTCGACCTTGGGCGCGGGGCCCCAGTCGTAGTCGTCGCGGGCCGTGACGGTGAGGTACTGGTTCTCGACGTAGTCGGACATCACGTACGCGCTCGAGGACAGGTAGAGGAGCTCGTTGTCCGGGAGCGAGGTGAAGTCGAAGCCGGTGTTCCAGACGTTCGCGAGCTTGGCGAGCGCCTCGGCGTCGTTGTTCTGGAACGCGTCGATGACGGCCTGCTTGCCCTCCTCGGCGTCCTCGATGCCGAGGGCGATGTTCGCGATCGCGTGCGCCGCGATCGGCGACGGCTGGAAGGAGACCTCCCAGTCGGAGCGCGGGCTGTCGTAGACGAGCGTGACGGAGCGGCCGTCGTCGCTGATCTCGGGGAACTCGGAGACGAGCGTCATCGCGACGGAGGAGCCGTCGAAGTAGACGCCACCCTCGGTCTCCTGGATGTTGCCCTCGTCGTCGTAGCTGCCCTCGACGGTGTCGAAGTTGTCGTTCTGGGGGCCCCAGTACATGATCAGGTCGGCCGCGTCGACGGGCGTGCCGTCCGACCAGGTGACGCCCTCGTTCACCGTGTACTTCACGGTCAGCGGGTCGTCCGACACCTTCTCGTAGGTGCCGAAGTCCTCGTTCTTCACGAGGTTCAGGTCACCGTCGTAGTAGTTGAAGGCGGCGTTCGTCAGGTACAGCACGTTCGAGTTGGTCGTCGCGTTGCCACTCGAGGTGAGGTTGTTCTGCGAGTAGAACGGCTGGTTCCAGCCGACGTTGACCGCAGTGTCCTCGACGATCTCGCTCCCACCCGGGGTCGAGCACGCGCTCAGCACGAGCGCGCTCGTCGCGACGATGGCGCCGACGGCGCCGATTCGCCTGATCTTCACAAGTTCCTCCTGACGGATGAGGTGAGGGCCCGCAGCCGCGTTCGGGGACGCGGGAACTGCCAGGGACAGCCACCCTTGGATTGGGCGAGCGTACAGCGGCCGATTGCGGCAATCGGGACACAGCCGGGGGGCCCCGGTGATCGTTACCTTTTCGATACTACCCGGTACATCTCATGATCCGGGACGGCTCGTCTCAGCGCCGTCGCAGGTCAGCGCGCTTTCGCAGGTCATCGGGGCACTAAAACCGTTGACAGGCGGGCGCAGACCTTCGGGAACCGCCGATGAAGGCCCTCCGCGCCGCGGGCCCGTCTCGGGACTGGGCGGAGCACCGCACGAACGGGCATTCCACGGACTACCGGACAAACGCACCCTTCCGGACCCGCGCCGGCGGCCTTTGTCGAACGTCGCGAGCGATCCGTGGCAGGGCGCGCTAAACGGCCCAGGTCGGCGTTCCGACGGCCTGCAGCGCCCCTCTCGACAGGCCTACTGTGGCCGGATGCACCTGCTGCACATCGCCCACCGGGCCGACTGGCAGGACTCGCTGCGGGACGGCACGTACAGCACGTCCACGCGCGGGCACAGCCTCGACGAGGTGGGCTTCGTCCACGCGTCCTACCCCGAGCAGGTCGACGACGTGGCCGGCTTCGTCTACCGCGACGACCCCGAACCCCTCTGCGTCCTCGTGCTGGAGGAGTCCCTCATCCACCAGGACGGCGTCCGGGTGGAGCTCGAGGACGGCGGGGACGGGGAGCTCTATCCACATATCTATGGGCCCATCGACAGGTCCTGGGTCGTCGACGTGCGTCCCGCACGGTTCGACGCCGCCGGACGCTTCGTCTACTGACGCCTTCCGGGCGGCGGGGGCCCGGGCTCTCCCGCGCCGTCCTGGGCTCCCGCGCGCCCGCGCGGTACCCGTGCGCATGTCGCACCCCGGGGGCAGGCTGGCCCGATGAGCATCGACGACGCCGCGAAGGCCGACCTGCACCGATACCTGCGCAGCGCGCGCGAGGCGCTCGTCTGGAAGCTCGACGGCCTGTCCGAGTACGACGCGCGGCGCCCCCTCACGCCGACGGGCACGAACCTGCTCGGCCTGGTCAAGCACGTCTCGAGCGTGGACGTCGACTACTTCGGGGCGTGCTTCGGGCGCCCCTTCGACGAGCCGCTCCCCTGGTTCGCTGACGACGCCGAGCCCAACGCCGACTTCTGGGTCCCGGCAGACGTGACGCGCGCCGACGTGCTCGGCCTCGCCGAGCGCGCGTGGGCGCACTCCGACGCGACCATCGAGGCGCTGCCGCTCGACGCCGTCGGGCACGTCGCGTGGTGGGGCGACGGCGGGCAGGACGTGACGCTGCACCGGCTGCTCGTGCACATGGTCGCCGAGACGCACCGGCATGCCGGGCACGCCGACATCCTGCGCGAGCTCATCGACGGGGCCGCCGGTCTCAGCGCCGGCAACGAGAACTTGCCCGGCGTGGACGACGCGTGGTGGGTCGCCTACCGCGAGCGCGTCGCGCGGGCCGCGCGCGACGCCGTCGCCTGAGGCCCGCGGCGGCGGCCGGTCAGGCGGGCTCGATCGGCATCCAGAGCTCGCACGTGGCGCGTGTCGCGGTGAGCTCGAGGTAGCGGACGATCGACGGGCCCGGCCGCAGCCGCCAGGGGTTCGAGGGGAACCAGTCGGTCGCCGTCGCGGCCCAGGTCTGCTGGAGAGTGTCGGGGAACGGTCCGCTGGAGCCGAAGACCGCCCAGGTACCGGCGTCGACGGGGATGGCGTCGAGGTCGGACGGGACCGGGGCGCCGTCGCGCACGGCCACGCCGTGCAGGTAGGTCAGGGGCGAGCCCTCCGCGGCGTCGGGGTCGGGACCCAGCGTGACGGCGAGGATGCCGGCTGGCTCCCCGACGGGCTCCGTGGCGCCCAGAACCTTGAGCCGCGCGTGCTCCTCGGGCGCGATCGAGGCGACGTGCTCGGCGATGTGCGGGTTGACGCCCTGGTGCACCAGCGGGACCTCGACGGCGTGGCCGACGAGAAGGAAGGCCGGCCGGTCGGTGACCGTCACGTCCATGGGGGTGCTCCCTTCAACGCTCAGGCGGAACCTGAGCACGGGTTGGGTGGTGAGCGGCCCACCGGTGCGGCGCGCGTCGGCCGGCGCGATGGCGTGCACCGACCGGAACGCCCTGGTGAACGCCTCGACGGAGCCGTAGCCGTAGCGCACGGCCACGGCGAGCAGGCTTCGCTCCCCGCGCACCAGGTCGGCCGCGGCGAGCGTCATCCGGCGACGCCGCACGTACTCCGAGAACGGCATCCCGGCCAGCGCGGCGAACATCCGGCGCAAGTGGTACTCCGTCGTGGCGTGGGCCCGGGCGAAGGCGGGGACGTCCACGCGCGCGTCGTGGCGCTGCTCGACGAGGTCGACCAGGGCGTTGAGCGTGCCGATCACGGGTCCCCCTTCGGCAGGCCAGTCTCACCGACGGACGACGGCGAGCACCCGATGATCCTGGCCGCATTCGATCGGCGACTCCAGCGTGGGGCGGCCGAAGCGGCTGGCCGGTGGGGACGTCACCGACTGTCCACAGAGCAGCGCTCGAGAACCCTGCCTGTCGGTCCATCGAACTAGCGTTCGAGCGTCGGCGCGGGGCCGACGCAGGCGAGGAAGGACGCGACGATGCGGGTACTGGTGGCCACAGAGGAGACGCAGGGCGACCGGGCGGACGACTACACCTGGGCGACACCCGGAGAGCTCGTCATGTTCGGCGTGATCTGCGCGACCGATCTGCGCGGGACCGGACGCGGGTGCGGGTGTGGCCGCGCGTTCGCCGGCCTGCACTCCGAGCGCGCGACGACGACCGCTCAGGTCGCGGAGTGGCCATCGAGCCTGGACGACGTGGTGCTGGCCTTCCGCGACAGCCTGGCGCGGGGCGGCTGGCTGGACTTCGGTGGCACGGAGGAGGAGGTGCACGCCGTCGTCGTCGAGGCCGTGATGGAGGTGCTCCTGGTCGCCGATCGGTACCCGGCCGGGACCGTGATCGGCACGGACCGCGGGCGACAGTACGTGCGACAGCCCGCGGCTGCGCGGTGAGGCGGACGCCGGTCAGACGGTGGAGCGGCGCTCCACCATTCCGTTGCGGGTCAGCAGGAGAGGTCGTCGACGACGAGCGCGCCCCGCCACGTCCTCAACCGCTGCACGGTGCTCTCCGAGAGCTCCGCCGCAGCGAGGAGCGTCTCGACGTCCAGACCAGCGAGCGCTTCGCGGAACGCCTTCTCCGTGCTCGATCCACGGCGGGCCAGGATCGCGTCGCGCACCGGCTCGTCGTTCTCGCGCCCGGTGGCTTGGGCGAGCGCGTCGGCGTTCCGCACGGTCTCGAGGTAGTCGTCGACGATCGCGTCCGGCTCCACGCCGACCAGGCTGAGCAGGAGCATCGCGACGAGACCGGTCCGATCGCGTCCCGACATGCAGTGGAAGAGGACGCCGCCCGCGTCGGCGTCGGCGACCGCGGCGAGCGCTGCGCCTGCCCGCTCGGGCATCGTCGCCAGGTGCGGCAGGAAGTACACGGCCGTGCCCCACAGCCCGTTGTCGGCGTAGTCCCGCCAGAAGTCGGCGTTCTCCAGGCCGTCCAGGTCGACGTGCGCGGTGACCAGCCAGCCGGGCCGACGACGCCGGTCCCGCTCCCTCTCGGCGTCCTGCCGCAGGTCGACCACCGTGCGCACACCGAGGGCGTACAGCTCGTCCCAGCCGCGGGTCGTGACGGCGTCGACGTTCTCTCCGCGGAAGAAGACACCGCGGGGCGTCGTACCGCCCCCGGTCAGTGGAAGGCCACCGAGGTCACGGGCGTTGACCAGGCCATCGACAGTCAGGGCACGCATCGACCGGACACTACAACCCGCGCCCCCGGGTCTCCGGGTGCCTCAGACGTTGAAGCGGAACTCCACCACGTCGCCGTCGGCCATCACGTAGTCCTTGCCCTCGATGCGGGCCTTGCCTGCCGAGCGGGCAGCGGCGATCGAGCCGGCCTCGACGAGGTCCGCGAAGCTGATGACCTCGGCCTTGATGAAGCCGCGCTCGAAGTCCGTGTGGATGACGCCGGCCGCCTGCGGCGCCGTCCAGCCCTGCTTGATCGTCCAGGCGCGGGCCTCCTTCGGACCGGCCGTGAGGTACGTCTGCAGGCCGAGCGTGTGGAAGCCGACGCGGGCGAGCTGGTCCAGGCCCGGCTCGGACTGACCGGAGTCCGCGAGCATCTCGGCGGCGTCGTCGGGGTCGAGCTCGACGAGCTCCGACTCGAACTTGGCGTCGAGGAAGATCGCGTCGGCGGGGGCGACGAGCGCGCGCATGCGCGCCTGCATGTCGACGTCGGCGAGGCCCGCGTCGTCGGTGTTGAAGACGAAGATGAACGGCTTGGCCGTGAGGAGCTGGAGGTCGCGGAGGGCCGTCGCGTCGACGCCCTGCTTGGCGAGGCGCTCACGCGCGGCGAAGACGGTGACGCCCTCCTCGAGGACGGCGTTCGCGGCCTGCGCCGCGGCGAGGACGGCGGCGTCGGTCTTCTTGCCGCGGACCTCCTTCTCCAGCCGGGGGATGGCGCGCTCGAGCGTCTGGAGGTCGGCGAGGATCAGCTCGGTGTTGACGGTCTCGATGTCGTCGGCAGGGTCGACGCGGCCGGTGACGTGCACGACGTCGTCGTCCGCGAACGCGCGGACCACCTGGCAGATGGCGTCGGCCTCGCGGATGTTGGCGAGGAACTTGTTGCCCAGCCCCTCCCCCTCGGACGCGCCGCGCACGATGCCGGCGATGTCGACGAAGGAGACGGTCGCGGGGACGATCCGCTCGGAGCCGAAGAGGTCCGCGAGCGTCTGCAGGCGCGGGTCGGGCAGGGCGACGATGCCGAGGTTCGGCTCGATCGTGGCGAACGGGTAGTTCGCAGCCAGCACCTGGTTACGGGTGAGGGCGTTGAAGAGGGTCGACTTGCCGACGTTCGGGAGGCCGACGATTCCGATGGTGAGCGCCACGGGCGGCAAGTCTACGGGCCGCCGGGAGGGTGTTCGCCGTGGGCGAATTGTCCCGATTCCTCGCTGCATCTCCGCTAGCATTAGCACATCAGTTCCAATTCTGGAGGCGGCATGACGACGGCGGCGGCGCAGGCGGCGCTCGACGACGCCGTCCGCGCGGTCGCCGACGCGACGCTCCGCGCCCGCGAGCTGCCTCCCGACGAGCGCGCACGTCTCGTCGCGGGGATCGACGCGGCGGTCGCGCGACTCACGACCGCCCGTGCGTCGGTCCTCGTCGCACAGCGCGACAGCGGGGCGTGGCGCGCGCACGGCGACCCCAGCTTCGAGGCGTG
>AXCX01000136.1 GCA_000767215.1 Actinotalea fermentans ATCC 43279 = JCM 9966 = DSM 3133
CCGACGCGTGGGCGACCGGGTCCGCGCTCGAGCAGCGGGCCGCCGCCGCTGGCGTCTGCGAGCCGCGGCTGCTGCGCAGCGCGCCCGACGCGGCAGCCGCGGTCGCCATGCTCGAGCGGATCACGCACGGACTGGCAGCCCTTCCTCCGGCACGCCGCCGGGACGCGGACGTGCGCACGCTGCGCCAGGCCCTCGGGTACTGCTGGTCGGTTGCCGTGGCCGCCGACCCGGCTGCGGGCTTCCCCGCGTTCGAAGCGCTCGTCGCGGCCGCCCACGACGACGACGTCCGATGGGTGGTGCGGCAGAACCTCGGCAAGGCCCGCCTGACGCGCGCCGACCCCGACCGGGCGGCCGCCCTGGCGGCGCGACTGCGGCCCTGACCGTGTCGCGCGCCGCGAGCCCCGGCGGTGACTCGCTCAGCGCAGCACGTCGTCCAGCGCCGTGACGGGCACGCCGTGCGCGGCACCGACGCCGGCGTGCACGACGGCGCCGTCGTGGGTGTTGAGGCCACGCGCGAGTGCGCGGTCCGCCCGGCACGCGGCCGCCCAGCCGCGGCTCGCGAGCACGCCGAGGTAGGGGAACGTCGCCGCGGTCAGCGCGAGCGTCGAGGTCACGGGCACGGCACCGGGCATGTTCGCGACGCAGAAGAAGAGCGCGTCGTGCACCCGGAACGTGGGGTCCCGATACGTCGTCGGGCGCGAGCCCTCGAAGCAGCCGCCCTGGTCGATCGCGATGTCCACGAGGACGGCGCCCGGCCGCATGCGGGCCACCGTCGCGTCGTCGACGAGGCGCGGTGCGCGGGCCCCCGGCACGAGCACCGCCCCGATGACCAGGTCGGCCCGCAGGACGGCGTCCTGCACCGCCACCGGCGTCGAGGCGACCGTGTGCACCCGTCCGCCGTACCGCGCGTCGAGCTCGCGCAGGCGCGGGACGCTGAGGTCGAGCACCGTCACGTCGGCCCGCAGCCCGACGGCGATGTCGACGGCGTGCCGGCCGGCGGTCCCGGCGCCGATGACCACGACCTTGCCGGGTGGCGCACCGGGGACGCCACCGAGCAGGACGCCGCGCCCGCCGTGCGGCTTGAGCAGGTGGTGCGCACCCTCCTGGGTGGCCAGGCGGCCCGCGACCTCGCTCATCGGCGCGAGGAGCGGCAGCGCGCCGTCGGCGTGCTCCACCGTCTCGTAGGCGATCGCGGTCGTCCCGGCCGCCAGGAGGGCGTCGGTGCAGGACCGGCTCGCGGCCAGGTGCAGGTACGTGAACAGGACGAGGTCACGGCGCAGGTAGGGGTACTCCTGCGGGAGCGGCTCCTTGATCTTGCAGACGAGGTCCGCCGCCCAGGCGCCCTCCGCGTCGGGCACGATCCGTGCGCCTGAGGCGACGTAGTCGGCGTCGGGCCATCCCGCGCCCAGCCCGGCGCCCGACTGGACCAGCACCGTGTGCCCCGCCTCGACCAGCGCGTGCGCGCCGGCGGGCGTCAGCGCCACCCGGTACTCGTACTCCTTGACCTCCGTCGGGATGCCGATCCGCACCGCGCCCTCCTCCCGGCGGCCTGTCGGCCGCGCTCGCCGGTGGGCGCGCTCCGCCGGTCGGGCCGCGTCGCCCAGGGGCAGAATCGCACGACGGCGGGCATCGCACGTGCTGAACTTCGGGCATGACCTCGTCCGGACCCCCGACCGGCGTGCACCGCAAGCGGCGCGCGGGAGCACCACGCGGCTTCTTCGCCTGCGAGGCGGCGGGTCTGGCGTGGCTGACCGTGCCCGGCGGCCCGCGCGTCGTGCGCGTGGTGGGCGTCGGTGAGGACCACCTGGACCTCGAGCGGCTCGAGGAGGTCCGGCCCACGCCGGACGCCGCGCGGGCCTTCGGCCGGGCGCTGGCCCGCCTGCACGACGCGGGCGCGGACGCGTTCGGGGCACCGCCCGACGGCTGGGCGGGTGACGGCTTCTTCGGTCCCCTGGACCAGCCGCTCCCCCTGCGGGCCGCGCACGACGACAGGTGGGGCCGCTTCTACGCCGATGCACGGCTGGAGCCGCTGCGCGCGGACCTCGCAGGCAGGGGCCGGCTCACGCCGACGGCGGCGGCCGGCCTGGACGCCGTGACGGCCGCGCTCCGGGCGGGCCGCTGGGACGACGACGAGGCCCCCGCGCGCCTGCACGGCGACCTGTGGTCCGGGAACGTCCTGTGGAGCCGCGACGGCGCGGTGCTCATCGACCCGGCTGCGCACGGCGGCCACCGGATGACGGACCTGGCGATGCTCGAGCTGTTCGGGGCACCGTTCCTGGGGACCATCCGCGCCGGCTACGGCGAGGTGCACCCGTTGCCCGCCGCCTACGACGAGCTCGTCGCCCTGCATCAGCTCTACCCGCTGGGGATGCACGCCGTCCTCTTCGGCGGCGGCTACGGCCGCGACCTCGAACGGCTGCTCGCGCGACTCGGGGTCTGACGCCCCGCGCATCGGGGCTGGGCGGGGGCGCCGGGCGTGCTGCCCGGCGCCCCGGACGGTCAGCCGCGCGGGGCGACCGTGAGGGTGATGGTCTCGCCCGGCTCCAGGGTGCCCTCCGACGGGTCCTGGGCGGTGACGGTGAACGTGGTCGCGTCGTCGACCGTGACGGGCGCGCCCGACTCGTCGACGACCTCGGCCTCGAGGCCGGCGCGCAGGAGGTTGCCCTGCGCCGTCTCGAGGATGAGGTTCGTGACGTCGGGGACGTCGACGGGGCCCGCCTCCTCGGTCTCCTCGGGGTCGGCCGTCTCCTCGGCCGTGGGGGTCGCCTCGGGCGCGGCGTCGTCGCTGTCGGCGTCGGCCGAGCACCCTGCCACCAGGAGCGTCGCGGCAAGGGCGGCGGCAGCGGCGGCGGCGCCGGTGCGAGCGGAAAGCCTCATCAGGGTCAGTCCTCCGTGAGTCGTGCCGGTGGATGGGGTGACCCACCGACCTGGGGACGCCGGTCCTGCCCCGGGGTACGCCGAGGCCGCGGTGCCCGACGTCGTGACCCCGACACCGTACGACCCCGCGACGACGCGCTGCCTCGCTTTTTCCCCGGCGACCGCGTGCGCGACGCAGGGACAAGCGCCCCTGCCGTGAGGAGCGTCACACCCATCCGGGTGGGACGACGGCTACGCCCCCGCCGCGCGCACCCGCTCCCACTCGGCCCGGCGCGCGGCCTGCTCGACCGGGTCCGGCACCGGCAGCGACGCCAGGAGGCGCTGCGTATACGGGTCCTTCGGTGCGCCGAGCACCTCGGCCCCGGTGCCCTCCTCGACCAGACGCCCCTGGTACAGGACCCCGATCCGGTCGGCCAGCATGTCGACCACCGCGAGGTCGTGGCTGATGAAGAGCGCCGCGAATCCGAGCTCGCGCTGCAGCTCGTCGAAGAGGTCGAGCACGCGCGCCTGGACCGACACGTCCAGGGCCGACGTCGGCTCGTCGGCGATGAGCAGCTCCGGCTCGAGCGCGAGGGCGCGGGCCAGGCTCGCCCGCTGGCGCTGGCCGCCCGACAGCTCGTGCGGGTACCGGTCGCCGTACGTCCGCGGCAGCTGCACGGCCTCGAGGAGCTCGTCCACCCGTTGCCGCGCCTCGTGCGCGTCGCGCGCCCGGCCGTGCACGACGAGCGGCTCGGCGACGCACTCGGCGATCGTGAGCAGCGGGTTGAAGCTCGTCGCGGGGTCCTGGAAGACGAACCCGATGCGCGAGCGCACCGGACGGAACTGCCGCTCGCGCACCCCGTTGAGCTCGACGCCCAGCACCCGCAGCGAGCCCCCGCCCACCCGGGTGAGCCCGGCGATGGCGCGGCCGATGGTCGTCTTGCCGCTGCCGCTCTCCCCCACGAGCCCGAGCACCTCGCCCGGCCGGATGGCGAAGCTCACGCCGTCGACGGCGACGAAGTCCGGCTCGCGGAACCGCCCGGGGTAGACGACCGAGAGGTCACGTGCCTCGACGACGGGCTCCTGCTCGGCCCAGCCCTCGGGCCGCCGTGCGGCGCGCTCCTGCGCCCGGGCCAGGCCCTCGCCGAGGCGCGGCACCGAGTCGAGCAGCTGACGGGTGTATGCCTGCGTGGGGCTCGCGAAGAGCGTCCGGGCGTCCGCCTGCTCCACGATGCGACCCTCGTACATCACGGCCACCCGGTCCGCGAGGTCCGCGACCACGCCCATGTTGTGGGTGATGAGGATGATCGCGGTGCCGAACTCGTCCCGGCAGCGCCGCAGGAGGTCCAGGATCTCGGCCTGCACGGTCACGTCGAGCGCCGTCGTCGGCTCGTCGGCGATGATCACGCCAGGGTCGAGCACGAGGGCCTGGGCGATGACGATGCGCTGCTTCTGCCCGCCCGAGAACTGGTGCGGGTAGTGGTCCACGCGCACCTCGGGCTCCGGGATGCCGACCTCGCGCATGATCTCGATCGCCTTGGCACGCGCCTCGCGGCGCGAGGTCATGCCGTGCGCCAGGAGGCCCTCGGCGATCTGCCAGCCCACCGGGAAGACCGGGTTCAGCGCGGTCGACGGCTCCTGGAACACCATCGCGGCGTCGCGGCCGCGCAGCTGCCGGACGGCCGCGGCCGACAGCGTCGTGACGTTCTCGCCGGGCGTGCCGTCCTTGCCGGAGACCAGGATCGTGCCGCGGGCGGTCGCCGTCTCCGGCAGCAGGCGCAGGATCGACTTGGCCGTGACGGTCTTGCCGGAGCCGCTCTCGCCGACGACGGCGAGGACCTCCCCCGGCGCGACCTGCAGGCTGACGCCGTGCACGGCGGTGACGGGTCCGGCGTCGGTGGCGAAGGTGACCGCGAGGTCCTCGCACTGGACGACGGGCCGGGCGGCTGGCGCCGTCCCGCTGACGGTCGTGCTCATCGCGGGTCCCCTTCCGTGGGCTCGAGACCGGACAGGCCGGCCGGTCCGGCGTCGAGCGCCCCACCGGGGACGACGGGTGCGCCGGCCATCGGCTCCGGCATCCCGGCCGCCGCACGCCGGGTGCGCAGCCGCGGGTCGGCCAGGTCGTTCAGGCTCTCGCCGACGAGGGTCAGGCCGAGGACGACGAGCACGATGGCGACGCCCGGGAAGACCGAGGTCCACCAGATCCCGCTCGTCACGTCGGAGAGGGCCTTGTTGAGGTCGTACCCCCACTCGGCGGCCTCCGTCGGTTCGATGCCGAAGCCCAGGAAGCCCAGGCCCGCCAGCGTCAGGATCGCCTCCGAGGCGTTGAGCGTCACGATGAGCGGGAGCGACCGGGTCGCGTTGCGCAGCACGTGCCGACCCATGATCCGGCGGTGGCTCGCGCCGATCACGCGCGCGGACTCCACGAACGGCTCCGCCTTGATGCGTAGGGTCTCGGCGCGGACCACCCGGAAGTACTGCGGGATGAAGATCACCGTGATCGACAGGGCAGCGGCCAGGATGCCGCCCCACATGTCCGACTGACCGCCGCTGATGACGATGGCCATCACGATGGCGAGGAGCAGCGACGGGAACGCGTAGACGGCGTCCGCGACGACGACGAGCACACGGTCCAGCCATCCGCCGAAGTACCCGGAGAGCAGACCGATCAC
Organism: Actinotalea fermentans ATCC 43279 = JCM 9966 = DSM 3133; assembly: GCA_000767215.1. Classification (GTDB taxonomy): domain Bacteria; phylum Actinomycetota; class Actinomycetes; order Actinomycetales; family Cellulomonadaceae; genus Actinotalea; species Actinotalea fermentans. The sequence goes on from AXCX01000136.1 coordinate 5,529, forward strand.
CACGCCGAGGACGATCGACGCGGCGACGGCCACGATGATGACGAGCAGCGCCGTCCGCGATCCCCAGACCACCCGAGACAGGACGTCGTAACCGCCGACGGTCGTGCCGAGCAGGTGCTCCGCCGACGGCGGCTGTTGCGCCCCGAACGGTCGGTCGCCGCTGCGGAGCTGGCTGAAGCCGTAGGGCGCGAGGAGCGGGGCCAGGAGCGCGGCGAGCAGGAAGACGGCGCTGATCACCAGGCCGGCCACGAGCATGCCGCGCTGGAGGCCGACGCTCTGCTGGAGCTGGCGGACCACCGGCAGGCGCCGCCACCGGGACGGTCGCCGCGCCGGCGCGTCCGGGCCGGGCGTCGTGGGAGTGGGGATCTCGGCCATGTCAGTACCTCACCCTCGGGTCGATGAGCGCCGCGAGGACGTCGACGACGAAGTTCGAGACGGCCACGATGACGGCCAGCACGGCGACGATCCCCTGGACCGCGACGAAGTCGCGAGCCTGGAGGTATTCGGCCAGCTGGAAGCCCAGGCCCTTCCACTCGAAGGTGGTCTCGGTGAGGACGGCGCCGCCGAGCAGCAGCGCGATCTGCATGCCCATGACGGTGATGATGGGGATGAGCGCCGGTCGGTAGGCGTGCGTGCGCAGGAGGCGCCGCTCGGGGACGCCGCGGGATCGCGCGGCCTCGATGTAGCCCGCCCCGAAGGTGCCGATCACGTTCGTCCGGACCAGCCGGAGGAACACGCCGGCGGTGAGCAGGCCCAGAGCGACGGCGGGCAGGACGGCGTGCTCGAGCACGTCCGCGATCGCGGCACCGTCGCCGAGCCGGATGACATCGATGAGGTAGATCCCCGTCGCGCCGTCCAGACCGGCCAGGTCGATCTCGGTCCCCGTGGAGGCACGCCCGGCGACGGGCAGCCAGCCGAGCCACCGCGAGAACACGAGCTTGAGCAGGAGGCCCGCGAAGAAGACGGGCGTCGCGTAGGCGAGGATGCCGAAGACCCGCAGGACGGCGTCGGGCGTCTTGTCGCGGTGGTAGGCGGCCAGCCTGCCCAGGGGCACGCCCACGAGGAACGCGATGATCAGCGCGTAGAACGCCAGCTCGAGCGTCGCCGACCCGAAGGTCGTGATCACCTCGGTCACGGGCCGGTTGTCGCTCAGGGTGGTGCCGAAGTCGCCACGGAGGATCCCGCCGAGGTACTCCCAGTACTGCGTCAGCAGCGGGCGGTCGTACCCGGCCTGGTGGATCCGCTCCGCGAGCTGGTCCGCGGGCAGGCGACCGCCCTGGGCGGCGGTGATCGGGTCGCCGGTCGCCCGCATGATGAAGAACACCGCGGTGACGAGGATGAAGATCGTCGGGAAGATCAGCGCGAAGCGCACGAGCAGGTAGCGCCCGAACGTCCCACCACCGCCCTTGGCACGGCCCGCGGGTGGGGCCGTCTCCTCGTCCGGTGCCGCCGCCGGGAGCTGCGTCGTCGTGGTCATCGTCAACCTCGTCCTCGGCCCGGTCGCCCGGGCACGTGCGGGCCGGAGGCCCGCCGGCACGTCGCCGGCGGGCCCCCGGCGTGCCGTCAGTCCTTGGCCAGGGCCCCGTACCGGAACTTGAACGACGCGTCGAGCGTGTCGCCCGCGCCGGTCACGCCCGTCCGGACCACGGCGACCTGCGCACCCTGCAGGTACGGCACGGTCGACAGGTCCTGGGCCACGGCGGCCTGGATGTCCTCGATGAGCGCCGTCCGCGCATCGGCGTCGGTGGTCACCGCCTGCTCGAGGATCATGTCGTTGACCTCCTGGTTCACGTAGTGGTTGCCCAGGAAGTTCTCCACCAGGAAGAACGGCGTCAGGTAGTTGTCAGCGTCGGAGTAGTCCGGGAACCAACCGAGCTGGTAGGCCGGGTAGACGTCCGACGTGCGGTCCTGCGCGTACTGCACCCACTCGGTGGTCTGCAGGTCGACGGTGAACAGGCCGCTCGACTCGAGCTGGTCCTTGATCAGCGCGTACTCGTCGCCGGACGACGGACCGTAGTGGTCGTTGGAGTACTGCAGCGACAGCTGCACCGGCGTCGTGACGCCGGCCTCCTCGAGCACGGCCGCGGCCGCGTCGGCGTCGGGCCCCCCGTCGCCGTCGCCGTAGAGGTCCTTGAGGGCCTCGGTGGCGCCGGTCAGGCCGTCCGGGACGAACGAGTACAGGGGCGTGTACGTGCCCTTGTAGACCTGCTCCGCGAGCTCGGCACGGTCGATGAGGTGCGCCACCGCCTGGCGGACGGCGAGCGCCTTGGCCTCGTCGGCCTCGGCCGTCGTGGCGCCGTACGGCTGGGTGTCGAAGTTGAAGACGATGTAGCGGATCTCGCCGCCGGGACCGTCGACGACCTCGACGTTCTCGTCGCCGCGCAGGTCCTCGATGTCCGTGGCCGACAGGCTCCGGTACGCGACGTCGACGTTGCCCTCCTGGACGTCGAGCTTGAGGTTCGACGCCTCGGCGTAGTACTTGACGTTGACCGCGGAGTTGCGCGGCGCGCCGAGCAGGCCCTGGTAGTCGGGGTTCGCCTCGTAGGAGATGAGGTTGTTCAGGTCGTAGCTCGTGATGACGTACGGACCCGCGAAGGCGTTGCCCGCGACGATGTCGGCGTCGGGGGTCAGTGCGTCGGCGGCGAAGACGTCCTCGTCCACGATCGGGCCCGCAGGGCTCGACAGGATCTGCGGGAACACCTGGTCGTTCTCGGACTTCAGGTGGAAGACGACCGTGAGCTCGTCGGTCGCCTCCGTGCTCTCGAGGTTGTACAGGAGCGAGCCGGGGCCGTTGCCGCCGTCCGCACCCGACTCGAAGATGGCCTGCATCCGGTCGAACGTGAACTTCACGTCGGAGGACGTGAGCTCGTTCCCGTTCGCGAACGTCAGGCCCTCCTTGAGCACCACCGTGTACTCGGTGGGCGAGGTGAACTCCGCGGACTCCGCGATGTCGGGCTCGACGTCGGGGCTGCCGAGCGGGGTGTTGAGCAGGAACGGGAACACCTGGTTCATGACGGCGAACGACCCGTTGTCGTAGGAGCCCGCGGGGTCGATCGTCGTGATCTTGTCGGTCGTGCCGATAACGAGCTCGCCGCCGGCGCCACCGCCGTCACCCGAGCCGCCGTCGTCCGCGCCACCGCAGCCGGCGAGTGCGACCACGACCGCGGCGGTGCCGGCGGTCATGGCGAGCGCACGCCGGCGGTTGGAGAACACCGCTGCCATCCGATTCACCTCTTCCTCGTGGGACGCGGTCACCCGTCGTCCCGCACGGTCAGTGGCGTATGAGTAGCACTCCCGTGTTACGCGGATGTGCCGTTCGCCCGATCGTTACCGTCTCGTAGTGAAAGACAAGGTTCTCAGAGCATGGGACCGCCGCACAGGGACTTCGGTGCGAGAGATGTCTCACACTGTGGCGTGTCGTCTCGAATGTGCCGTCGGCCCCTCCGGTCGGCCTTCGGCGCGGGGACCGACCCGGCCTTGCCGACCCCCGTTCTCAGCCCCCGAGCACCACGGAGGCCGCCGCGGGGTCCCCCGCGTGCGCGGCGAGCTCGAGCCGGACCGGGCCGGCCGGGGCGACCACGCGCCTCGTCGCGGGGTCCCACGCACCGAGCAGCTGCAGGTCCGCACGCACGACGACGTCCATGCTGGCCCCGGCCGCGACGCCTGCGGCGGCGAACCCGAGCAGGTGCCGCTCGCCGGCGTCCGTCACGCCGTAGACCTGCGCGACGTGGCGCCCGTCGCGCTCCCCCGTGTTGGTCAGGCGAGCCACGACGACGGCCTCGTCCGCCTCCCGTCGCGCGTCGACGAGCGCCATGCCGACCGTCGTGTAGGAGAGCCCGAACCCGAGCGGGTACGCCGGGCGCACCCCGAGGTGGTCGAGCCTGCGCTGGCCGAACCACCTGTCGTAGACGACCTCGGTCGCCTCGCGGTCGAACTCGGGCAGGTGCTCCGCGGCCGTCGGGACGACGAAGGGCAGGCGTCCGCTCGCGTCGACGCGCCCCAGCAGCACGTCCGCGAGGGCGTGCCCGCCCTCCATGCCCGCGTACCACATCATGACCAGCGCGGGGACGTCGTGCCGCCACTCCTCCATGAGCACCGTCCCGGCCGCGACGACCGCCACCACGGTGCGCGGGTTCACTGCGGCGACCGCGCGCACGAGGGCGACGTCGTCGGCCGACAGGTGCAGGTCGGCGCGATCGCCGCCGGCGGTGTCGCCCCCCGCGAGCGAGGTGCCGGTCGCCGTCGCCCCGAACAGCGCGTCGCGGACCCGGCGCTCCTCGTCGTCCGCGGGCTCCGGGTACAGCGCCGCGAGCTCGGGCCGCGTGAAGACGCCGCCGTCGACGAACTCGCCCTCGTCCTGCGCGGTGTACCCCACGACGACGACGGCGACGTCGGCATCCGCCGCGCGCGCGGCCGCGGCCAGCGGGTCGGCATCGGTGAGGTGCACGACGTCGGCGGCCGGCAGCGCGGCGCGCAGGCCGGCGAGCGCGGTCACGACC
>AXCX01000137.1 GCA_000767215.1 Actinotalea fermentans ATCC 43279 = JCM 9966 = DSM 3133
CCCGGCGGCGGCGGACGCCGTGACGCCCAGGGCGGCCATCCCCGCGAGGACGACCGCGGCCGCGGCCCGGGTCACCCGGCGCAGGCGGCGCGCGAGCGGACGGGACGGGGGCACCCGACCAGGGTAGGGCGCACTACGCTCGAGCGGCGGCGGGGAACGTGACGAGCCGGCCACGGCCTGGTGGAGGACCGGTGTGCGCGCGGGCGCGCCCGGCGGGTGGACTGAGCAGTCCGGCGAGGAGGACGCATGACGGGCGACGAGCGGCCGCGCTACGCCTACCTGGGCCCGGCCGGGACGTTCACCGAGGCCGCGCTGCGCCAGGTGGTGGGCCCCGACGAGGCCGCCTACCTGCCGCAGGTCGACGTGGTGTCCGCGATCGAGGCGGTCCGGCACGGCGAGGCCGAGTTCGCGGTGGTCGCGATCGAGAACTCCGTCGAGGGCGGCGTCACGGCGGTCCTGGACACCCTGGCCACCGGCGACCCGCTGGTGATCCAGCGCGAGATGCTCGTGCCGGTGTCCTTCACGCTCGCCGCGCGCCCGGGCACGACGATGGCCGACGTCGCGCGCATCTCCGCCCACCCGCACGCCTGGGCGCAGTGCCGCCGCTGGCTGCGGGCCAACCTGCCCGGCGTCGTGCACGTGCCCGCGACGTCGAACACCGCGCCCGCCGCGCTGCTCGCCGGCACCGACGAGAAGCTGGCGTTCGACGCCGCGCTCATCCCGCCGGCCGCGCTCGAGCACTACGCCCTCGAGGCCCTGGCCACCGACGTCGCGGACAGCTCGCGCGCGGTGACGCGCTTCGTCGTCGTCGGGACGCCGGGGGAGGTGCCGCCGCCCACGGGCGCGGACAAGACGACGCTCGTCGTGCACCTGCCGAGCAACCAGGCCGGCGCGCTGATGGAGATGCTCGAGCAGCTGTCGACGCGCGGGGTGAACCTCTCGCGCATCGAGTCCCGCCCGATCGGCGACGCCCTCGGCCGGTACTCGTTCTCGATGGACGTCGAGGGGCACATCGCCGAGGAGCGCGTGGCCGAGGCGTTCATGGGCCTGCACCGGGTGTGCCCGCACGTGCGGTTCATGGGCTCCTACCCGCGTGTCGACGAGCCGCACGACGGCGTCCGCCCGGGCACGCTCGACGCGGACTTCCACGCCGCGCGGGCCTGGGTCACGGCGCTGCGCGAGGGCCAGGCGACCTGACGGTCGGTCCGGTCAGGGGGCGGCGGGGGCCGCGGGATCGGCCACGCGGACCCGGAGCGCGAGCGGGTCGACGCGCGCGGCCACCTCGAACGCGCGGCCGATGATGTCGCCGTCCACCTGGATCTGCTGCGCGTCCCGCGTGCGCACCCGCACCTCCCGGCTGCGGGCGTGGTCGATGCGGCCGGCCTTGTTGGGCAGCCGGGTGCGGACGCCGAACCGCTGCAGCGCGACCTCGCCGAACAGCTGCGTCCAGCCGAGCAGCCCCACGCGCGTGTCGATGGCGGCGACGTCGAGCCAGCCGTCGTCGAGGACGGCGTCGGGGAGCAGGACGACGCCGCCGGGGAGCTTGCCGCAGTTGCCGATGAGCACGCTGCGCAGCCGGACGTTGAACCACGGCGAGTCGTCCAGGGACATCTGCAGGCGCAGGCGGCGGGCGTGCAGGTGCTTGACGCCGGCCACGAAGTAGGCGATCCAGCCGACCTTCGCCTTGAGCTCCTCGTCGGCGTCGGCGACCATCGCCGCGTCGAAGCCGAGGCCGGCGATGACCAGGAAGATGTGGTCCCGGGCCGGCTCCCGCGTGTCGGGCGGGGTCTCCTGCGGGGCGACCGCGTGCGGGTCGGCCTCCGCGATGTCGTCGCTCACCTGGGCCTCGTCGCGGACCACGGTCAGCCAGCCGACGTCGATCGGCCGCTCCGTGCCGGTGAGCGCGATCCGCAGCAGCGCGTCCACGTCCCCGAGCGGCAGGTCGAGGTTGCGCGCCAGCAGGTTGCCCGTGCCCTGCGGCACCAGGCCCATGGCGACGTCGGTGCCGGCCACGCCCTCCGCGACCGCGCGGACCGTGCCGTCACCGCCGACCGCGACGACGAGCTGCGCTCCGCGGGCGATCGCCTCGCGCGTCTGCCCGACGCCCGGGTCCTCCGCGGTCGTCTCGAACCACATCGGCTCCGGCAGGTAGCGGGCCGCGCAGGCCTGCACGGCGGCGTCGCGCAGCGCGGGCACCCCCGGCTTGGTCGGGTTGGCGACGAAGGCCACGAGCGTGTGCGCGGCGTCGGTCTGGTCCGTGGCGGCGGTGCCCCGGCTGCCGGGCGCGCCGATGGCGGGCGGGATCGGGATGCCGCGGCCGCGCAGGGCGCGCCGGTTCGCGAGCGCGATCCACAGGGCGCCGGCCGCGAGCAGCAGCGCGACCGTCGATGCGACGGCCACCCAGCCCACCCACGACATGTCGCTCACGGTACGGCCCGTGGCGGCATGGCACACCCCGATTGAGCGCGACGCGCGCCCGCGGTGGCTCGATACCCTCAGGGGGTGATCGACCTGCGCATCCTCCGTGCCGAGCCCGAGACCGTCCGCGCGAGCCAGCGTCTGCGTGGTGACGACGTGTCGCTGGTCGACGCGGCCCTCGCGCTGGACGAGCGCCGACGCGCGGCGCTGACCCGCTTCGAGACGCTGCGGGCGGAGCAGAAGAGCATCGGGCGCGGCGTCGCGAAGGCGGCCGGCGACGAGAAGGCGGCGCTCCTGGCGCGCGCGAAGACGCTGGCGGACGAGGTCAAGGCCGCCCAGGCCGACGCCGACGCCGCGGCCGTCGAGCTCGACGAGGTGACGATGCGGATCGGCAACCTCGTCATCGACGGCGTGCCCGCGGGCGGCGAGGACGACTACGTGGTGCTCCGGCACGTCGGCACGCCGCGGGACTTCGCCGCCGAGTACGGCCCCGACTTCGCGGTCCGCGACCACCTGGACCTGGGCGAGCTGCTCGGCGCGATCGACACCGAGCGGGGCGCGAAGGTCTCGGGGGCGCGGTTCTACTTCCTCCTGGGCGTGGGGGCCCGGCTCGAGCTCGCGCTGCTGACCGCGGCGCAGAACATGGCCGTCGAGGCGGGCTTCGTGCCCGTCGTGACGCCGACGCTGGTCAAGCCGGAGATCATGCGCGGCACCGGGTTCCTCGGCGCGCACGCTGACGAGATCTACCGCGTGGACGCGGACGACATGTACCTGGTGGGCACGTCGGAGGTCGCGCTCGCGGGCATGCACGCAGACGAGATCCTCGACCTGTCGACCGCGCCGCGCCGCTACGCGGGCTGGTCGACGTGCTACCGCCGCGAGGCGGGCTCGTACGGTAAGGACACCCGCGGCATCATCCGCGTGCACCAGTTCAACAAGGTCGAGCTCTTCACCTACACGAGCGTCGACGACGCCGAGGCCGAGCACGAGCGCCTGCTCGCCCTCGAGGAGCGCATGCTCCAGCTCGTCGAGCTGCCGTACCGGGTCATCGACGTGGCGGCGGGCGACCTCGGCTCGAGCGCCGCCCGCAAGTACGACTGCGAGGCGTGGCTGCCCAGCCAGCAGCGCTACCTGGAGCTGACCTCGACCTCGAACTGCACCACCTTCCAGGCGCGCCGCCTCGGCATCCGCGAGCGGACGGCGTCGGGCGAGACGCGGACCGCGGCCACGCTCAACGGCACGATGGCGACCACGCGCTGGCTCGTCGCGATGCTCGAGAACCACCAGCAGGCGGACGGCTCGGTGCACGTGCCGGCGGGGCTGCGGCCGTACCTCGGTGGCCTCGAGGTGCTCACGCCGGTCGACGCGGGCGGGCGGGCGTGACCGAAGCGGGGCGGGCCGACGGACGGTACCTCGTCGCCGTCGACGTCGACGGCACCCTGATGCGCTGGGACGGCACCATCTCCGACGCCGTCCTCGACGCCGTGGCGGCGGTGCGCGACGCCGGTCACCACGTGGTGGTCGCCACCGGGCGGTCGGTCATCTCGGCCGGACCGGTGGCGCAGCGGCTGGGCCTGACGTCCGGGCCCGCCGTGTGCTCGAACGGCGCGGTGACGGTCCGGATGGACCCGACCGCGGAGGCGGGCTACGAGGTGATCGAGACGATCACGTTCGACCCCGGTCCCGCGCTGCGGCTGATCCGCACCGAGCTGCCCGACGCCGCGTACGGCGTCGAGGAGGTGGGCCGCGGCTTCTACGTGACCAAGCCCTTCCCGCCGGGGGAGATCGAGGGCCGGCACGTGCAGGTGACCTTCGAGGAGCTCTGCGAGCTGCCCGCGACGCGCGTCGTCATCCGCAGCCCGGAGCACACCAAGGAGCAGTTCCACGAGATCGTCGCCCGGCTCGGCCTGCACGAGGTCTCGTACACGGTCGGCTGGGTGGCGTGGCTCGACCTGAACCCCAAGGGCGTGTCGAAGGCCACCGGGCTGGAGGCCGTGCGCCGGCACCTCGGCGTGGACCCGAGCCGCACGATCGCCATCGGGGACGGGCACAACGACCTGGAGATGCTCCGCTGGGCCGCGCGCGGCGTGGCGATGGGCGACGCCGACGCCGTCGTGCGCGAGGCCGCCGACGAGGTGACCGGGGGCGTGCTGGAGGACGGCGCGGCCCCGGTGCTGCGGGGCCTGCTGACGACCTGACGGCGAGTGGACTCCGGACCCCGCCCCACCTCGAGTGGAACAGAGGTGGAGCACGACGTTCCACTCGGTCGGGATCCACGACACTTCCGTTCCACCCGATGGGGGTGGGGGACTCGCCGAGCGGGTGAGGTCCGTGCGCCGGGTGGACCCGTCGCGGTCGGCAGGGGCACAATCGGCGGCCATGGTCCCTGGCATCGAGGACGTGGCCCGGGTCGCGGGAGTCTCGACCGCGACGGTGTCGCGTGCACTCCGGGGGCTCCCGAACGTCAACGCCCTCACCCGGGCCCGCGTCCGCGAGGTCGCCGCCGAGCTCGGGTACGTGGCCTCGCCGTCGGCCGTGAGCCTCGCCTCGGGGCGCACCCGGACCATCGGCCTGATCAGCCCGCGCATCCGCCGCTGGTTCTTCGCCAACGTCATCGAGGGCGCCGAGCGGACCCTGCGGGAGCGGGGCTTCGACGTGCTGCTGTACACGTTCAACGCCGACCTGCCGAGCTCGCGCGCGGCCGTGGACCCCGAGGTGCTGCGGCGCCGCGTGGACGGCGTGCTCGTCGTCGGGCTGCCGCTCGCGCCCGAGGAGATGGACGCGCTGCGGGCGCTCGGGCAGCCGCTGGTCTGCATCGGCTGGGGCGGCTACGGGCAGGTCACCGTGCGGCTGGACGACCGCGGCACGGCCGAGGCGGCGACGCAGCACCTCATCGCGCTGGGGCACACGCGCATCGCGCACATCACGGGGGCGCCCGAGGACATCGCGCCCTGGTCCCCGCCGGTCGAGCGGGCGGGCGGCTACCGGGCGGCGATGACGGAGGCCGGCCTGCCGGTCGACCCGGCACTCGAGGCGCACGGGAACTTCGACGTCGCCGGCGGGCGCGCGGCCACGCGCGACCTCCTCGACCGGGCGCCGGACGTCACGGCGATCTTCGCGGCGTCGGACGAGATGGCGATGGGCGCGATCCTCGCCCTGCGCGACGCCGGCCGGCGCGTGCCGGAGGACGTCTCGGTGATCGGCATCGACGGGCACGACCTGGGCGAGCTGGTCGGCCTGACGACGATGGCGCAGCCCGCGGACGAGCAGGGCGCGGCCGCCGCGCAGATCGTGCTGGACATGATCGCGGGGGCGGCGCCGCCGCCCGAGCTCGTCTACCCGACGGTGCTCGTGGAGCGCGGCTCCACCGGCCCGGCGCCGTCGGCGCCGCGCGCCGTGGACTGAACGCGCGCTGCCGTCGTTTGCAGGACGCGCGGCCCTTGCTGGGAGCGTATCCACGTGACCGGTCAAGCGCTCCGCCCCTGGTCAGGGGCTTGCGCGTGTCACCTCGGCCTTCGGCGTGGGCTGTGACGCAATCGTGACCTGATCGGAACGGCAATGCGGCCCCACAGCCTTGCCGCGAGCCGCTGCAAGCGCTTGCATAGGGGGGCATGCACCGGCCGGCGTCCCGCCGAGGCCGGACCGTGGGGGATCACCACGACGATGTGGAGGACGAATGCGAAGCAACACCAGACGAAACCGCGCGATCGCGGTCGTCGGCGGGCTGAGCCTGGCGCTGACGCTGGCCGCCTGTACGGCACCGCCGGACGACGAGGACGAGCCCACCGCCGGTGGTGACGACGGCGGCAGCGAGGTCGCGGAGGGTTGCGAGGCCTTTGCCGACTACGGCGACCTCAGCGGCACGACCGTGACGGTCTACACCTCCATCACGTCGCCGGAGGACCAGCCGCACATCGACTCCTACAAGCCGTTCGAGGAGTGCACCGGCGCGACCATCGAGTACGAGGGTTCGCGTGAGTTCGAGGCCCAGCTGCCCGTCCGCATCCAGGCCGGCGACCCGCCGGACATCGCGTACATCCCGCAGCCCGGTCTGCTCGCGACGATCGTCCGCGACAACCCCGACGCCGTCGTGCCCGTGGGCGAGATGGCCGAGGCCAACGTCGACGAGTACTACGACCCGGCGTGGAAGGGCTACGGCTCGATCGACGGCACGTACTACGCCACCCCGCTCGGCGCGAACGTGAAGTCGTTCGTGTGGTACTCGCCGAGCATGTTCGCCGACGCCGGCTACGAGATCCCGGAGACCTGGGACGAGCTGATCGCGCTGAGCGACCAGATCGTCGCCGACGGCGGCAAGCCGTGGTGCGCCGGCATCGAGTCCGGTGAGGCCACCGGTTGGCCGGCCACCGACTGGCTCGAGGACGTCATGCTCCGCACCGCGGGCCCCGACGTCTACGACCAGTGGGTCAGCCACGAGATCCCGTTCAACGACCCGGCCGTGGCCGACGCCCTCGAGACCGTCGGCTCGATCCTGAAGAACCCGGACTACGTCAACGCCGGCATCGGCGACGTGCGCTCCATCGCGTCGACGCCGTTCACCGACGCGGGCTTCCCGATCCTCGACGGCCAGTGCTGGATGCACCGCCAGGCGTCGTTCTACGCGGCGAACTGGGAGTCGGCTCGTGAGGGCGTGACCGTGGCCGAGGACGGCGACGTGTTCGCGTTCTACTTCCCGTCGATGGACCCGGACACGCGTCCGGTCCTCGGTGGTGGCGAGTTCGTCGCCGCCTTCTCCGACCGCCCCGAGGTCGCGGCCTTCCAGGCCTACCTCGTGAGCCCGGAGTGGAACAACGCCAAGATCGAGGCCACGGGTCCCGGTTGGGTCAGCGCGAACAGCGGTCAGGACACCTCGCTGTACGCGTCCCCGATCGACAAGCTCTCGGCCGAGCTCCTGGCCGACCCGAACACCGTCTTCCGGTTCGACGCGTCGGACCTGATGCCGGGTGAGGTCGGTGCGGCGTCCTTCTGGACCGAGATGACGAACTGGATCGCCAGCGACAAGAGCAACCAGGAAGTCCTCGACGCGATCGAGGCCTCCTGGCCGTGATCTAGTCGGAATGCAGCAGGGGCCTGCCGGAAGCGGCAGGCCCCTGCTGTGCCAGGCGACATCGCCCGCAGCGCGACCGCAGATCGGACGCGCCGCCACGGGGGCTGGTGTCGAGGGGGCGTTCGCAGCAGTCTTGATCCGGGATGTCGGACGACGAGGTCCGGCCCCGGCCGACGGAGGTGGCAGTGGAGTTCATCGAGAACATCGGCGCCTGGATCGGCTACCTGTGGGACCCGGTCCGCGAGTTCCTGCTCGAGGCCGACAACCCCGCCCAGAAGCTCGTCCTCATGGTCATCGCCATCGTGCTGTTCGTGGTGGTGATGGGCGGCATCCTGCTCGCCGTCGACAAGCCCAAGAAGGTCCCGCGCTGGGTGGTGACCTCCGCGTTCGCGGGCCCGGCGCTGCTGGCGATGGCGTTCGGCCTGGTCTACCCGGCCATCCGGACCATCTACACCTCGTTCTTCCTGCGCAACAGTGACGAGTACATCGGCCTCGACAACTACGTCACCGCGTTCACGCAGAACGAGTTCCAGATCGTGCTCCGCAACACCGCGATCTGGGTGATCCTCGTCCCGATCCTGTCCACGTTCATCGGCCTCGTCTACGCGGTCGTCGTGGACCGGAGCCGGTTCGAGAAGATCGCCAAGGCCCTCATCTTCCTGCCGATGGCCATCTCGATGGTCGGCGCGGGCATCATCTGGCGGTTCATGTACGAGTTCCGTGACCCGCTGCGGGACGCGAACGGCAATCCCACCACCGAGCAGACGGGCCTGATCAACCAGGTCCTCGTCGCGGTGGGGCTGGACCCGAAGCAGTTCCTGCTCGACGCCCCGGAGAACACGCTCTTCCTCATCATCGTGCTCGTCTGGATCCAGGCGGGCTTCGCGATGACGATCCTCGCCGCGGCGATCCGCGCCATCCCGGACGACATCATCGAGGCCGGCAAGCTCGACGGCCTGCAGGGGGTGTCGATGTTCCGGTACATCACCGTGCCGAGCATCCGGCCCGCCCTGGTCGTCGTCCTGACCACCATCGCGATGGGCACGCTGAAGGTCTTCGACATCGTCCGCACCATGACGAGCGGCAACTTCGAGACGTCGGTCGTGGCGAACGAGTTCTACGTCCAGTCGTTCCGCGCGCAGAACGCGGGGATGGGCGCCGCGCTCGCGGTGATCCTCTTCGTCCTCGTCATCCCGATCGTCATCTACAACGTGCGGCAGATGCGGATCTCGGAGGCGATTCGATGACCACCACACCGACCCCGCCGCAGTCCGTCGCCGCGGCGCAGCCCGGAGAGGTCCCGGTCCCGACCGTCGGCAAGGGCGAGGGCCCGATGGCCCGCCGGGCCCGGATGGCCAAGAAGCGCCTGAGCTCCCCGTGGGCGTCCGGCATCGCGATCATCCTGGCCGTGCTGTGGACCATCCCGACGTTCGGCCTGTTCGTGACGTCGTTCCGGCCGTCGGAGGACATCCGCGCGAACGGCTGGTGGAACGTCGTCACCAACCCGGACTTCACGCTGGACAACTACCAGGCCGCGCTCGGCGACGGGAACATGATCGAGTACTTCGTGAACTCGGTCGCGATCACGCTGCCGGCCGTCTTCATCCCGATCTCGATCGCGCTGCTCGCGGCCTACGCGTTCGCGTGGATCGACTTCAAGGGCCGTGACGCGCTGTTCGTCGCGGTCTTCGCGCTCCAGATCGTGCCCATCCAGATCACGATGATCCCGCTGCTCAGCCAGTACGTGGACTGGGGTCTGGCGGGCAGCTTCTGGACGGTGTGGCTGTCGCACTCGATCTTCGCGCTGCCACTGGCCATCTTCCTGCTGCACAACTTCATGAAGGACATCCCGCCGTCGCTCGTCGAGGCCGCGCGCGTCGACGGTGCCGGGCACGTGAAGATCTTCTTCCGGGTGCTCCTGCCGATCCTGACCCCGGCGATCGCCGCCTTCGGCATCTACCAGTTCCTCTGGGTCTGGAACGACCTGCTCGTCGCCCTCGTCTTCGCCCCCGGCACCCAGGTGCGACCGCTGACGGTCGCCATCGCCGAGCTGGCGGGCACCCGTGGGCAGACGTGGCACCTGCTGTCCGCCGGCGCCTTCATCATGATGATCGTCCCGGTCATCGTGTTCCTGTCGCTGCAGCGCTACTTCGTCCGAGGCATGTTGGCCGGTTCGGTCAAGGGCTGAGGGGGGCGGTGGTCGCGGGGTCTCGGGGAGGTGGCCCCCGAGGCCCCGCGGTCGCGTCCGGCCGAGCACGCCTGGCGGCCGCGGCGCGGACGCGGCCCTAGCCTTGGCCGGTGACCACGCTGGGCCGGCTCGTCGGGCGGACGCCCGCGCCGGCCCTGTTCGTCGTCTCGGGCCTGG
>AXCX01000138.1 GCA_000767215.1 Actinotalea fermentans ATCC 43279 = JCM 9966 = DSM 3133
GGTGGCGGTCGTCCTGGTGGCGCAGGCGGTGCGGGTGGCGGCGGTTTCGCCGGTCGTCCCGGTGGCGGCGGTGGCCGTCCGGGTGCCGGTGGGCGCGGCTCCACGCAGGGCGCCTTCGGCCGGGCCGGCGGCAAGCCGGTCCGCGGGCGCAAGAGCAAGCGCGCGAAGCGGCAGGAGTTCGAGCAGATGCAGGCGCCGTCGCTCGGCGGCGTCTCGGTGCCCCGTGGCGACGGCTCGACGGTCATCCGGCTGCGCCACGGCGCCTCGCTGAACGACTTCGCGGACAAGATCGACGCGAACCCCGCGAGCCTCGTCACCGTGCTGTTCCACCTCGGTGAGATGGCGACGGCGACGCAGTCGCTCGACGAGGACACGTTCGGCACGCTCGCGGCCGAGCTGGGCTACGTCATCGAGATGGTCTCGGCCGAGGAGGAGGACCGCGAGCTGCTCGGGGCCTTCGACATCGACCTCGAGGCCGAGCTCGCCGAGGAGGGCGACGACCAGCTGCAGCCGCGGCCGCCCGTCGTCACCGTCATGGGTCACGTCGACCACGGCAAGACGAAGCTCCTCGACGCGATCCGGTCGACGGACGTCGTCGCGGGTGAGGCCGGCGGCATCACCCAGCACATCGGTGCCTACCAGGTGAAGGCCGAGCACGAGGGCGTCGAGCGTCCGATCACCTTCATCGACACCCCGGGCCACGAGGCGTTCACCGCCATGCGTGCCCGCGGTGCCCAGGTGACCGACATCGCGATCCTCGTGGTCGCGGCCGACGACGGCGTGATGCCGCAGACCATCGAGGCGCTCAACCACGCGCAGGCGGCCGGCGTGCCGATCGTCGTCGCGGTCAACAAGGTGGACAAGGAGGCGGCGAACCCCGCCAAGATCCGCCAGCAGCTGACCGAGTACAACCTCGTGGCCGAGGAGTACGGCGGCGACACCATGTTCGTCGACGTCTCCGCCAAGCAGCGGATCGGCATCGACCAGCTGCTCGAGGCGGTCCTCCTCACGGCTGACGCCGCGCTGGACCTGCGGGCGAACCCGGACAAGGACGCGCGTGGCGTGGCCGTCGAGGCCAACCTCGACCGCGGCCGCGGCGCCGTGGCGACCGTGCTCGTCCAGTCGGGCACCCTGCACGTCGGCGACGCGATCGTGGCGGGCACGGCGCACGGCCGCGTCCGGGCGATGTTCGACGAGCACGGCGCGACGCTCACCGAGGCCACCCCGGCTCGTCCGGTCCAGGTGCTCGGCCTGACGTCGGTGCCGCGCGCCGGCGACACCTTCCTGGTGGCGCCCGACGACCGCACCGCCCGTCAGATCGCCGAGAAGCGTGAGGCCGCCGAGCGCGCCGCCCAGCTGGCCAAGCGCCGCAAGCGGATCAGCCTCGAGGACTTCACCCAGGCCCTCCAGCAGGGCAAGGTCGAGACCCTCAACCTGGTCCTCAAGGGCGACGTCTCCGGTGCCGTCGAGGCGCTGGAGGACGCGCTGCTCAAGATCGACGTCGGCGACGAGGTCGACCTGCGGGTCATCCACCGCGGTGTGGGTGCGATCACGCAGAACGACGTCAACCTGGCGACGGTCGACAACGCGATCATCATCGGCTTCAACGTGAAGTTCGCGGAGCGCGTCGAGGAGCTCGCCGAGCGCGAGGGTGTGGACGTCCGGTTCTACTCGGTCATCTACCAGGCGATCGACGACGTCGAGGCGGCCCTCAAGGGCATGCTCAAGCCGGAGTACGAGGAGGTGCAGCTCGGTACCGCCGAGGTGCGCGAGGTCTTCCGCTCCAGCCGCTTCGGCAACATCGCCGGTTCGCTCGTCCGGTCCGGGATCATCCGCCGCAACGCCAAGGCGCGCGTCCTGCGCAAGGGCACGGTCATCGGGGACAACCTCTCCATCGACTCGCTCAAGCGCTTCAAGGACGACGCCACCGAGGTCCGCGAGGGCTACGAGTGCGGTATCGGCCTCGGGTCGTTCAACGACATCGAGGTGGACGACGTGATCGAGACGTACGAGATGCGGGAGAAGCCCCGCGCCTGACGCTGGTGCCTGCCGGCCCAGTCTCCTGCGGGGGACTGGGCCGGCGGGCATCGGGCCAGGTGACGGTGCACGCCCGCACGATGTGAAGGGACGCACGCCATGGTCGACCACCCCCGGGCCACCAAGCTCGCCGAGCGGATCCAGGAGATCGTCGCGCGCATGCTCGACGGCCGCGTCAAGGACCCCCGCCTCGGTTTCGTCACCGTCACCGCGGTGCGCGTGACCGGCGACCTCCAGCACGCGTCCGTGTTCTACACGGTGCTCGGTGACGAGGCCGCCCGGGCGGACTCCGCCGCCGCGCTGGAGTCGGCCAAGGGTCTGATCCGCTCCGAGGTCGGCAAGCAGACCGGCGTCCGCCTGACGCCCACCCTCGAGTTCGTGCCCGATGCCGTCCCCGAGACCGCCGCGAGCATCGCCGAGGCGCTGCGCGAGGCCGCGCGGCGTGACGCCGAGGTGGCCGCGCTGGCCGCCAGCGCCCAGTACGCCGGCGACGCCGACCCCTACCGCCACCCCGCGGACGAGGACGGCGCGGACGACGAGGACGACGAGCCGGAGGCGGCCGACCGGTGACCGACGGCCTCGTCGTCGTCGACAAGCCGGCCGGGCTGACCAGCCACGACGTCGTCGCGCGCGTGCGGCGGCTGGCGGGGACCCGCAAGGTCGGGCACGCCGGCACGCTCGACCCCATGGCGACGGGCGTCCTGGTGCTCGGCATCGAACGGGCGACGCGGCTGCTCACCTACGTCGTGGGTGCGGACAAGGAGTACGCCGCGACCATCCGTCTCGGCGTGGCGACGACCACCGACGACGACGAGGGCGAGACCACCGCCCTCGTCGACGCGTCGGGCGTCACGCCGGAGGCCGTCGCGGCGGGGGTGGCGGCGCTCACGGGCCCCATCGAGCAGGTGCCGTCGTCGGTCAGCGCGATCAAGGTCGACGGGCGCCGGGCCTACGCCCGCGTCCGCGCGGGGGAGGACGTCGTGCTCGCGGCCCGTCCCGTCGTCGTGCACCGGTTCGATGTCGGCGCGAGCCGCGCGGCCGCGCACGACGGGGTGCCCGTGCTCGACCTGGACGTCACCGTCGTGTGCTCGTCCGGGACCTACATCCGCGCGCTCGCGCGGGACCTCGGCGGCGCGCTCGGCGTCGGCGGGCACCTGACGGCCCTGCGCCGCACCCGCGTGGGCGGCTACGGGCTCGACGTCGCGCGCACGCTCGAGCAGCTGGGCGAGGAGTTCGCGGTGCTGCCCCTGGCCGATGCCGCGCGCGCGGCCTTCCCCGTGCGCGAGCTCACGGAGGAGGAGGCGCGCGAGCTGTCGTTCGGCCGACGCATCGCGGCGGACCCGTCCTGCCGTGGCACGGCGCAGGCCCCGGTGGCGGCCTTCGCGCCCGACGGCGGTGTCGTGGCCCTGCTCGCCGACGAGCGCGGTGACCGGGCTCGCCCGGTGCTCGTGCTCCGGCCGGCGGGGACCGGGCCGGCGGACGCCTGACGGCGTCGGTCCCAGGTCGTGGCAGGCTAGGCGCGTGCACCGCTGGTTCGACCTCGCCGACGTCCCCCCGGGCTTCGGCCCCTCGGTCGTCACGATCGGCAACTTCGACGGCGTGCACCGAGGCCACCGGGCCGTCCTCGGGCGGATGGTCGCCGACGCGCGCGCGGCCGGCGGGGCCGCCGTCGCGGTCACCTTCGACCCGCACCCGGCCCGGGTGCACCGCCCGGACGACGCGCCGGACCTCATCACCGGGCTGGCCGACCGTCTCGAGCTGCTCGCCCAGACGGGTCTGGACGCCGTCCTCGTCGTCACGTACACGCTGGAGTTCGCCTCGGCCACGCCGGAGGAGTTCGTCCGCCGGTACCTCGTCGAGGGGCTGGGCGCGACGACCGTCGTCATCGGGCGGGACGTGCGCTTCGGCCGGGGCAACGTGGGCGACCTGCGCACCATGGTCGAGCTGGGGGAGCGGTACGGCTTCCGCGTGGAGGTCATCGAGGACGTGCACGGGGGGCGGGACCCGCAGCGGCGCTGGTCGTCCACCTGGATCCGCGAGCTGCTCTCCGACGGCGAGGTGGGCGCGGCCGCCGAGGTGCTCGGTCGGCCGCACCGCCTGCGCGGGGAGGTCGTGCACGGCGACGCGCGGGGGCGCACCCTCGGCTTCCCGACGGCCAACCTCGGGCAGATCACGGGCTTCGTGCCCGCCGATGGCGTCTACGCCGGCTGGATGCGACGCCCGCAGCGTCCGGCCGACGCCCCGGACGGCTACCTGCCGGTGGCGATCTCGATCGGCACCAACCCCACGTTCGACGGCGGTGACCGGCGGGTCGAGGCGCACGTCCCCGACCGCACGGACCTCGAGCTCTACGGCGAGGAGGTCGTCCTCGAGCTCGTCGAGCGCCTGCGGCCCACGCTGCGCTTCGACTCGGTGCAGGCCCTGGTCGAGCAGATGTACGACGACGTCGCGCGCACGCGTGAGCTGCTGGCGCGCGGACCGCTCGTGTTGGGCGGCCCGTCCGACCACTGATACTCTTTCGTCGCCGTCTGATCGGCCGCGGATCCCAGTGCCCGGGTGGATGTGCCCCGGTGCGCCGCGCAACGAGTATCCCAAGGAGAGCCTGTGCCCCTCGACGCCGCAACCAAGCAGCGCATCATGGCCGAGTACGCCACCGGACCGAACGACACCGGCTCCCCGGAGGTCCAGATCGCGATGCTGACGCAGCGCATCAAGGACCTGACCGAGCACCTCAAGCAGCACAAGCACGACCACCACAGCCGTCGTGGCCTGCTGCTCCTCGTCGGCCAGCGGCGTCGCCTCCTCGGCTACCTGCAGAAGGTCGACATCGAGCGCTACCGGAGCCTCATCGAGCGCCTCGGCCTGCGTCGCTGAACGTCCCGAGCCAGCCCGGACCCGTGGGGTCCGGGCTGGCTCGGTGTCAGGCGCCGGACCTCCGGCGCGCCCTACAACTCCATCCAGACCACTCCCGGCCGACGTCCGGTCCTCGGTAGTGGCTCGCGGAACGAGCGGCAGCGCCGGACGGTCCGCGGACCTCGATCGAAGACCGCCGCGCGCCCGGGCCTTCTCCCGAAGGAGGGCATCCCGTGGAGGGACCCGAGATCCAGTTCGCCGAGGCCGTCATCGACAACGGCCGCTTCGGCACCCGCACCGTCCGTTTCGAGACCGGTCGCCTGGCCAAGCAGGCCGCCGGCTCCGTCGTCGCCTACCTCGACAGCGACACCACGCTGCTGTCGACCACGACGGCGGGCAAGTCGCCCCGCGACCAGTTCGACTTCTTCCCCCTGACCGTGGACGTCGAGGAGCGGCAGTACGCCGTCGGCAAGATCCCCGGCTCGTTCTTCCGGCGCGAGGGGCGTCCCTCGACCGAGGCGATCCTCGCGTGCCGCCTGATCGACCGCCCGCTGCGCCCGCTGTTCGTCAAGGGCCTGCGCAACGAGGTCCAGGTCGTCATCACCGTGCTGTCGCTGCACCCCGAGGACGCGTACGACGTCCTGGCGATCAACGCCGCGTCGATCTCCACGCAGATCTCCGGCCTGCCGTTCTCGGGCCCGGTGGCCGGCGTGCGCATCGCGCTCATCGAGGGCCAGTGGGTCGCCTTCCCGCGGTACGAGGAGCGCGCGCGCGCCACGTTCGACATGGTCGTGGCCGGCCGCGTCGTCGGTGACGACGTCGCGATCGCGATGATCGAGGCCGAGGCTCCCGAGGGCGCCTGGAACCTCATCTCCGAGGGCGCGACCGCGCCGTCGGAGGAGGTCGTGGCCGAGGGCCTCGAGGCCGCCAAGCCGTTCATCCGCGTGCTGTGCGAGGCGCAGGCCGCGCTCGCCGCCAAGGCGGCGAAGGAGACGCGGGAGTTCCCGCTGTTCCCGGACTACCAGGCCGACGTCTACGAGGTCGTCGAGCGCGTCGCGGAGGGTCGCCTGTCCGAGGCCCTCTCGATCGCCGACAAGCAGACGCGGGAGAACCGCCTCGACGAGATCAAGGACGAGGTCCGCGCCGAGCTGGCCGAGCAGTTCGAGGGTCGCGAGAAGGAGATCTCCGCGGCCATCCGCTCGGTGACCAAGAAGGTCATCCGGCGCCGCATCCTCACCGACGGGTTCCGCATCGACGGCCGCGGCCTCCGCGACATCCGCAGCCTGTCGGCCGAGGTCGACATCCTCGCGCGGACCCACGGGTCGGCCCTGTTCGAGCGCGGCGAGACCCAGATCATGGGCGTCACCACGCTGAACATGCTGCGCATGGAGCAGATGCTCGACACGCTCTCCCCGGAGACGCGCAAGCGCTACATGCACAACTACAACTTCCCGCCCTACTCGACCGGTGAGACCGGCCGCGTCGGCTCCCCGAAGCGCCGCGAGATCGGCCACGGCGCCCTCGCCGAGCGGGCCCTGATCCCCGTCCTGCCGAGCCGCGAGGAGTTCCCCTACGCGATCCGCCAGGTCTCCGAGGCCCTGGGCTCCAACGGCTCGACGTCGATGGGCTCGGTCTGCGCCTCGACGCTGTCGCTGCTCAACGCGGGCGTGCCGCTGCGCGCGCCGGTCGCGGGCATCGCGATGGGCCTGGTCTCCGACGAGGTGGACGGCCAGACGCGGTACGCCGCGCTGACCGACATCCTCGGCGCCGAGGACGCCTTCGGTGACATGGACTTCAAGGTCGCGGGCACCAAGGACTTCGTCACGGCGATCCAGCTCGACACGAAGCTCGACGGCATCCCCGCCGACGTCCTGGCCGGCGCGCTGACGCAGGCCAAGGAGGCCCGTCTGCACATCCTGGACGTCATGGCCGAGGCCATCGACGGCCCGGACGAGATGTCGCCCTACGCCCCGCGGATCATCACGGTGAAGGTCCCGGTCGACAAGATCGGCGAGGTCATCGGCCCGAAGGGCAAGATGATCAACCAGATCCAGGACGAGACCGGCGCCGACATCACGATCGAGGACGACGGCACGGTCTACATCGGCGCGGTCGACGGTCCGTCGGCCGAGGCCGCACGCGCGATGGTCAACGCCATCGCGAACCCGACGATGCCGGAGATCGGCGAGCGGTACGTCGGCACCGTCGTGAAGACCACGACGTTCGGCGCGTTCGTCTCGCTCACCCCCGGCAAGGACGGCCTCCTGCACATCTCGCAGATCCGTCGCCTCGTCGGTGGCAAGCGCGTCGAGAACGTCGAGGACGTCCTCGCCGTCGGCCAGAAGGTCCAGGTGGAGATCGCCGAGATCGACCCGCGCGGCAAGCTCTCGCTGCACGCCGTGGTCGAGGAGGAGAAGGCGGAGGGCGGCGCGTCCGCCGAGCCCGCCGAGGCGACCGACGCCGACGCCTGATGCCCCTGGATCTGCCGCTCGTCGCGCCCGGTGAGCCGGGCGCGGAGCTGACCGCCGAGCAGGACGGCGGCGCCATCGTGCGCCGTTCCGTCCTGCCCGGCGGGATCCGGGTGCTCACGGAGCACATGCCCGGGCTGCGGTCGGCGACCATCGGCGCCTGGGTGGGCGTGGGCTCGCGCGACGAGCGCGACGGCCACCACGGTTCGACGCACTTCCTCGAGCACCTGCTGTTCAAGGGCACCCCGCGGCGCACCGCCATGGACATCGCGGAGGCGTTCGACGCCGTCGGGGGCGAGGCGAACGCGGCCACCGGCAAGGAGCACACCTGCTACTACGCGCGGGTGCGTGACACCGACCTGCCGATGGCCGTCGACGTGATCATGGACATGGTGACGTCCGCCCTCCTCGACGAGGAGGAGCTCGAGGTCGAGCGCGGGGTCATCCTCGAAGAGCTCGCGATGAACGACGACGACCCGTCCGACGTCGCGCACGAGCAGTTCGCGGCAGCGGTGCTCGGCGCGCACCCGCTCGGCCGGCCGATCGGGGGCACGCCCGCGACCATCCGGGCCGTCCCGCGCGCCGCCGTGCACGACCACTACGCCGAGCACTACCGGCCGTCGACGCTCGTGGTGACGGCGGCGGGTGGCGTGGACCACGACGCGCTGTGCGCGCAGGTCCTCGAGGCCGCCCGGCTCGGGGGCTGGGACCTGGACCCGGACGCCCGTCCGGCACCCCGGCGGGACTCGAGCCCGGCCGCGATCGACGCCGGCCCGGTCGAGCTCACGGTGCACCGCGCGACCGAGCAGGCCAACGTGATCCTCGGCGGCCTCGCGCTGCCGTCGGCCGACGACCGGCGGTACGCGCTGTCGGTCCTCACCACGGTGCTCGGCGGCGGGATGTCGTCGCGGCTGTTCCAGGAGATCCGGGAGAAGCGCGGGCTCGCGTACTCCGTGTACGCGTTCTCCTCCGGGCACGCGGACACGGGCTTCCTCGGTCTGTACGCCGGCTGCGCGCCGGCGAAGGTCGACGACGTGGTCGCGCTGCTCGGCAGCGAGTGGGACCGGTGCGCCGCCGACGGCATCACCGCCGCAGAGCACGAGCGCGCCCTCGGCCAGCTCTCGGGTGGCCTGGTGCTCGGCCTGGAGGACACGGGCTCGCGGATGACGCGCCTGGGCAAGGCGGAGCTCGTCCACGGCGAGCTCATGAGCCAGGCGGAGTCGCTCGCGCGCATCCAGGCCGTCACGCCGGACGACGTCCGCGTCCTGGCCGCGGAGCTCGCCGCCATGCCGAGGTCCATCGTTCAGGTCGGCCCGTTCGCCGACTGAGGCCGGCCGCTACTGTGGCGCCCGTGAGCCAGATCCCCGTCGCGGTGCTCGGCGCCGCAGGCCGCATGGGACGTGCCGTGATCGCCGCCGTCGAGGCGGCCCCGGACCTCGACCTGGTCGCCGCGCTCGACGCGGACGACGACGTCGCCGAGGTGCGCGCGGCCGGTGCCCGGGTGGCGGTCGACTTCACGGTGCCCGGCGTCACCGAGGCCAACGTGCACGCCCTCGTCGACGCCGGCGTGCACGCGGTCGTCGGCACCAGCGGATGGACGGAGCCCGCGCTGCAGCGCGTGCGCGACCACCTGGTCGAGGCGCCGTCGGTCGGCGTGCTCGTGGCACCCAACTTCGCGCTGGGTGCCGTCCTCACGATGGCGTTCGCCGCCAAGGCCGCGCGCTGGTTCGAGTCCGTCGAGGTCGTCGAGCTGCACCACCCGGACAAGGTCGACGCGCCGAGCGGCACCGCCCGGCACACGGCCCAGGCGATCGCGGCGGCGCGCGAGGCCGCCGGCGTCGCCCCGGCACCGGACGCGACGACCACCGCGCTCGACGGCGCGCGGGGCGCCGTCGTCGACGGGGTGCACGTGCACGCGGTGCGGCTGCGCGGCCTGGTCGCCCACCAGGAGGTGCTGCTCGGCAATCCCGGGGAGCTGCTGACGATCCGCCACGACTCGCTCGACCGGGCCTCCTTCATGCCCGGCGTCCTCCTGGCGACGCGGTCGGTCGGCGCGCGTCCGGGTCTGACCGTCGGCCTCGAGCACTACCTCGACCTCGCGTGAGCGACACCGGCCGTCGACGGATGCTGCCCGCCCTCGCGGGGGCCGTCGTCATCACCCTGCTCCTGCTGCTGTACATGGTCGTGGCGGGCCGGGCAGGCGTGGCCCTCGTCGCGACCGGGGAGCCGCTCGCCGTCGGCATGGGCGCCGCCGTCCTGGTGCTGCCGGTGCTCGCGCTGTGGCTGCTGGCCCGTGAGTGGTGGCTCGCGATCCAGGTGCAGCGGATGGCCGACGAGCTCGCAGCGGCAGGGAGCCTGCCGGTGGACGACCTCCCGCGCCGGCCGAGCGGCCGCGTGGACCGGGCGGCGGCCGACGCCGCGTTCGCGCCCGCCCGGGACGCGGTGGAGGCGGCGCCCGAGGACTGGCGTGCCTGGTTC
>AXCX01000015.1 GCA_000767215.1 Actinotalea fermentans ATCC 43279 = JCM 9966 = DSM 3133
GGCCTCGAACGTGCCCGCGCCGACGAGCCCCTTCGCGCCGCACGCCCGGCACCGCAGCGTGTACCCGCGCCGCAGCGCCGCGACGGCGGCCGGTGCGCCGATGGCGGCCCAGCCGACCACCCAGAGCAGGCTGTTCCGTTCGATGGCCTGCGGCCCGAGCGTCAGCGCGAGGACGCCGGCGACGGCGGGGACCAGCAGGAACCAGCTGAGCGCGGCGAGGAACGCGCGGTGCACCCGCCCCGGCGGCACGACGGTCCCGCACGTGGGGCAGACGAGCCCGCGCGGGTCGTCGGGGACGCCGGCCCACGGGGACGCCCGTCGCGCATCGGCGGCGCGGTGGTCGCCGGCGGCACCGCGTTCGGCGCGCGCAGGGGTCGGCGGGGACGACGCGTCGGCCATGTCGCTCACCTCCGAGAGCGTGACGCCGTGCCGGCCCGTCGGTCGCCCGCCGGCTCGGGGAGGGAGGTGTCGAGCCGCGACCGCAGGACCGCACTGCCGACGCTACTCGCGGGTACCGACACGAGTCGGGCGTTCCGGGACCGAAAGGGTGCCCGGACGGGGGCGCGGAAGGTGGGGCGCCGGACGCGGGCGAGCCGCGTCCCCGCCGGAGCAGCGCCGCGGCGCGGTCAGGCCTTGCGGCCGTACTTCTTGTGCACCGCCTGCTTGGAGACGCCGAGCGCCGCGGCGATCTCCAGCCAGGTCGCGCCGCGGACGCGCGCCCGCCGGACGAGCACCGCCTGCTGCCGCTCCATCTCCGCGTTGACCTCGGCCGCGGCGCGCAGCGCGCCCAGGGGGTCCGGGCCGTCGTCGGCCGCCGCCAGTCTGAGCATCGCCGTCACCTCCGTCAGGTCCACGGGTCAACAATGGTTGACGCGCGGAAGGCTGTCAACCTGTGTTGACTCGACCGGGACGGCGGGGTCGCTCGCCGGAGGCGGGCGTGGGACCCGGGGTAGTATCCAGCCCCGTCCGTCCCGCGACGCTCGTCACGCGGGACCTCGGGGGAATCGAGGGCGCTGGTGCTGCAGCCGATGGATGCCGCCCCGGCCGACGGCCGGCCGGAGGACGGCCGCACCGTCGGCGTGCGGGACGTCGCCGCGGCCGCGGGCGTCTCCGTGGGGACGGTCTCCAACGTGCTCAACAACCCGGACCGGGTGGGCGCCCGCACCCGTGAGCGCGTCGAGGAGGCCATGCGCTCGCTCGGCTTCGTGGGCTCGCGCGCGGCGGGCCAGCTGCGCAGCAGGCGGTCGAAGCTCATCGGCGTGGTGGTGCCCGACGTCGGGAACCCGTTCTGGGCGTCGGTGCTCCGCGGCGTCGAGACCGTCGCCGACGGGCTCCGGCTCACTCTCGTGGTCTGCTCGACGCACCAGGACCCGGCCCGCCAGCGGCGCCTGCTCCGGGACCTGGAGAGCCAGGGGGTGGACGGTCTGATCATCGCGCCGATCGTGGATCGGGCGGCGGACTGGAAGTCGTTCGAGGCACGCAGGTTCGGCGTCGTCACGCTCGAGCGGCAGCACCCGGGGTCCCTCGGTGCGTGGGTGAGCCTGGACAACGTGCAGGGCGCGCGGCTCGCGATGGACCACCTGCTGGAGCGGGGTCACCGGCGTCTTGCGCTCGTGAACGGGCCGTCGCGGGTCTCGTGGTGCGCAGAGCGACGCGCGGGCGCGGTGGCCGCCGTCGAGGCGCGAGGCCTCGACCCGGCCGAGGTGATCGTCGACGTCGTGGTGGACGACCTGACGGTGGTCGAGGGCCGGACGGCGGTCGGACCGCTGCTCGACGCCCGCCAGGTCACCGCAGTGATGTGCGTGAACGACATGCTCGCCCTCGGCGCGCTCCTCGCGATGCAGGACCGCGGCCTGCGCGTGCCGGACGACGTGGCGCTCGTCGGGTACGACGACGCCGACTTCGCGCCGGCGCTGAACCCGCCGCTGACGACCGTGCACCAGCCCTCCTTCGAGATGGGGATGGCCGCGGCGCGCCTGCTCTTCGACGACCGTGATCCGGGGGAGCACATCGACTTCGAGCCGCGGCTCGTCGTGCGAGGGTCCACGGTGCTTCCGTAACGATTCGATCTCGCCGTTTGACAGCCGCGCGAGATCGGGGGCACGCTGTGAACCGGTTCACTTCTGAACCGGTTCACAAACCGGGCGAGGTGGGCCACGTCGGTGGCGGATCTTCGCCGCCACGGCCGCTCCGCGATCCAATGGAGGATGCAGTGACCCGGACCTACGTGACCCGGCGCGAGTACGACGAGTGGCTGAACGAGGCGGCCTCGCTGGCCCGCGCGCTGCGCTACCCGATCACGCCCGACATGGTCAACGACAGCGCCGGCATCGTCTTCGGCGACGACCAGTACGCGGCCTTCGAGAACGGCCTCTGGTCGCGCGAGCCGTACGAGCTGATGGTGATCTTCGAGGCGCTCAACGAGCCGGCCGTCGACGGCCTGCCCGTCTCGGCGGCGCACGGGTCCGAGTACAGCGGCCTGTGCGACAAGCTCATGATCGTCCACCCCGGCAAGTTCTGCCCGCCGCACTACCACCAGCGCAAGACCGAGAGCTACGAGGTCGTCCTCGGCGAGATGGACGTCTTCTACGGCCCCGAGCCCGTGCGGGTCGACGACGAGGAGACGGTCACCTTCTCCCCGATGCCGGCCGGCTCCCCCTGGCCCGACGGCGTCGCGCTGCCCGCCGGTCGCGAGGACACCTACGCGGCGCTCACGAGCTACGTCCGGCTGAGCGCGGGCGACCCGAAGTTCGTCATGCACCGCAAGCACCTGCACACGTTCCGCTGCCCCGCCGACGCGACGACGCCGCTCGTCGTGCGCGAGGTCTCGACCTACAGCCACGAGCCCACGGAGCACGCGGCGGACAAGCCGGCGCCCCTGCCGACGTGGGCGGGCCTGCACGACAACGCCTTCCTGTCCCCGGCCGCCAACACCGGCCGGCTCGTCACCCACATCCGCTGAGCCACCCGGCCAGCGGCCACCCCAGACCGATCGACCCCATCACCACCCCGTCAAAGGAGACACAGTGCGCAACCTCACCAAGGCCGTGGCGCTCTCCGCCGTCGCAGGCCTCATGCTGACCGCCTGCGCGAGCGGCGCCGACGAGCCTGCGGACACGGCCGAGCCGACGACCGGCGGCGACACCGCCGCGACGTCGGAGTTCGAGGCCAAGGACCCGATCGTCATCGGTTACTCGGTGTACGACCTGCAGAACCCCTACTGGCAGTCCTACGCCGCGGGTGTGCAGGCCGGTGCCGAGGCCGCCGGCGTCGAGGCGGTCGTCGTCGACCAGAAGTCGGACCAGCAGCAGCAGGTGTCCGGCAGCCTCGACCTGATCAACCAGGACATCTCCGGCCTCATCGTCACCCCGGTGCAGCCGACCGCGCTGCCGTCGACGATCGACGCCGCGCACGAGGCGAAGATCCCGGTGGTCATCGCCGACATCGGCACCGCCGGTGACTACGACGCCTACATCCAGTCGAACAACGCCAACGGCGGTGCCCTCGCGGCCGAGTACGTCATCGAGCAGCTCGGCGACGTGCCCGGGCCGCACAAGGTCGGCGTCATCGAGCTGCACGCCGGCTCGGTCGTCGGCGAGGAGCGGGTCGCGGAGTTCGTCTCCATCCTCGGCGCGAAC
The DNA here is from genome assembly GCA_000767215.1 of Actinotalea fermentans ATCC 43279 = JCM 9966 = DSM 3133. GTDB lineage: Bacteria > Actinomycetota > Actinomycetes > Actinomycetales > Cellulomonadaceae > Actinotalea > Actinotalea fermentans. Next base: position 3,639 of record AXCX01000015.1, read on the forward strand.
GACAACTTCGAGATCGTCTCGAGCCTCGACGGCAACGACACGGTCGACGGCGGGTTCGCGGCTGCGCAGGACATGCTCTCGGCCAACCCCGACCTCGAGGTCATCTACGCCGCCAACGACGACTCCGCCATCGGCGCCCAGCGCGCGATGGAGACGGCGGGCAAGTCGGTCGCCGACGGCTTCATCCTGATCGGCTTCGACGGTGCTGACGGCGCCCTCGACCTCATCGAGCAGGGCCTCATGAGCGCCACCGTCGCGCAGGACCCGTACGGCCAGGGCGTCAAGGCGGTCGAGACGGTTCTCGCTCTGCTGAACGGCGAGGACGCGGGCTACGACGACGCCGGGACGAAGACCATCTTCTTCCCGGTCGAGATCGTCACCGCCGACAACCTCGCGGACTTCCGCGCGTCCAGGGCGGCCCAGGACTGAGCCGATGATGGGTAGGGGTGGCCCCGGCCACCCCTACCCATCGTGCTGAACGGGATGGAGACAGGTTCATGACAGCAGTCCTGCAGGTCGAGGACGTGGTCCAGGAGTACCCCGGCGTCCGGGCCCTGAAGGGCGTGTCGCTCGACATCCATGCGGGCCAGGTGCTCGGGCTCGTCGGCGAGAACGGTGCCGGCAAGAGCACGCTGATCCGCGTCCTCGGCGGGATCGAGCAGCCGGTCCGCGGGTCGGTGACGCTCAAGGGCGTGCCCCAGCGCTTCCGCAGCTCCGCGGACTCGCAGGCGGCGGGCATCAGCGTGGTCAGCCAGGAGTTCCGTCAGGTCCCCCAGCTGTCCGTCGCGGACAACATCTTCCTGGGGCACGAGCTGACGACCGGCGGCGTGGTGCAGCGCGGCCGGACCCGCACCCGCTCCACCGAGCTCCTCGAGCAGCTCGGCATGGACCTGGAGGCCGACCGTCCCGTGAGCTCGCTCACCGTGGGTGACCGGCAGATGGTCGAGATCGCCCGCGCCCTCTCGCGCACGTTCGACGTGCTGATCATGGACGAGCCGACCGCGGCCCTCAACGGCGCCGAGATCACCCGGCTCCACGCGATCGTCCGCCGGCTCGCCCAGCAGGGCAAGGCGATCGTGTACGTCTCCCACCACCTCGAGGAGATCTTCGCGATCTGCGACGACGTGGCGGTGCTGCGGGACGGCGAGCTCGTCGCCCGGCAGCCGACCAGCGAGCTCGACGAGCCGCGGCTGGTCGAGCACATGCTCGGCCGCAAGCCCACCACGTACGAGCACGTCTCGACCGGGGAGGGCGAGGCCACCGACGTGCGCCTCGCGGTCCGCGAGCTCCAGGTGCCCGGTGTCGCCGAGCCCTTCAGCCTCGACGTCCGGCGCGGCGAAGTGCTCGGCCTGGCGGGCCTCGTCGGCTCCGGGCGCACCGAGCTGACCCGCGCCCTCTTCGGTGACCTGGTCGGCCTCGGCGGCGTCGTCGAGGTGGACGGCAAGGCCGTCCGGCTCAGGAGCAGCCGCGAGGCGGTCCGCCACGGGATCTTCATGCTCTCCGAGGACCGCAAGAGCGAGGGGATCCTTCCCCACCTCGACGTCACCGAGAACGCCATGGTGTCGCGCGACCGCCGGTCCCTGCCCTGGTCCCGCCGTGTCCTCCCGCTGCGCCGCGACGAGTCCGCCGAGTTCGCCCGGCTACGGGACGAGATGCGGATCCGCGTCCCGCACGGGCGCCAGCTGATCGGGAACCTGTCCGGCGGGAACCAGCAGAAGGTGCTCCTGGGCAGGGCCCTGCTCTCGGGCTGCTCGGTCCTCCTCCTCAACGAGCCGACCCGGGGCGTGGACGTGGGCGCGAAGGTCGACATCTACCAGCTCGTCAAGCAGCTGGCCGACCGCGGCGTCGCGGTCGTCGTCTCCAGCTCGGACGCCCCCGAGCTGGCGGCCATCGCCGACCGGTGCGTCGTGTACTTCGCGGGGCGGCAGGTCGCCGAGCTCCGCGGGCGCGACGTCACCGAGGAGAACATCGTCGGCGCGTCTGTGGGCCAGACCGCCCAGGAGGGCAGCCATGACTGAAACCGTCACCACGCTCACGGCGGAGGAGCTGGTCGCCGCCGAGCGGGACCGCTCCGCCGAGCGCGCACGCCGCGCCGACCAGCGCCGTCGCCTGCTGCAGAACTCGGGCGTGCTGGTTCCCTTCCTCATCGTCCTCGTCGTGGGCGTCGCCGTCGTCCCGAACTTCGTGTCCTCGTCGAACGTGACGAACATGCTCGTCAACGCCGCGATCCTGGCGATCGTCGGCTACGGGATGACCCTCGTCATCGCCGTCCGCGGCATCGACCTGTCGGTCGGCTCGGCGCAGGCCCTCGCGGCGTGCGTCGCCGCGTCGGTCGTGAACAGCGCCGGTCCGTTCGTCGGGGCCCTCGTCGGGATCCTCGTGGGCGCCGGCCTGGGTGCCGTCAACGGGCTCCTGGTCACCCAGGCCCGCGTCCCCGGGTTCATCGCCACGCTGAGCACGATGAGCGTGTTCCGCGGGCTCGTGCTGCTCTTCACGGGCGGTGCGCCGATCATGATCGCCTCGGCGGGCTTCAAGGACGTCGCCACGTCGTCCCTCCTGGGCGTCCCGACGCCGTTCGTCATCGCCGTGCTCGCCGGCGGCGGCATGTGGTTCGCCCTCGAGCGGATGCGCTTCGGCAAGCACGTCGTGGCCGTGGGGGGAAGCCCTGAGGCCGCCGTCGACACGGGCATCGGCGTGAACCGCGTGCTCCTGCGGGCCTACCTCATCGCCGGCGCGTCGGCGGGCGTCGGTGGCGTGCTCCTCGCGAGCCAGCTCGGCGTCGTCAACGGGTCGATCTCCACGGGGCTCGAGCTCCAGGCGATCGCCATCGTGGTCCTCGGCGGGACGTCCATGGCCGGCGGTCGCGGGAACATCGTCGGCACCTTCGTCGCGGCGCTCCTGCTCGCCATGATCAACTCCGGGCTCAACCTCCTCAACGTCCCGTCGTTCTACCAGTACGTCGCGCTCGGCCTGCTGCTGATCTTCGCCCTGAGCATCGACGGTGCGCAGCGTGCGGCGGTCCGCCGCATGCTGGAAGGAAGGCACTCGTGACCGCCATCGACACGACCCCCGCTCCGACGGGCGTCGCCAACGACCAAGGCCCCGGCCGCCTGCAGACGGTGCTGCACTTCGCGTCCCGTCAGTACCTCGTCGCCGTGCTCGTGGTGCTCGCCGTCGCGGTCGGCATCGCCAAGCCGTCGTTCTGGGGCGGCGGGAACATCGAGAACGTGCTCTTCCAGGCGTCTCTCGTCGGGCTGGCCGCCTGCGGCATGACCCTCCTCATCGCGGGCGGCCTGCTCGACCTGTCCGTCGGCGGCGTGATCGCGGTCAGCGCCATCGCCATCGGCACGGTGCTGCCGAGCACCACCATCGGCGGGGCGATCGTGGTGGCGCTGGCGATCGGCGTCGGGCTCGGGCTCGTGAACGGCCTCCTGGTGACCTACGTGCGGATCGCGCCGTTCATCGCGACGCTCGGCACGCTCTACCTCTTCCTCGGTCTGGCGTTCATCTGGACGTCGGGCAAGGTCGTGCCGATCACGTCGAGCAACTACCGGGCGGCGACCACCGAGACCATCGGCCGGGTGCCGTACGTCTTCCTCGTGTTCCTGGTGGTGGCGGTCGCGGCCTACCTGCTGCTCAGCCGTACGCACTTCGGCCGCACGGTGCGGGCGTTCGGCAGCAACGAGCGGGCCGCCGTCCTGGCAGGCCTGCCCGTCGCGCGGGCCAAGGTGCTCGTCTTCGTCGTGGCCGGGCTCTGCTTCGCCCTGTCGGGCGTGTTCATGGCGGGCCGCCTCTCCTCCGCCGAGGGCAACATGGCGATGGGCTTCGAGATGGACGTCATCGCCGCCGTCGTCGTCGGCGGGACGGCCCTGCGGGGCGGCCGCGGCACGATGTTCGGCACGGTCGTCGGCTCGCTGCTGTTCGCCGTCCTCGCCAACGCCCTGAACCTGCTCGGCGTCGCGTCCTACTGGCAGTACGTCCTCACGGGCACGGTGCTGGTCGTCGCGATCGCCATCGGCGCCCGGCGGTCGGCGGCCGCCGAGGTGCGGGGAGCCGGCTGATGGGGTTCGGCGCGGACTCCGTGGCCCTCGAGCCCGGCCTCCGCAGGCTCGTCGGGGCCGCGGACCAGCTCGTCGCGGTGACCCGGGCGGTCCTCGACGAGGGCCCCGGCCGGGGCACCCCGGTCCTGAGCGTGCGGAACCCGGGGGGCATCTCGTTCGACCTGCTGCTCGACCGGGCGATGGACATCGGCTGGGCGGACGCGGCCGGCCTGCCGCTCGCGTGGCGGTCCCCGCGGGGCACCGTCAGCTCCGACCGGTACGAGCCGCAGGGCGCCGGGTGGGTGCGCACCTTCGGGGGCGGCCTCCTGAGCACGTGCGGGCTGGCGTCCACCGGCGCCCCCGCCGACGTCGACGGCGTGCACCACCCCCTGCACGGGCGCATCGGGCACACCCCGGCCGAGAACGTGCGCTGGGCGCTGATCGAGGAGGACGGGGCGCTCGCCGTCGAGATCGTCGGCGACGTCGTCGAGGCGGCCCTCGGCCAGCCGACGCTCGTCCTGCGCCGTCGCGTCGTCGCAGGGACGGCGCAGGCGTGGGTCCGGGTCGAGGACACCGTCCGCAACGCGGGCTGGGGGCGAGCCGGGCACATGTTCCGCCACCACCTCAACCTGGGCGCGCCGGTCGTCGTGCCGGGCACCGTCGTCACGGCGACCGCCGACGTGGTGGGCGAGCGCGACCTCTCCGGCCCGTCCGGCGTGTCCCTCCCCTGGGTGCTCGACGTCGCCGACAGCCCCTCGCCCGAGGTCGTCGCCTACTGCCGCCCGCGGCCTGGCCCGGGGGTGCTCGTGGAGGTGCGCGCGCCAGAGGGCCCATGGGTGAGCATCGAGCAGGACGCCGCGACGTGGAACCAGACGGTGCTCTGGCGTGACGCGACGCCCGGAGTCAACGTGCTCGGCGTCGAACCGTCGACGTCCCGCGACTCGGGCCGCGCGCAGGCCGAGCGGGACGGTGAGGTGATCTGGCTCGAGCCGGGCGAGGAGCGCACGTACCGCACGGTGGTTCGCGCGGGTCGGTGACGCGACGCCCGGTTGTCGACCAAGGTCGACCATCCGCCGGCCGGGTGAACGTGATCGAGAAACCGGACAGCGCCGTTCCGGCCCGCGCAGCGCGCGCCTAGCGTGAGGACCGCGCAGGGGTGTTCCCTCTGGAGGTCGTCATGCAGCACATGTATTGCGACTCACTCGGCTCGGTCAGGCTCGTCGAGGCGGCGGACCCCGTCATCGAGGCGCCCACGGACGTCGTCGTCCGGGTCCGGGCCACGACCGTCTGCGGCAGCGACGTGCACCTCGTGCACGGTCACCTGCCGACGCCGTGGGGCTTCTCCCTCGGCCACGAGTACGTGGGCGAGGTGGTGGCCGTCGGCGCGGCGGTGACGCGGTTCGCCGTCGGGGACCGGGTCGTCGGGCCGGCGGCGCCGTGGTGCGGCAGCTGCGGCGCGTGCCGGCGCGGCCAGACGCAGCGGTGCGAGCGTGGCGGCGTGCTCGGCTCGGGCGCGCGCTGGGGCGGCTGGGGCGGCACGATGGCGGAGCTCCTCCGCGTCCCGTGGGCGGACATGGACCTCTCGCGCGTGCCGGACGGCGTCACGGACGCCCAGGCGCTCGCGGTCGGGGACGTGCTCTCGACCGGCTGGACGGCCGTGCGGCAGGCGGTGACCGACGTCGGGCAGGTGGTCGTGGTGCTGGGCTGCGGGCCCGTCGGCCTGTCCGCGGTGCACACGGCGACGCTGCACGCGCCGCGCGCGATCGTCGCCGTCGACGCGATGCCCGACCGCCTCGAGGTGGCGCGCACCCTCGGCGCCACGCACGCGCTCGCCGCAGGGGACGACGTCGCCGCGGCGGTCGCGGAGATCAGCGGTGGCGTGGGCGCCGACGCCGTCGTCGAGGCCGTCGGCCTGCCCGTGACGCTCGCGCTCGCGTGCGACCTCGTGGCGACCGGCGGGCGGATCGGCGTCGTCGGGATCCCGGCGGAGCCGGTGCCGCTGCCCTTCGCGCAGCTGCTGTTCAAGAACGTCACGCTCTGGACCGGCCTCGGCGACCTGCGGCACATGGACGACCTGCTCCGGTTCATCGCCGAGGGCCGGCTCGACCCGTCGCCGATGTTCACCACCACCCGCCCGTTCGCCGAGATCGAGCAGGCCTACGCGGACATGGAGCAGCGCACGCCGGGCGTGATCAAGACGCTCGTGACCGTGCCCTGACGGGGCGCGCGTCTGGCCCCGGGAGGGGCGGCACCGCGGCACCGGGCTGATGCCCTACGGTCGCGGCATGAGACGACGACGCGGCGGGCGACGGCAGCTGCTGCTGTCGCTCGTCGCGCTCGCCGTCCTCGTCTGGTGGCAGGTCACCCAGGCGGGTCCCGACGGCGGCACCGACGGCGCTTCGGGGAGCGCCTCCGACGCCGGCGCGCGCGCCGACGCACCCGGTGCGGCGCAGGCGGGCTGGCAGGTCACCCAGGTGATCGACGGCGACACGATCGAGGTGAGCCGCGACGGCGTCGTCGAGCGGGTGCGCCTGCTGGGCATCGACACGCCCGAGCGCGACCAGTGCGGGTATGCGGAGGCGACCGCGCTGGCGGCCGACCTGGTCACGGGCCGGGAGGTCACGCTCGTCGTCGGCAGCTCCGACGACCGCGACCGGTACGAGCGCCTGCTCCGCTTCGTGGAGGTGAGCGTCGACGGCGTCGTGGTGGACGTGGGCCTGCGCCAGCTCGAGGCCGGCCTGGCCGCGGAGGTGTACGACTCGCGGACCGGCTACGCCCGGCACGACCGCGAGGAGGCGTACATCGCCGCCGACGAGGCGGCTGCGGACGTCTGCCCGGACCTCCGCGAGCACTGACCGGGCGGCCCGCCCGGATCGTGAAGCGTTCCTGCCGGTGGGCGAACGGAACGCTTCACGGTGGCTGGCTCGTCAGCGCGCCTCCGCGGCCTCCGCCTCGGCGACCACCGGTGGTGCCTCCGGGGTCGCCGGTTCCGCGGCGGCCGGGGTCCGGCGTGACGCCAGCGCGGACCCGGCCAGCACGAGCACGAACCCGGCGGCGGTGAGCCAGCTGATCGGCTCGCCCAGCACGAGGGCGCCGGCCGCGACCGCGACCGCCGGGTTCAGGTACGTGACGAGCGTCGCGCGGACCGGACCCACCTCGGCGACCAGCGCGAAGAAGATGACGAACGCCAGCGCCGTGCAGATCACGCCGAGCGCGACCACGGAGGCCGTCACCTCCGCCGACGGCCACTGCGTCGGCGCGTACGCGATGCCGGGCACCGCGTAGACCACGGACGCCGTCGCCATGCTGAGCGCGATGACGCCGGTCGCGGGCGCGGCCGCGAGGTGCCGGCTCATGATCACCGGCCCGATCGCGTAGCAGACGACGACGATCGCGAGCTCGGCCACCGCCTGCGCCTCGCCGCCCCCGCCGGTCGCCCCGCTCTCGAAGCCCACGAGCAGCGCGACGCCCGCGAGTCCGACCACCAGCCCGACGGCGCCCCGCCCGCCCAGGCGCTCGCCGCTGCGCGTCACCAGCGCGATGACGACGCCGACGATCGGCACGCCCGCGATGAGCAGCCCGGTCAGCGAGCTCGGCAGGTGCTGCTCGGCGCGCGTGAGGAAGAACCAGGGCAGCACGATCTCGATCAGCGCGTAGACGACCACGACGCGCCAGTGCCGGAGCGCGCCGGCGAGGGCACCCTGCGCGACCGCCAGCGGCAGCATCAGCGCGGTGGCGATGAGCACCCGGCCGAGGACGAGCGTCGTCGGGTGCAGCTCCTCGACGGCGATCTTGATGAGCAGGTACGGGATTCCCCACGCGACGCCCAGGGCCGCGAGGAGCAGGTAGCCCCGGCGTCCGGGTCGGTGGGTGGCGGGCACCGGCCAACCTTGGGGACGCCCGACGCGCGGCGTCAAGCCGGATCGCGGCACGGGCCGGGATCGCCGCGGTGGGCCGCCCCGTCGCGCCGCCCCGTCGCGCCGCCGTGTTCGCCCAGCGCGAGCGGGCCCGCGCCACGTTGACCATGGCCACGCCGATTTCGTCTACTGGAGGCATGGACGACCCCTGCAGTCCCGGCCGCCCCCTTCGCCTGTCGGTGCGCGCGCACCGTGACCGTGCCGGGAGGGGGTGGACCTGATGGACCAGGGAACCCTGCTCAACATCGGCCTCGTGCTCGTCTTCGTGCTGGTCGGTGGCGTCTTCGCCGGCACCGAGCTGGCGCTCGTCTCGCTGCGCCCGAGCCAGGTCGACCGGCTCGAGCACCAGGGACGCCGCGGCGCACGGGTCGCCGCGGTCGCCCGCGACCCGAACCGCTTCCTCGCCGCCGTGCAGATCGGCGTGACCGTGGCCGGCTTCTTCTCGGCCGCGTACGGCGCCTCGACCCTCGCGCCCGACTTCGTGCCCGCCCTCACGGGCCTCGGCCTGTCCGAGGGGGTGGCCGAGCCCCTCGCGCTCGTGCTGCTCACGCTCGTCATCGCGTACCTGTCGCTCGTGCTCGGCGAGCTCGTGCCCAAGCGCCTGGCGCTGCAGCGCGCGGCGTCGCTCGCGCTCGTCGTCGGGCCGCCGCTCGACCGCTTCGCCTCCCTCATGCGGCCGGTGGTGCGGCTGCTGTCGGCCTCGACGGACGCCGTCGTGCGGCTGGTGGGCGGCGACCCGAAGGCGACCACGGAGGAGATGAGCGAGGAGGAGCTGCGCGACCTGGTGACCGGCCACCGCAGCCTGCCCGACGACGAGCGCCGCATCCTCGACGACGTGTTCGAGGCGGGCGACCGGACCCTCGGGGAGGTCATGCGCCCGCGCGGCGAGGTCACCTTCCTGCCGGGCGCGCTGACGCTCGCGGAGGCGTCCGACGTCGTCCGCGCGAGCCCGTACTCGCGTTACCCGGTCACGGGCGAGGGCTTCGACGACGTGCTGGGGTTCCTGCACGTGCGGGACCTGCTCGGCCGGCTCGACGAGGACGCGACGGTCGCCGACCTGGTGCGGCCCGTCCCGTTCCTGCCGGTGACGAACCGGCTGCTGCCCTCGATGTCGCTGCTGCGCGCGCAGGGCGCGCACATCGCGGTGGTCGTCGACGAGTACGGCGGGACCGACGGCATCGTCACGCTCGAGGACATGGTCGAGGAGCTGGTCGGCGAGATCCACGACGAGTACGACGTGCCGGAGCCGTCGGTGCACGGCGAGGGCGGCGCGCGCGAGATCGACGCCCGCGTGACCATCGAGGAGTTCGAGGAGATCACGGGCGTCCCGCTCGCGGACGGGCCCTACGAGACGGCGGCCGGGTACGTCATCCACCGGCTCGGCCGGCTGGCCGTGGTGGGCGACCGCGTCCGCGTGGACGGGCACGACGTCGTCGTGACCGCCGTGGCGGGGCGCCGCCTCACGCGTCTCGCGCTGGAGGCCGTGGACGGCTGACGCGCGGGCGAGGCGCGGGGTGTCGCGGTGGCGAGGGGCTCTGTCACCATCGGGTGACGGGGCGTGGTCGCCCCACGGAGGGAGCGCGCGATGGTCCCGCTCACGCGAAGCCGGGCGCTCGTGCCGGTCGTGGCGGGCATCGCGTGCGCACTCGCCGCCTCGGTGGTGGGCGGCCCGGCGTCGGCGGCTGTCGCGCCACCGCCGGACGGCCCCTCAGCTGCAGCCGTCCAGGCGACCGTCGTCACGGGCGAGCCCGTGCGCGTGGTCGCGGACTGGCCGGTACCGGCGGGCCGGGTGCGCTGCGCCACCGTCACGGGCGCCGGCGGGGTCGCGGCAGACGCGACCGGCGTGCTGGTGAACGTCACCACGGTGCGCCCCGGCGGCCCCGGGCACGTGGTGGTCTACCCCGACTCGACCGGCACAGGCGCCACCCCCGCGCCGGCCGGCTCCACCGTCAACTTCGAGCCGGGCAGGACGTCGCCAACAGCGCCTTCGTCGCCGTCCCCGCGAGCGGCCGGATCTGCTACCTGACCCGCGGTGCAAGCGACGCGGGCATCCTCATCGACGTGATGGGGTACACGATGCCGGGCTCCGGCGTCGTGACCCGGATGTCCCGGCGCCTGCTGGACACGCGGACGGCCGGCGGGCAGCTCGTGGGGGCGATCGCCCCGCGCCGCGTGCACACCGTCGACGTCGCCGGGCGCGTGGGCGTGCCCGAGGACGCCGCCGCCGTCCTCCTCAACGTGGCGGTGACGGGCGTGTCGAGCGTCGGGCACCTGCGCGTCTTCGCCGGCGGCACGCCCGTGCCCGGCACGTCGACGCTCAACTACGCGCCCGGCCGGGACAAGGCGAACGCGAGCGTCGTCCGGCTCGGTACCGACGGGTCGATCGCGCTGTGGTCGGACACCGGGACGCCCGTGCACGTCGTGCTCGACGTCGTGGGTTGGGTGGCGGGCGGTGCCGCCGTCGTGAGCACGACGCCGACGCGCGTCGTCGACACCCGGATCGGCCTCGGTTGGGACCGGCCCTTCGGGCCCGAGAGCCGGGCGCTCACCCTGCGCGGCGTGGGCCCGGTGCCCGCGGACGCGACGGCCGTCGTGGTGAACCTGGCGGCGGTCGGCCCGACCGACGTCGGAAACCTGCGGCTCGGGCCCTGGCTGGCCGGCGCGGTGCCGCGGACGTCGTCGGTGAACTTCATCGTCGGCCGGGACGTCGCGAACCAGGCGGTCGTGGGCCTCGGGCCCGACGGCCGCATCGTCGTGCACGGCGACATGTTCCCCGCCACGCGCGCGCACGTGGTGATCGACGTCGTGGGCTACGTGCACGCGGCCGAGCCGGTGCCGGAACCGGACCCCGACCCGGTCTACGCGACCGGCCCGATGGCGGACCTCGGGTTCCGGCCCTTCCCGGCGGACGACCCGTGGAACACCCGCGTGGACGGCGCGGACGTGGACCCCGGGTCCGCCGTCCTGATCGCGTCGATCGGCGCGAGCGACCGGCTGCACATGGACTTCGGCGCCGACTGGGACGGCGGCCCGTTCGGCATCCCGTACGTCGTGGTGGGCCCGGACCAGCCGCGCGTCGCGGTGACGTTCGACTACGACGACGAGTCGGACCCGGGGCCGTACCCGGTTCCGCCGGACGCCCCCATCGAGGGCGGCGCTGCCTCCGGCGGTGACCGGCACGTCCTCGTCGTCGACGCCGGCACGCGCACGCTCTACGAGCTCTACGCGGCCTACCCGCAGCCGGACGGGTCCTGGCACGCGGGGAGCGGTGCGGTGTTCGACCTGGTGAACGGCACGACGCGGCCGGCCGGCTGGACGAGCGCGGACGCCGCGGGCCTGCCGATCCTGCCGGGGCTGGTCCGGTACGAGGAGGTGGCGGCCGGCCGGATCGACCACGCGCTGCGGTTCACCGTCGCGCAGACCCGGCGCGCGTACGTCGCGCCGGCGCGGCACTTCGCGAGCTCGAACCCGAGCGACTCCCTGCCGCCGATGGGCATGCAGGTGCGGCTCCGGGCCGGCTTCGACATCTCCGGCTTCCCCTACCAGGCGCGCGTGATCCTGCAGGCGATGAAGGACTACGGGCTGATCCTGGCCGACAACGGCTCCGATTGGTACGTCTCCGGCACGCCCGACGCGCGATGGGACGACGACCAGCTCAACACCCTCAAGACCGTCCCGGGCAGCGAGTTCGAGGTCGTCGAGATGGGGGACGTCACGACCGGCTGAGGCGTCCACGGTCACACGGTCCGCCCGGCGGACGTGGTGGTCCGGAGCGGCAGGCCGATCAGTTCCGCCGACGGCCGCGGTCAGTGGTGGTGACGACCCGGCGCACCGCCGCCGCGAGGCCCCGAGGAGGACGCATGACCAGCGCACCGACCCCGCCCACCCCGTCCGGCCCGACGGCGGGCCGCCCGCCCGTCGTCGACCTCGCCACCTGGCAGGCCGCGCGCGACCAGCTGCTGGCCCGCGAGAAGGCGCACACCCGCGAGGGCGACGTGATCGCCGCGGCCCGGCGCCGCCTGCCGATGGTCGAGCTCGACCCGACCGTCGAGGTGGTCGGCGCGGACGGCCCGGTCCCCTTCCTGAGCCTGTTCCGGGGGCACGACGAGCTGGTCGTCTACAAGCACATGTGGCACGACGGCGCCCCGCACGCCGGCCAGTGCGAGGGCTGCACCTGGGCGGCGTGGCACCTGCGCGACACGAGCTACCTCGAGGCGCGGGGCGTGGCGTTCGCCGTCGTCACCACCGGGGTCTGGGACGAGGTGGCGCCGTTCGTGGAGTTCATGGGCTACCGCCAGCCGTGGTACTCGGTCCGCGGCGTGGCGTTCCCGGTCGGGCAGCACATGGGCTCGCTCACCTGCTACCTGCGCGACGGCGACCGCGCCTTCCTCACGTACGCGACGACGGGGCGCGGGAACGAGGTGGTGAACCCCCAGCTCGGCGTGCTCGACATGACGCCCTACGGCCGGCGCGAGGCGTGGCAGGACGTGCCGGAGGGCTGGCCGCAGGGCCGGGAGCCCGGCTGGTTCTGGCGCACCGACTCCGGCGGCAACGCCACCTGGGGCCCGACGAGCCGCCCGGCTGTGCAGTGGACGCTGCCCGGTGCGACGCCGGTCGAGGAGGGTGCACCCGCGCACCACCACTGACGGTGCCCGGTGGTCGAGAATGTGGTCACCGGGTCGGCGCAGGTGCCGGCGCGGGAGCCAGCACAGGAGCCAGGACGTGACCTTCGACATCGCCCGCGTCGCCGACCCCACCTACGTCGCGGAGAACCGGCTCCCGGCCCATTCCGACCACCGGTGGTTCCGCAGCCTCGCGGAGGCGGCCACCGGCGTGAGCGGGTTCGAGCAGTCCCTCGGCGGGACGTGGGCGTTCCACTACGCGCCTCGCCCGGCCGACGTCGTCCCGGGCTTCGAGCAGCCGGGCTTCGACCGGTCCGGCTGGGACGAGATCCCGGTACCCGGGCACCTGCAGCTCCACGGTTACGACCGGCCGCAGTACACGAACGTGCAGTACCCGTGGGACGGCCATGAGGCCGTCGAGCCCGGGCAGGTGCCCACCCGGTTCAACCCGGTCGGCTCGTACGTCACGAGCTTCACCCTGGACCGCCCGCTGGCCGACGGCGAGCGCCTGAGCGTCTGCTTCCACGGCGCGGAGAGCGCGGTGGCCCTCTGGCTGAACGGCGTCTGGGTCGGCTACGCGACCGACTCGTTCACGCCGTCGGAGTTCGACCTGACGCCCGTGTGGCGCGACGGCGAGAACGTGCTCGCCGCGCAGGTGGTGAAGTGGACCGCGGGGTCGTGGATCGAGGACCAGGACTTCTTCCGGTTCTCCGGGCTGTTCCGCGACGTCGTGCTCTACCGGCGTCCGCGCGCGCACCTCGAGGACCTGCGGGTGACCTGCGAGGTCGCCCCGGACCTGACGAGCGCTCGGGTGCGGGTGCGGGCCGCCGTCGTCGGGCAGGGCGCGGTGCGCGCCACCCTGGTGGGCCACGGCGACCTGGTGCCCGACGACGCCGGCGACCTCACGCTCACGCTCGAGCGGCCGCACCTGTGGAGCGCCGAGGACCCGTACCTGCACCGCCTCGAGCTCGAGGTGCTCGACGCGGACGGTGCGACCACCGAGGTGGTGGTGCAGCGCGTGGGCATGCGCCGGTTCGGCATCGAGGACGGGCTGCTGCGGATCAACGGCGAGCGGATCGTCTTCCACGGCGTCAACCGCCACGAGTTCGGGCTGAACGGCCGCGTCATGACCCGGGCGGAGATCGAGGCCGACCTGCGGCTGATCAAGGCGAGCAACATCGACGCCGTCCGCACCAGCCACTACCCGAACAGCACCGCGTTCTACGAGCTGTGCGACGAGTACGGCCTGTACGTGATCGACGAGATGAACCTCGAGTCGCACGGCTGGTGGGCGCGGGCAGCCGGGCTCATCGAGCCCGCCGACGCCCTGCCCGGCGACCGCCCCGAGTGGCTGCCCGCGCTGCTGGACCGGGCCGCGAGCATGCTCGAGCGCGACAAGAACCACCCGTGCGTCGTCATGTGGTCGTGCGGCAACGAGTCGTTCGGCGGGTCGACGATCGCGGCGGTCGCCGACTGGTTCCGCGCCGTCGACGACCGGCCCGTGCACTACGAGGGCGTCTTCTGGGACGCGCGGTACCCGCGCACGAGCGACGTCGTCAGCCAGATGTACACGCCCGCGGCGCAGGTCGAGGAGTACCTGCGCACGCACCGCGACAAGCCCTTCATCCTCTGCGAGTACGCGCACGCGATGGGCACCTCGTTCGGCGCGGTGGACCGCTACGTGGACCTCGCCGAGCGCGAGCCGCTGTACCAGGGCGGCTTCATCTGGGACTTCGCCGACCAGGCGCTGCGCCTGACGGACCGGCACGGTCGCGAGTACCTCGGCTACGGCGGGGACTTCGGCGACCGGCCGCACGACGGCGAGTTCAGCGCCAACGGCATCGTCCTCGCCGACCGCACGCCGACGCCGAAGCTGCAGGAGGTCAGGTACCTCTACCAGCCGTTCCGGATCGCGGTCGGCGACGCCGTCGAGATCGCCAGCCGTCGCCTGTTCACGGGGACCGACGACCTCGAGTGCGTCGTGACGTTGCGGCGCGAGGGTGCGGTGCTCGCGGAGGCGCCCGTGGCGATCGACGTCCCGCCCGGGGCAAGCCGTACGTACCCGATGCCGGTGATCGTCCCGGACGCGCCGGGCGAGTACACGGTCGACGTCGCGCTGCGCCTGCGCGAGGACGCCCGGTGGGCGCCGGCCGGGCACGAGGTCGCCTGGGAGCAGCGGGTGGTCGTGGTCCCGGGCGCGACGGCGCCGGCCCGGGTCGGCGCGGAGCCGCCCGTCCTGGTGCGGGGCCTGCACAACGTCGGCGTCCGCGGGCCGCGCTTCGAGGCCCTGTTCTCGCTCGCGGGCGGCGGCCTGGTGTCGTACCGCTTCGGCGAGACGCCCGAGACGGGCCGCGAGCTGCTCAGCGTCCCGCCGCACCCGAGCTTCTGGCACGCGCCGACGGCGAACGAGCGCGGGTGGGGCATGCCCGCCCGCGACGGGCAGTGGCTGCTCGCCTCGCGCTACGCCCGGCCGCTGCCCGGCCGCGAGCTGCCCGACGTCGTCGCGCACGCCGACCACGTGGAGGTCCGCTGCGCGTCG
Source organism: Actinotalea fermentans ATCC 43279 = JCM 9966 = DSM 3133 (assembly GCA_000767215.1). Classification (GTDB taxonomy): domain Bacteria; phylum Actinomycetota; class Actinomycetes; order Actinomycetales; family Cellulomonadaceae; genus Actinotalea; species Actinotalea fermentans. The sequence continues at coordinate 18,757 of AXCX01000015.1, forward strand.
CTCCTGCCGACGACGCCCGCGAGCGAGTGCGACGTCACCTACCGGGTGTTCGCCGACGGGCGGGTCGAGGTCGCGCTGGCGCTGCGGCCGGGCGCAGACCTGCCGGACCCGCCCGAGCTGGCCGTGCTCTTCACGGCCGACGCCGACCTGCGGCACCTGCGCTGGTACGGCGACGGACCGGAGGAGTGCTACGTCGACCGCCGCCGCGGCGCGCGCCTCGGCGTGTACTCCGGCGAGGTCGTCACGCAGCTCACGCCCAACGTGCGCCCGCAGGAGTCGGGCAGCCGCACGGGCGTGCGCTGGGCCGAGGTGACCGACGGCCGCGGCGCGGGCCTGCGGTACGAGTGCCATGGCGCCGCCGACGCCGGGGGCACCGGGGGGATGGAGTTCTCGGCGCTGCCGTGGACGCCGTTCGAGATCGAGAACGCCCGGCACCCGAACGAGCTGCCGCCGGTCCTGCACACGATCCTGCGCCCGGCGCTGATGCGTCGAGGCGTGGGCGGCGACGACTCCTGGGGCGCCCGCACCCATCCGGAGTACCTGCTGCCTCGCGGCGACCTCACCTTTGAGTTCGCCTTCTCCGGCGTGCGGTGATCATGTGCAGGTCCCGTGGGCCCGCTGTGACGGGGCCCGGGCGCCGGGCCGCGCGTCGCTACGGTCGGGACGACCGGGGTGACCGGTCGGAACGGTCGGGAGGTCGACATGACCAGGGTGGGACGTCGCGTGGCCGCGGGGCTCGTGCTCGCCGGAGTACTGGCGACGGTCGCGGCGTGCAGGGGCTGATCGGCGGCACCCCGACGGGGCGCCGGATGATCATGGTCGAGGTCCGGCGCCCGGCTCCGCTTAACTACTCTGCGTGCGCACACCCCGGAACCCGATGCTGGCGTCGCTCGTCGGCCTGACGGGCAACGCCCGCGCCGCCATCTGGACGGAACCCATGTGGGGGCTGTCGATGGCGCTGGTGCTGCCGTACGCGTCCGTGTTCATGCTCGCCCTGGGTGTGCCCGACGAGCAGATCGGCCTCGTCGCGACCGTCGGGACGGTGTCCCAGGTGGGGTTCGGGCTGCTCGGCGGCGTCATCACGGACAAGCTCGGGCGGCGTGCGACGACCGCCGTGTTCGACATCGTCGCGTGGTCCATCCCGTGCCTCATCTGGGCGTTCGCGCAGAACTTCTGGTGGTTCCTCGTGGCGGCGGTCGTCAACGGGGCGTGGCAGGTCACCCAGAACTCGTGGGACTGCCTGCTCGTCGAGGACGCGGACCGGGCGGAGATCCCGCGGCTGTACTCCCTCGTCAAGGTCGCCGGCGACTGCTCGGCGATCTTCGCCCCGATCGCGGCGCTCCTCGTGGCGCAGTACGGGCTGGAGCCCGCGGTGCGGATCCTCTACCTCAACGCTGCCGTCATCATGACCGGCAAGGTCGCGCTCCTGTACCGGTGGTCGACCGAGACCAGGACGGGCCGCCTGCGGCTCGAGCAGACCCGCGGCGTGAGCACGTGGCGCCTGCTCGCCCAGTACCGCGGGGTGCTGGGCCTGATCCTGCGCTCGCGCGGGACGCTCTTCTCCCTCGCGCTGAGCGCCGTCGTCGCCGCCGTGACGCTGGTCAACGGCACGTTCTGGCAGGTCGCCGTCAACCAGCGCCTCGGCGTGGCCGACGCGTTGCTGCCGTTCTTCCCGCTGGTCCGCTCGGTGCTCTCCGTGGTGCTGTTCTTCACGGTCATCCCGCGGCTCACCCACGTGCTCAACCTGCGCCGGCCCACCCTGTGGGGCTTCGTCGTGTACCTCGCCGGGCAGCTGCTGCTCGTGGCGATCCCCGCGGGCGGCGACGGGCCGACCGCGTCGACCTACGTGCTGCTCGGGGTCTGCCTGCTGCTGGACGCGTTCGGCGCGGGCATCCTCTTCATGCTCACCGAGTCGCTCGTCGCCCTGCACGTGGACCGCGACGAGCGGTCCCGGGTCATGGCCATCCAGCGCACGTGCGTGATGCTCGTCGTCGCGCCGTTCGGCTGGATCTCGGGCTGGCTGTCCGGCATGGACCGCGCGTGGCCGTTCGTCCTGACGAGCGGCCTCCTGGTGCTCGGGCTCGTGCTGGCGGCGCGGTTCTGGGTCACCACGCACCACGAGGAGATGGCGGCCGCCACAGACGCTCCGTGACGAGGCCCGTCGGGCGTCGCGTGCCCCCGCGTCTCCGCTGAAGGGTTCCTACCGGTATGCGGGAGGAACCCTTCGCCCGACGGGGTCGGCGAGGACCAGGGCGAGCTCGAACCGCGCGTCGGCGTCGTCGAGGTCCGCCCCCAGCAGGTCGCGGAGCTGGCGCACCCGGTAGCTGACCGTCTGCGGGTGGACGCGCAGCTCGTCGGCGACGGCGGCGCGCGAGCCCCAGTGCCGCAGCCAGCTGCGCAGCGTCTCGAGGAGACGGCCGCGGGCGGGCTCGGGAAGCCCGGCGAACGGCGCCAGCCGACGCTCGCCGAGCAGGGCGAACGCCGACTGCTCGCCGCGCACGGCGAGGGTGGCGAGGTGGTCGTCCGCGAACACCGGGGGGTCACCGACCGGCCCGCCGTCGACCCCGCCGACGTCGTCGCCCGCGCCGGCCCGGACGAGCTGCGCGGCGAGCTCGGCCAGGCGGACCGACTGCGGCACCCGAGGCCAGTCGACGGTCACCCCGACGACGGCGCCCCGCCCGGCGAGCACGCGGGCCAGGTGCTCGCGCGTCGCGGTCCGGCCGTGCCGCACGAGCAGCACGGTGTCGCGCTCGCGCTCGAGCACCACCGCGTCGTCCCGGAAGCGGAACTGCGTCCGCCGCGTCTGCTCGGGCGGCAGCAGGACGGCGACCACCTCGCCCACCCCGCGCCAGCCGATGCCCTCGGCCGCGGCGAGCACCGCCCGCTCGGGCGCGTTCCCCCGCACGAGGAGCTCGGCGAGCAGCCGCCGACGCCGGTCGCGCTCGCCGGCGAGCTCGCGCAGCTGGAGCGTGAAGCCCTCGGTGGTCGCGGCGGCGAGCTCGTCGACGAAGGCCGTGACGGCGTCGGACAGGTCGAGGAGGGCCGCCGTCGTGAGCGACCGGGGGGCGAGCGCGTCCGTGAGCGCGTCGGCCGTCTCCCGCAGCATGACGCGCGCCGACGTCCGCAGGGCCGCGAGCAGGGTCTCGGGCGGCCGGTCCTCGCGGGCCTCGGCGGCGCCGAGGTCGACGAAGGTCTCCCGGACGCCGGCCGGCAGTGCGGGCTCGTCGGTGCCGACCAGGTCGACGAACCGCTGGAGGGCGACGTCGACGCCGCGCCGGACGTCGCGCGCGAGCGTCGCGTCGTCGTTCCCCGTGCCGATCGCCTCGGTGGCCTGGCGGGCGACGGCGTCGGCCACCGTGCCGAGGCGGGCGCGCAGCGCGGGTGCCGCGGCCGCGGGGAGCCGCTGCCACGGCGTCGGGGACACGAGGTGCTGGCCCATCGAGGCTCAGGTTATCAAGCCGTGATAGCGAACCACCGCCCGGATGGGCCTGCGCCGATGTAGTCCCCCGTGGATGCTGTTCGGAATGATAGAAGCGGCCCGCCGGGGGGCCGGCGCACGAGGAGGGGCCCGATGGAGCACGCGAGGACGCGTCAGCACGTGGTCGACATGTGCCGGACCATGCTCGACCGGGGCTTCCTCAAGGCGACCGAGGGCAACGTCTCGGTGCGCGTCCCGGGCCGGCGCCTGTACGCCGTGACGCCGAGCAACTACGACTACGCCAAGATGCGCGCCGAGGACGTCTGCATCGTCGACTTCGACGGCCGGCACCGGCCCGACGCGGGGGCCACGCACCTGGCGCCGTCGATCGAGGCGAAGATGCACGCGAACATCTACCGCCTGCGGCCCGACGTCAACGCCATCGTGCACACCCACCAGCCGTACGCGTCGGCGCTCGCCTTCCTGCGGCGCGAGATCCCGGCGCTCACCGACGAGCAGGTCCGGTTCCTGGGCCGTCGGGTCGCCATCGTCGACTACGCGCCGTCGGGCACCGGGTTCCTCGCGAAGAACGTGGAGAAGCAGGTCGCGAGCGGCGACAACGCGTTCATCCTGGCCAACCACGGCGTGGTGACCCTCGGCATCGACCCGGACCACGCCGTCTTCGCGATGGCGCTGCTCGAGAAGGTGTCGATCGCCTACCTGCTGAGCCTGCTCACCGAGCCCGAGAAGGTCTACACGATCCCCGGCTGGGTGCGGGAGATCGCCTTCACCAAGCTCCGCGCCGACGAGAAGCGCATCGGCGCCCAGATCACCGCCGGCGTCCCGCCGGTGCGCGTCGCCACCGAGGCGATCCTGCCCAGTGCCGACGCAGTCGCGGCGCACGTCTCCGGCGCACAACCCCCGGCGCCGGAGACGCGTGTCGTCGAGGTGCCCGGCAGCGAGGCGGCGCGGCTCGGGTACGCGATCAGCGACTACCCGGACGTCGACGACGTCATGCGGCGCCTGCGCGCGCTGCTCGCCCAGCCCGTGCGCGGGCTGCGCCACGACGCGCTGCTCGACGTCCTCGACTGGTTCGACACGCGGTGCCCGGCCAGCCGCGAGATCACCGACCGCGCCAAGCAGCGGATCCCCGGCGGCGTGCAGCACAACCTGGCCTTCAACTACCCGTTCCCGCTGGCGATCACCGGCGCCCACGGCGCGCACCTGACCGACCTCGACGGCAACACCTACGTCGACTTCCTGCAGGCCGGCGGGCCGACCATCCTCGGCTCGAACTACGCGCCTGTGAACGAGCGCGTGGCCGAGGTCATCCGCGAGTCCGGGCCGGTCACGGGCCTGTTCCACGAGTACGAGCTCAAGCTCGCCGAGTCGATCCACCGGTACATGCCGCACGTGGAGATGTACCGGTCGCTCGGGTCGGGCACCGAGGCCGTGATGGCGGCGGTCCGCGCGGCGCGGGCGTTCACCGGCAACTCGGTCGTCATCAAGGTCGGCGGGGCGTACCACGGCTGGTCGGACACGATGGTCTACGGGCTGCGCGTGCCCGGCACCTACCGGATGAACGCCAAGGGCATCCCGTTCGGCGCGACCAGCCGCACCCGCGAGCTCTTCCCGCACGACCTGGGCGCGCTCAAGCGCAAGCTCGTGGAGAACCGGGCGCGCGGCGGGACGGCGGCGGTCGTGGTCGAGCCGCTCGGGCCCGAGTCCGGCACGCGGCCCGCCCCGCAGGACTTCAACGCGCGGGTGCGCGAGCTCTGCGACGAGTTCGGCGCGCTGCTGGTCTTCGACGAGGTCGTCACCGGGTTCCGGGTCGGCATGGGCGGGGCCGCCGGGTACTTCGGCGTCGTGCCCGACCTCACGGTCTTCGGCAAGGCGGTGGCGGGCGGCTACCCGATGGCGGGCGGCGTCGGCGGGCGGGCCGACGTCATGGCGGTCTTCGGCTCGGGCCTGGACGGCAAGTCCGGCGCGCACATCCAGGTCGGCGGGACGCTCTCGGCGAACCCGCTCTCGTGCGCGGCCGGCTACTTCGCGATCGAGGAGATGGCGCGGACCAACGCGCCGGTCGTCGCCGGGCGCGCGGGCGACCGCCTGACGCGCGGTCTGCAGCGGCTGATCGACAAGCGCGGCCTGCCGTACGTCGTCTACAACACCGGATCCATCGTCCATCTGGAGTCGAGCGGCGTCATGCTTCTCGACATGCACAACCCCGTGAAGCTCCTCAAGGAGAAGGGGCCGCGCAAGGAGCTCATCGAGCAGATGGGCGCGGCCTACGCGGCGCACGGGATCATCACGCTCGCCGGCTCGCGGCTCTACACGTCGATGGCCGACACCGACGCCGTCGTCGACGACGCGCTGAGCCGGTTCGACGAGGTCTTCTCCCTGGTGGAGGGCGTCTAGTGGCGCGTCCTGTCATGCCGCAGCGGCGGCCCGAGGCGGCGGGGCGCGGATGAGCGAGGGGCGCTACGTCGTCGGGGTCGACCTCGGCACGGGCGGACCCAAGGTCGCCCTGATGACGGTCGGCGGGGAGCTCGTCGGGCACGAGCGGGCAAAGGTCGGGCTCATCCTTCTGCCCGGCGGCGGGGCCGAGCAGGACCCGCAGGAGTGGTGGGACGCCATCGTCGGCTGCGTGCGGCTGGCGGTGGAGCGGACGGGCGTCGACCCCGGCGAGGTGGCCGCGATCTGCATGAGCAGCCAGTGGGGCGGGCTGGTCCCGGTGGACGCGGGCGGTCGGCACCTGCACAACGCGCTGATCTGGATGGACGCGCGCGGGGAGGCGTACTCGCGCGCGCTGACGTCGGGCGGCATCACCGTGCCGGGGGCCGGCTACAACGTGCGGGCGCTGCGCGAGTGGATCACCAAGTCCGGCGGCGTGCCCTCGCGGTCGGGCAAGGACCCGGTGGGCCAGGCGCAGTGGCTGAGGCACCGCCGCCCGGAGGTCTACGCCGCGTCCGCGTACCTGCTCGACGTGCCCGAGTACCTGACCATGCGCCTGACCGGGCGCGCCGTCGCGGGGTTCGACACCGCCGTCCTGCGCTGGTGCACCGACAACCGCGACCCGGCGAACGTGCGGTACGACGCCGACCTCGCCCGGCGCGTGGGGCTCGACGTCGGCAAGCTGCCCGAGCTGGTGCCGCCGGCCTCCGTGGTCGGCACGCTCACGGCGGAGGCGGCCGCGGAGCTCGGGCTGGGTGAGCACGTGCGGGTGGTGGCCGGCACGGGGGACACGACGGCCGCGGCCATCGGCGCGGGGACCGTGGAGGACTACGCCGCGCACCTGTACATCGGGACGTCGGCGTGGCTGAGCTGCCACGTCCCGTTCAAGCGCACGGACGTCATCCGCAACGTCGCGTCGCTGCCCGCAGCCGTGCCGGAGCGGTACTGGGTCGCCACCATCCAGGACGTCGCTGGCAAGGCGATCGACTGGCTCATCGAGAACGTCGTCTACCCCGACGACGCGATGGGTGACGGCCGCCCGCCGCCCGCGGACGCGCTCGAGCGGCTCAACGCGCTGGCCGTCACGTCCCCGCCCGGGGCGAACGGTGTGGTCTTCGCGCCGTGGCTCAACGGCGAGCGGACGCCCGTCGACGACGCCCACGTGCGCGGTGGGTGGTTCGGCGTCTCGCTCGACACCAGCCGGGCCGACCTGGTGCGCGCCGCGTTCGAGGGCATCGCGCTCAACGCCCGGTGGATGAAGGAGGCCGTCGAGAAGCTCGTGCACGCCGAGCTCCCGGGCGGGTTCCGGGCCGTCACGTACGTGGGCGGCGGTGCGCAGTCGGACCTGTGGTGCCAGACGCTCGCGGACGTCCTCGGCTGCACCGTGCGCCGGGCCGAGGACCCGGTGCTGGCAAACGCCCGCGGCGCGGCGTTCCTCGCCGCGATCGGCATCGGCGAGCTGGCCTGGGCGGATGTCCCGGGCCTGGTCCGCATCACGCGGGAGTACGAGCCGGACCCGACGTCGGCCGCGCTGCACGACAAGAGCTACCGCACGTTCACGCGGATGTACCGCAAGGTGCGGGGGCTGTACCGGTGAGCGTCCACCGGGTGGTCGACGGCGGCGCCGGGTACCGGCTGTACGGGTACCGCTGGGTGGTGCTCGCGGTGTTCATGCTGGTCAACCTGACGATCCAGGTCCTGTGGATCTCCTACGCGCCGGTCACCGGGCCGGCGGCCGAGCTCTACGGCGTCTCCGACCTGCAGATCGGCCTGCTGGCGATGACGTTCATGATCGCGTTCATCCCGCTGTCGATCCCGGCGTCGTGGGTCATCGACACGTACGGCTCGCGCGTGGGCGTGGGGATCGGCGTCGCCCTCATGGGCGTGTTCGGGCTGCTGCGCGGGTTCGCGGGGGACAGCTACGGGCTCGTGCTCGCGGCGACCATCGGCGTCGCGTGCGCGCAGCCGTTCCTGCTCAACGCCTGGACCACCGTGCCCGCGAAGTGGTTCCCGGAGCAGGGGCGCGCGACGGCCGTCGGGCTGGTGACGCTGGCGAACCTCGTCGGGACGGCGCTCGGCATGGCGCTCACGCCGGTGCTGGCGGAGTCGATGTCGCTGCCGACGGTGCAGCTCGTCTACGGCGCGGCGGCCGCGGCGAGCTCGGCCGCCTTCCTTGCGCTGATGCGCGAGGCGCCGCCGACGCCGCCCGGCCCCGACGGGTCCGACGTGCGCTCGCTCGCGCTCGCCGGGCTGCGGCACGCGCTGCGGGTGCGGCCGTTCTGGTTCGTGCTCGCCATCGCGGTCGCCGGCCTGGGCATCTTCAACGGCGTGAGCACGTGGGTGGAGAACATCATCCGGCCGCGCGGGTTCACGCCGACGGACGCCGGGACGCTCGGCGCGGTCATGGTGGTCGGCGGGCTCGTGGGTGCCGTCGTCATCCCGGCGCTGTCCGACCGGCAGGGCAAGCGCCGCCGGTACCTCATGGTCGCGGTGGTCGGCGCCGTCCCCGGGCTGCTCGGCCTGACGTTCGCGACGTCGCCGGTGCTGCTGTTCGCCTCGGCCGCGGTGCTCGGGTTCTTCCTGGTCAGCGCGTTGCCGGTGGGCATGCAGTACGGCGCGGAGATCACCCACCCGACGCCGGAGGCGACGTCGAACGGGCTGATCCAGCTGTTCGGCCAGGGCGCGGTGGTCTTCGTCTACGTCATGGAGGCGATGCGGACCGCGGACGGGTCGTTCACCCCGTCGCTGCTGCTCGCCGTCGGGCTGCTGGTGGCGTGCGCGGGTCTGGTGACGCGGATGCGGGACCCCGAGCCGGCCGGCGAGGACGTGCAGCCCGTCACCGGATGACGCGGTACCGCACGTGCGTGGCGTACGGCGAGCTCCACGTGCCGAGCACCTGAGAGGTGACACCGGGGTAGACCGGTGGGCGACCCCGGCCTGTGCGGGGTGGCCCCTGCGGCCGACGCTCTCAGGGGCCGAGGTCCAGGATCGAGATCACGTCCACGCCGTCGTCGCGCCGGTAGGAGGGGCCGGTCGCCGTCACCACGGCGAGGGCGGCCGGCGGGGTCCGCATGGAGCGCGCGATCCGGATCAGGCCGGCAGCGGCGACATCGACGACCTCGGGTCGTGCGCCGAGCTTCACCTCGATGCCGATCCACTGGTCGTCGCGCGTCACCACGGCGTCGATCTCCGCGCCGCCGGCGTCCTGGTAGGCGTGAACGCCGGCTCCGGCCGCCTGTGCGTAGACGGAGAGGTCGCGGAACACGAGCGACTCGAAGTGCTGCCCGAACGCCTCGAGGTCGGCCAGCAACGCCCGCGGGCCTGCGCCGAGGGCCGCGACGGCGAGCGACGGGTCCACCAGGTGTCGCTTCGGGGACTTGCGGACCTGGGCAGAGGACCGCATGTGCTGTCCCCATGCCGGCTGCTCCACGGCGATCCACAGCCGGCACAAGGCGTCGAGGTAGGACCCCAGGGTCTTCGGTGACAGCGTCTCGCCGCGGCCGTTGACGTCGGCCTGGAGCGTCCTGTCGGTCACGTACGTCCCGTTGGAGCGGGCGAGCGCGTACAGCAGGGCACTCACCTTGCGAGGATCGCGGCGGACTCCGTCGACGGTGACGATGTCGGCGGCGGCGACGGTGGTCAGGTAGTCCCGGTTCGCGTTGATGGCGTCCGCGAGGTCGCGGCGCAGGTTCGCGGGCCACCCGCCCCGGCAGACGAGCTCGGCGATGTCGGCGAGATCGGCGTCGGCGCCGAGACTCGCCGGTCGGTCGCCGGCGAACAGCCCGGCGAGCGAGACCGCACCCGTCCCGTGCCCGGCCTCGTACGACGTCATCGGCGCCATCCGGACCCGGGCGACGCGACCGGCGCCCGTGTGCCGGGTGATGTCGTCGGCGGGTGTCGCCGAGCCGGTCAGGATGAACTGTCCGTCGGCCTGACGCTGGTCGACCTCGTAGCGAACGGCGTTCCAGATCTCCGGCACCAGCTGCCACTCGTCGATCAGGCGCGGGGTCTCGCCGTCGAGCAGGACGCGCGGGTCGGCCGCGGCGAGGGCACGGAGCTGCGGGGAGGCGTCCAGGTGCACCGTGGATCCGGCCTGTCGGTGCGCCGTGGTGGTCTTGCCGCACGCCTTGGGGCCCTCGACGACGACCGCGCCGGCGGCGCGCAGCCCGCGCGAGAGCTGGGCGTCCACGATGCGCGGGTGGTACGTGACCATCGCCGGCCTCGACTTCCGATATTAGTGGCAAGCAACTGCCAATAATATAGCACCTAGCGATGCTGGGTGGGCGCCTCGGTGGTGAAGAACGACACCGGACCGGCGACGAGCAGGCTGACCTGCGTGCCGACGTCGGGCAGCGGGCCCTGGGTGCGGCAGAGGACCGCCTGCCCGGCGGTGCCCGGCGCGCCCGGCCCGTCCGTCCCCGCGATCACCAGCCGCACCGTCGCGTCGTGGCCGTGGAACGTGACAGCGTCGACGGTCGCGATGGCGGCCCCGCGCCCCGCCCCGACCATGTGGAACTGCTCGGGCCGGACGGCGACCAGGCCGCGCCCGCCCGCGTGGTCGCCGCGCAGCAGCTTCAGCGTCCCGACGGGCGTGCGCGCGACGCCGTCGGTCACCTCGGCCGGGAGCAGCACGGCGTCACCGACGAACCGGGCGGTGTCCAGGTCCACCGGCTCGCGGTAGACGCGCGCGGGCTCGGCCGCCTGCACCACGACGCCGTCGCGCACCACGGCCACCAGGTCCGCGATGCTCAGGGCCTCCTCCTGGTCGTGGGTGACGAGGACGCCCGTCGCGCCGGTCGCCTTCAGCGCGGCCCGGACGTCCTCGCGCAGCGCGCTGCGCAAGGCGGCGTCGAGCGCGGAGAAGGGCTCGTCGAGCAGCACGACGTCGGGCTCGGGGGCGAGCGCGCGCGCCACGGCGACGCGCTGCTGCTGGCCCCCGGACAGCTGGGACGGCATGCGCTCGCCGACGTCGGGCAGCCCGATGAGCGCGAGGAGGTCGCGCACCCGCTCCCGCCGGTGACGCCGGGCCGCCGGGCCGCGGCCGGGGAGCCCGAAGCCGACGTTCTGCGCCACGGTCAGGTGCGGGAACAGCGCACCCTCCTGGGGCACGACGCTCACCCGGCGGCGCTCGGGCGGCGCGCCGGCCGGCCCGTCGACGACCGTGCGGCCGTCGATGAGCACCTCGCCCGCGTCGGCCTGCTCGAACCCCGCGACGATGCGCATCAGGGTCGTCTTGCCGCAGCCGGAGTGGCCCAGCAGCGCCGCGAGCGCGCCCGACGGGACGTCGAGGTCCATGCCGCGCAGCACCGGCGTGGCGCCGAAGGACTTGTGCAGCCCGCGCACCTCGAGCCGGCTCATCGCGCCTGCACCCGGCTGAGGACGACCGTCGGGACCGCGGCGAGCAGAACGAGTGCGACCGCGTAGGGCGCCGCGGCCGCGTACGCGCCGACGCCGGTGTGCGTCCACAGGCGCGTGGCGAGCGTGTCCATGCCGGTCGGCCGGAGCAGGAGCGTGGCGGGCAGCTCCTTCATCGCCGTGAGGGTCACGAGCGCGAAGCCGGCGGCCACGCCCGGCGCGGCGAGCGGCAGAGTGACGTGCCGCAGCACGCCGGCGGGCGTCCGGCCGAGGGACCGCGCCACCTCCTCGAGCCGGCGCGGGCTCTGGCTCACCGCCGCCCGCACGGACCCGACGACGGCGGGCATGAACAGCACCGCGTACGCGAGCACGAGCAGCGGGGTCTCCTGGTAGATCGGCTGGGCGTACCGGACGCCGAAGAACACGAGCGCGAGCGCCACCACGAGTCCCGGCACCGCGTGGCCGGCGAACGTGAGGTGCTCGAACAGCCGGCCCCCGCGGCCGGGGTGCCGCGCCGCGAGGACGCCCACCGGGACGGCGAGCGCGGTCGCGGCGGCGGCACCGAGCAGGGCGACCCAGACGGTCGAGAGCCCGGCCGGGCCGAGCACGGCCCAG
>AXCX01000139.1 GCA_000767215.1 Actinotalea fermentans ATCC 43279 = JCM 9966 = DSM 3133
CCTGCGGACCACCGTGACGGCGGGCGTCGACCTGCGCGACGCCGTGACCGCCGCGACCGCGACCCCCGCCGCCGTCCTCGGCCGCAGCGACATCGGCGCGCTGGCGCCGGGCCTGCGCGCGGACGTCCTCGAGGTCGACGGGGACATGAGGCCCTTGCGCGTGATGCGGGCAGGTGAGTGGCTGTACCAGTGAGGCCCCCCGCCCTACCGATCCTGCCCGCGCCGCTGCACGCCGTCGGGCGTCCAGGGGCCCCCATGCCGCTCGGCGCCGGCACGCGCGTCGTCGCCGTCGGCGAGGCCGAGGCGGTGGGCGCGATCGCCGCCGCCCAGCTCTCCGTCCTGCTGGACCGCGAGGTCCCCGTCGCCCACGACGACGGGCGGCCCGGCGCCATCGTCCTGCGGCTGCTCAGCGGCGGGGCCGGTGCCTCGTCGCCGGGCGCGTACCGCATCCAGGTCGACTCGGTGCGGGCCCTGGTCACCGCGGTGGACCTCGACGGCCTGCGGCACGGCGCGGTCACGCTGCGCCAGCTCCTCGTCCCGACGACCGACGGCGGGCGCGGCCTGCGGCCGGCGTTCGTCGTCGACGCGCCGCGCTTCACCTGGCGCGGCCTGCACCTGGACGTCGCGCGCAGCTTCTTCCCCGTCGAGACGGTCGAGAAGGTCGTCGACGTCGCCGCCGCCCTCAAGCTCAACGTGCTGCACCTGCACCTGTCCGACGACCAGGGCTGGCGCCTCGAGCTCCCCTCGCGCCCGCTCCTCACGCAGATCTCGGGCCGGACGGCCGTCGACGGCGGGCAGGCCGGCTTCTACACGGCCGCCGACTACGCACGCATCCAGGTGCATGCCGGCTCCCGCGGGATCACCGTCATCCCGGAGATCGACATGCCGGGGCACGTCAACGCCGCGCAGCACGCCTACGGCGAGCTCAACCCCGGCGGCGAACCGGTCCCCGCCTACACGGGGACCGAGGTCGGCTTCAGCCGGCTGCACCCCGACCTGCCCGCCACGCTTCCGTTCATCCGCGACGTCGTCACCGAGGTCGCCGCCATGACCCGCGGCCCCTTCCTGCACATCGGCGGCGACGAGGCGCTCGCGATGCAACGGCCGGAGTACTCGCGCATGATCGCGACGATCGCCGAGCAGGTCCGTGTCGCCGGCAAGACGCTCGTCGGCTGGCAGGAGATCACCCAGACCCCGCTCGCCCCCTCGACGGTCGTGCAGTTCTGGGACCCGCGGGCCGACACGAGCGACCTCGTCGACGCGGCCTGGCAGGGGGCCCGCGTCGTCCTCTCCCCCGCGCAGCACGTCTACCTGGACATGAAGTACGACGCCGACACCCCGATCGGCTCCGACTGGGTGGGCACCACCGAGCTGCGCGACGCCTACGAGTGGGAGCCCATGGAGTCGGTGCTCGGCCTGCTGCCGGGCTCGATCGCCGGCGTCGAGGCGGCCGTGTGGACGGAGTACGTGCACGACGAGCAGGAGCTGTTCACGCTGCTCCTGCCGAGGCTCGCCGCCGTGGCGGAGGTGGCGTGGTCCGTGCCGCCGCGACGGTCGTGGCCGGACTTCGCGGTGCGCGTGGCGCGCTACGCGCCCACGTGGGACGCCGCCGGGCTGCCCTGGTACCGCTCGCCGCAGGTCGCCTGGGAGACCGGCGCCGGCCGGTAGGGCGCCGGTCGGTAGGGTTCGCCCATGCCCCAGCTGTCGGAGCCCGTACGCAGCCGCCTGCGCGCGACCACGTCGCTGACCACCGCCCAGGTGAAGCAGCGCGGCCTGGCCGCCGCCAAGGCCGCCAAGGGCGACCTGTGGAACGGCCGCCAGCGCGTCACCCGCGTCACGACGGCGCCCAAGTCCGACGTGTACGAGATCCGTGACCTCGTGGGCAGCCGGCGCCTCATGTCGTTCCGGCTGGTCACCGAGGTCAAAGACGGGCGCACGCAGGTGCGGCTCGACGTCGAGGAGGCGGTGCTCGTCGCGCCGTCGCGCCTCACGCGGCTCAAGGAGCCGAAGGTGCTGGCCCTGCACACGCTGAAGCAGTTCCTGGCCGCCCTGGCCGACGGCCTGCGCAGCGAGGACCCCGACGCCAACGTCAAGGTCCGCGAGGACCTCAAGCCCTGACGCCCGCGGGCCTGCTCAGCCGAGCGTCGCCACCACGCGCACGCGGGCGCCGTCGGGCCGCGGGGCGATCGGCGCGGCCGGGTCCTGCGGCGCGCCGTCCACCTCCAGCGCGACGACGCCGCGGCTCACGTGGCCGGGGTTGCGCACCTCGATCGTGTACGTCGCGCCGCGCCACACCCGCTGCATCTCGAAGCCGTCCCAGTCGCGCGGGATGGACGGGTCCACCACGAGCCCGTCGAGGCCCGGCCGCACGCCCAGCACGTACTTGGTCACCGCGGTGTACATCCACCCGGCGGTGCCGGTCAGCCACGGGTTCTGGGCCTTGCCGAACTGCTCGTGGTCGCGCCCGTAGATGAACTGCACGTACGCGTACGGCTCGGCGCCGCGCACCTCGACGTTGTCGTTCTGGTGGTAGGGCAGGATCGCGTCGTAGAAGGCGACGGCCTCGTCGCCGCGGCCCAGCAGCGCCTCGGCGATGATCGGCCAGGCATTCGGGTGGGAGAAGATCGCGGCGTTCTCCTTGATGCCCGGGTACACGCGCGTCACGAACCCCACAGTGTCGTCGACCTTGGTGAACGCCGGCCAGTTCAGGTGGTTGCCGTACCGCGAGCCGAGCAGGCGCCGGACCGCGTCCATCGACGCGCGGCCGCGCTCCGGCGTCGTGATCCCCGCGATGACGGGCCACGCCTGGTGCTCGAGGAAGATCTTGCCCTCCTCGTTGGCCGCCGAGCCGATCGTCACGCCGTCGCGCGTGTAGCCGCGGATCCACCACTCGCCGTCCCAGAGCTCCGCGTCCGCGACCGTCGCGATCCGCTCGAGCTCGGCCTCCAGCCGCCCGACGTCGGCGCGGCCCAGCGGGCGGGCGACGTCGAGCAGCGCGCGGATGGCCCACGCGTGCAGGAAGGTGACCAGCGCCGTCTGGCCGCCGCCGAGGTTGAGGCAGTCGTTCCAGTCGGCGCGCAGGCCGAGCGCGACCCCGTTCTCGCCCACCTGCGCCGAGGAGAAGTCGATCGCGCGCAGCAGGTGCTCGTACACCGTCGCGGGCGTGCCCTCGGCGAACGGGACCACCTCGTCGAGGAACGCGACGTCGCCGGTCTCCTTGACGTACTCGACCACCGACGGCACCAGCCACAGGTGGTCGTCGGAGCACGTGTCGGCCAGGCCGTGGATGAGGTCGCCGCGCGAGCGCGTGGGCACGATCGTCGGGCTCGGCACGTCCGGGAGGCGCGGGGCGTCGGGGTCGAACGCGGCCGGGTCGAACAGGTGCAGGCCGTAGCCCGCCTCGGTCTGCGCGCGCAGCAGCTCGAGGATCCGCTGCCGGGTCTTCGTCGGGTTGGAGTGGATGACGCTCATGACGTCCTGGGCGGTGTCGCGGAAGCCCAGGCCGTTGCGCCCGCCCA
Organism: Actinotalea fermentans ATCC 43279 = JCM 9966 = DSM 3133; assembly: GCA_000767215.1. Lineage (GTDB taxonomy): Bacteria > Actinomycetota > Actinomycetes > Actinomycetales > Cellulomonadaceae > Actinotalea > Actinotalea fermentans. The sequence continues at coordinate 3,519 of AXCX01000139.1, forward strand.
CCTCGACGAACGACGCGAACCGCGACCACTGCACGCACGTCTCTGCCTGGAGCAGCGTCCAGGTGTTGATCATCGTGTCCATGCCCTCGTGCGGCGTGCGGATGCGCAGGCGGTCCTGCTTCGCGCGCCAGTGCGCCCGCAGCCGGGCGCGCTCGGCGTCCACGGTCGCCAGGTCCGCGTACTTGTCCCGCATCGCCCGCCCGACGGCGTCGCGCGAGCCGTAGCCCAGCAGGAAGACCAGGCGCGCGGACTCCCCCGGCTCGAGGGCGACCTTGTGCAGCAGGGCGCCGCACTGGTTCTGGGTGGTGCCGGAGCGGTTCGAGCCGTGCCCGCGCTCGACGGCGATCGGGTTCGCCTCCGTGCGGTACGGCCCGACGAACTCCTCGCGCAGCGAGTCGTAGGAGTCGGGCGTGCGCGAGGACGCGAAGAAGTGGAACGTCCACGGCTCGTAGTGGAAGTCCTCCTCAATGATCCCGTCGGCGTAGGACGAGCCCGACGCGTACAGGGACATCTGCAGGTTCTCGTTGTCGATCGTGATGGTGTGGAAGCTGAACTCCACGTAGCCCGCGACCGTCAGCTCGCGCCGCGCGTCGGAGTCGTTGTGCACGACGACGTCCCACACCTCCACGTCGTCGTCCAGCGGGACGAACACCGTCTGGGTCGCGCGGATGCCGCGGTAGGCCGACTCGAAGCGCGTGTAGCCGAGGCCGTGCGCCGCCGTGTACTCGGCGCCGTCCGGGACGCCGTCGGCCGCGAGCGGCTTGCCGACCGGCTGCCAGCTGACCGACCAGACGTCGCCGTCGGCGTCGTCGCGCAGGTAGACGTAGTGCCCCGGGCGGTCCAGCGGGACGCCGTTCGGCCGGAACCGCGTGATCCGCCCCTGCTGCGACGAGCGGCAGTAGGAGTACCCGCCGGCGTTGTGCGAGAGCACCGTGCACAGGTTCTTGGTGCCCAGGTAGTTGGTCCACGAGACCGGCACGTCGGGACGCTCGATGACGTACTCGTCGGCCTCGACGTCGAAGTGGCCGTAGCGCATGGGGGTCCTGTCGGGTCGGGCGGGCGGGGGTCGGGCGGGGCGTCCTCAGACGCCGGCGGTGACGAAGCGCTCGAGCCAGGCGAGCATCTCGCGGGCCTTGTCGGGCGTGTCCGCCTCGACCGACATCCGCAGGAGCGGCTCGGTGCCGGAGAAGCGCAGGAGCGCCCAGTTGTCGTTCTCGAGGTAGAGCTTCACGCCGTCGAGGTGGCCGACGCGCAGCACCGGGTAGGGCCCGATGTGCGTGAGCGGCTCGGCCGCGAGGCGCCGCGGCACGGCCACGCGCATCTCCGGCGTCGACGGCACCGCGGCCTCGAGCGTGTGCAGGGTGCCCGTGATCGCGCGGACGTCGTCGAGCAGCTGGGAGATCGTCTTCCCGGTGCGCGCGAGCATCTCCACCACGAGGGCGCACGCGAAGATGCCGTCCTTGCCGAGCAGCCAGCCGCGGATCGTCAGGCCGCCCGAGGACTCCCCGCCGAGCACCGCGCCGATCTCCTCCATGGCGGCCACCACGTGCTTGAAGCCGACCTTCACCTCGAGCGCAGGCTCGCCGTAGTGCGCCGCCAGGCGGTCCAGCAGGTGCGTCGTCGCGAGGTTGCGCACGACGCCGCCCCGCTCGCCGCGGACCTCCCACAGGTACCAGTACAGGAGCAGCAGGAGGTCGTTGGTCGAGACGTACTCGCCGCGCTCGTCGACGATGCCGATCCGGTCGGAGTCGCCGTCGGTGGCCAGGCCCAGCTGGTAGCGCCCGGGCTCGTCGCGGATCATCCCGATGAGCGCGGACAGCCGCTGCAGGTCCGGCGCGGGCGCGACGCCGCCGAACAGCGGGTTGTGCGCCGCGTGGATGAAGTCGGCACGCACGCGCATGTCGGACAGGATCGTGCCGAGGGTCAGCTGGGAGGTGCCGTACATCGGGTCGACGACCACGCGCAGCTCGGACCCGCGGGCGGCGTCCACGTCGATGATCTGCTCGATCGCGTCGATGTACGGCTCGGTGAGCGGGCGCTCGTCGATCATCCCGGCCGACCGCGCGAGCTCGATGTCGAGCGTGATGACGTCGCGGACGCGCATCGCGTTCGCCTCGTCGGTGTACCGGTCCGTCTCCTCGTCCAGCGGCAGGGACCCGTCCGAGCGGAAGACCTTGATCCCGTTCCACTCCGGCGGGTTGTGGCTCGAGGTGACGATGATCCCGTAGGCCGCGCCCAGGTGCGGGGCGGCGAACGTGACCAGGGGGGTCGGGACGTCGTCGGGCAGCAGGCGCACGGGGACGCCGTTGCCGGCGAAGACCTCCGCCGCCGCGATCGCGGAGTCGCGCGACAGGAACCGCCGGTCGCCGCCGATGACCACGCCCTTGTCCTCCAGGCCCTGGCGCACCACCTCGTTGGCGATCGCCTGGGTGAGGCGGCGGACGTTGGCCAGCGTGTAGCCCTCGCCGATGACGGCGCGCCACCCGCCCGTGCCGAAGACGATCCGGGTGTCGGTGTTCTTGCGCGGGACGAAGAGCCGCTTGAGCACGATGTCCTCGGCCGCAGTGAGCTCGGCCGGGGTGTTGATGCCCTGCACCTCGTCCGTGTCGCGGATCCGGTACGCGGTGATCTCCAGCCCGCGCCCGATGACGCGCCGCGCCAGGTCCGTCAGCCGGTGCTCGCCGGCCGCGGCCATGTGGTCGAGCTCCTCGAAGAGCAGCGCCGGGGCGGCGACGTAGGCGCCGACGTTGACCTCCACGACCCCGTCGCCCGGCTCGCGCTCGACCTGCTCGTCGATGGCGACGATGCGGCCCGCCTCGCGCACGATCCGGCCGTACGCGGCGTCGGGGTGCGGCACGGAGGCGGTGAGGAGCGAGAGGGCGACCTGCTTGAGCTCGTGCCGGGTCAGCAGGCCCAGCAGCGACTCGACGCGCAGCAGGGGCGTGTCGGCGTACGTCACGAGCACGCGGTCCACGCCCGGCCCGACGGCGCCCCGGGCGGCGCGCACCGCGTCGCCGGTGCCGAGGCGCTCGGTCTGCTCCACGTATGTGAGGTCGTCCCCCAGGAGCGCCGGGAGCGCGGTGTCGCCCTGCGCGACGACGACGACGATCCGCTCGGCGGGGACCAGCGCGCGCACGTTCGCGAGCGCGACCTGCGCGACGGTCGAGTCGCCGAGCGGCCTGGTCAGCAGGTCGCGCGACGCGTCGTCCTGCCCCGCGGCGAGCACGACGGCGGCGCGGCTGGACCGGCGCTCGGACGGGGCTCGGGGATCGCTGGCCATGACTCTCCTGCCGCTGCGGGGCCGTCTGCGCGGGAGGCGTCGTCGGACCCGGCCCGCGCATCGTATTTGTTAGGAAAACTTACTAACAACAGTCTGCCACGTCCGTGCCAGGAACTCCAGACCGTCCGCGTCGCGCCCTACCGGGCCGGGGCGTTGTCCAGGGCGCGCACGGCGCGGGCCGGCACGCCGGCGTAGAGGGTGTGCGGGGCGCAGTCCTCCGTGACGACGGCGCCCGCCGCCACGACCGCGCCGGTCCCGATCGTCACGCCCGGCAGCACCGTCGCCCGCGCCCCGATCCAGACGCCGTCCTCGACCGTGACCGGCCGTGCCGTCATCGCACCCGCGCGCTTGTCCGGGCCGCCGAGCTCGTGGCTGCTCGTCACGAAGGACACCTGCATCGCGATGGCGCAGCGGGCCCCGATGGTCACCGGCGCCCAGGTGTCGAAGAGGCAGTGGTGCCCCACGTACGTCCCGCGGCCGATGCGCACGTCCCGCGACCCGAACCACACCCGGGAGGCGACGCCGCACCGCTCGACCGGCATCCCCACCGCACGCAGGGCGACCCAGCGGGCACGCGTGGGCAGGAGCGGAGACCCGATGACCGCGTTCAGCAGGACGTCGCGCGCAGCCCCGAGCAGCGCGCGACGGACGGTGCCGACAACCCTCGTCACCGGTCCGACGCTACCGACGATCCACGCGCGCGCGACCGGAGCCGAACCACCACGAGCCGCCACATCGTCGGGCAGACGTGTGACGCACGTCACGGTTACGCTCGCAGTGTGAGCGACGACGTGACCGACGACGTGACCGACGACCAGGTCTCCCTGCGGCGCGACGCGCGACGCAACAGAGCCGCCCTCGTCGCGGCGGCCGAGGTGGAGTTCGCGCTCGAGGGCCCCGACGTCCCGCTCGACGCCGTCGTCCGCCGGGCCGGCGTCGGCCGCGGCACCCTCTACCGCCACTTCGCCGGGCGCGTCGACCTCGCCGTGGCGATCTACGAGCGGCACATCACCGAGCACGAGGCCTTCGTCGCGGAGCACGAGGACGAGCCCGACCTCGTCTTCCGGCTGCTCGAGCGGATGGCCGAGGTGCAGGCGCACGCCCGCGGGGTCGCCATGGTGCTCGCCCGCGAGTCCGACGGCGAGGCACGGATCCAGCACCTCATCGCCCGGATCATTGCGATGTTCGAGACGACGCTCGCCCGCGGCCGGGAGGCGGGCATCGTCTCCCCCGACATGTCGGCGAGCGACCTGATGCTCGTGCTCTCGATGCTCGAGGGGGCGCTCGTCGGCGTCCCGCTCGACGACGCCCGCGACGTCGCCCGCCGCGTCGTCGAGATCGTCACGCCCGCCCTGCGCTCGGTGCCCACCCCCGCCTGAGGCGCGCGCGGCCGGCGCCCGGGTGCGCCCTGCCACGCGGCACGCCGCCGCGCGTGGGCGGTGGGTCCGGCATCGGACCCGGGCGTGGCACGATGGCCGGGAACGATGGCCGGGAACGATCGCGGCCGGTGGACGGCGGACTGCGAGGGGAACCGATGGCACGCGTGGTGGTGGTCGGGGGCGGCTACGGCGGAGCGAGTGTGGCCAAGCGCCTCGACGACGTCGCCGACGTGGTGCTGGTGGAGCCCAAGGACGCGTTCGTCCACTCGAGCGCGGCGCTGCGCGCCGTCGTGGACCCGGCCTGGCAGGACCGCGTCTTCTACCCCTACGACCAGCTGCTCACCCGCGGGCGCGTCGTGCGGGACTGGGCCCGCCGGGTGTCGCCGACGCGCGTCGACCTCTCGCCGTACGAGTCCGTGCGACCCGACTACCTCGTGCTGGCCACGGGCACGGCGTACCCCTTCCCCGCCAAGTTCCTCGAGGACGAGTCGGCCGTCGCCGTGGCCCGCCTGCAGCGCCTGCGCGACGACCTGGCCCGGTGCGAGCGCGTGCTCGTCGTCGGCGGCGGGCCCGTCGGTCTCGAGCTGGCCGGCGAGCTGACCTCGGCCTTTCCCGACCTCGCGGTCACCGTCGTCGACGAGGCCGAGGACGTCCTCACGGCCGGCGACTTCCTGCCCGAGCTGCGCACCGCCGTCCGCGGTCAGCTCGCCGAGCGCGGCGTCGACTTCCTCACCGGCGCCCGCCTCGCCTACCTGCCCCCGATCGACGTCGGCACGTACGAGCCGTTCACCGTCGAGACCACCGACCGCAGCCAGGTGCGGGCCCAGATGTGGTTCCGGTGCTTCGGCTCGCGGCCGCAGACCGGCTACGTCGACGAGGACCTCGCCGCGGCCCGGCGCCCGGACGGGCGCCTGCGCGTGACGGAGTACCTCACGGTCGTCGGGCAGGACACGGTCTTCGCCGTCGGGGACATCACCGACGTGCCGGAGAGCAAGCGCGCGTCGGCCGCCGCCGAGCACGCCCTCGTGGTCGCCCAGAACATCACCGACCTCATCGCCGGACGCCGCCCGAGCGCCCGCTACCGGGCCGCCGACGAGCGCATCGTCCTGCCGCTCGGACCGCAGGGCGGCGCGTCGCAGCTCGGCGTGCCCGGGGGCGGCCGCGAGGTCGTCGGCCCCGAGCAGACCAGCCAGATCAAGGGTGCGGACCTGTTCTCGACGGCGGTCGCAGAGCTCTTCGGCCGCGCCTGAGCCTGGCCTGAGCCGCCGACGTCACCCGGGCGGCCGGAGCTGTCGACGGGCGTGACCCCTACACTGCGACCGTGCCCGTCGCGGACCCGACCTTCGGCGTACTGCTCCGTGACCTGCGCGAACGCGCCGGGCTCACGCAGGAGGAGCTCGCCGCGCGGGCGAACCTCACGCCGCACGGCGTCAGCGCCCTCGAGCGCGGCGTCCGCACCCGGCCGTACCCGCACACGGTCCGCTCGCTCGCGGACGCCCTGGGCCTGGACCCCGAGGCGCGGGCCGCGCTCATCGCCGCCGTGCGACGCCGCG
>AXCX01000140.1 GCA_000767215.1 Actinotalea fermentans ATCC 43279 = JCM 9966 = DSM 3133
GGGGCTGCCGGCCGCGGGGGACCAGGGCGGACAGCCTGCAGCGGGCCAGCCGGGCGCGGGCCAGCCGGGTCCCGTGCAGCCGGGTCCCGTGCAGGAGGGCCCCTCCCACGGTCCCGTGCCGCCCGACGAACCGGGCGAGCCGACCCTGCGCCGACGGAGGGACAACCGATGAGGCGCCTGCGCGCGGCGGTGGCCGTCCTCAGCCTGGGCGTCCTGGCGGCCTGCAGCACCCCGCTGCCCGTTCCCCAGCCCGACGCCGAGCCGGCGGCGACGCCCCCGGCGCTCTTCCAGCAGCAGGCCGACGACGTCCTGGCGGACGTCTCGGCGACGCTCGCGGAGGCTGACGCGGCAGTGGACGCGGCCCTGCTCGACCCGCGGGTGACGGGCCCGGCGCGTGAGATCCGCGGCGTGGAGTACGTGCTGTCGGCGGCCGGTGACCCCGATGCCGTGACACCGATCCCCGAGGGTGCGCAGACGCTGGTGCTGCCGACGACGGACGAGTGGCCGCGCACGTTCATGGCGGTCACGGAGTCGCCGGACGACCTGCAGGCGCCGCTGCTGCTCGTCCTGGTCCAGGAGAACCCCCGCGCGCAGTACCGCCTGTGGTCGTGGTCGCGGCTCTTCCCGGGCATCACGATGCCCGCGACCACCGAGCCCGGCATCGGCAGCGCCCCGGTCGCGCCGGACTCGGCCGACCTCGCGGTGGCGCCGACGGACGTCGTCGCGCAGTACGTGGACCTCCTGACCAAGGGCGACCAGTCGGAGTTCGCGGCGGCCTTCACGCCCGACCCGATGCGCTCCGCGATCGTGCAGACGCGGGACGCCTTCGTCGGCGTCGTCGGCGCCAACGGCTCGTTCGCCGAGACGTACACGCCGGACGCGGCCGGGGTGACCGCGATCGCGACCGCCGACGGCGGCGCGATCGTCGTCGGCACCATCCGGACGGTCACGACGATCACGCTCGCGGACAGCACCATGCGCATCGGTGACCAGACCGCCGCGCTGCTCGGCCGCGACACGATCACGGCGAACCTCGAGATCCAGTGGCTCAGCGTCGTCGCGTTCCGCGTGCCACCGGCCGGCTCCGGCGATCCCATCGAGGTGCTGGGCGCCGAGCACTCACGAGTCCAGGCGACGGGCCAGTAGCCCGGCGCGTCCGCCGTCCCGTCATCCCACGCCACCGCACCACACGAGCGAGGAACGATGTCCCAGCCCACCGGAGCCCGCCCCGCCCTGCCGTTGCACGGTGCCGTCGACCTCGCGGCGCTGCGTCGGCCCACCCCGCCGCCCGGCGGCCCCACGGCCGAGGGTGCCCCCGCGTCCGGCGCCGTCGTCGACGTGACGGAGGCCTCGTTCGCCGGCGTCGTGGAGCGGTCCACGACCGTCCCGGTGGTGGTCGCGCTCTGGAGCGCGAGCGACCCGGTGAGCAGCACCGTCGTGCGGACGCTGGCCGACCTGGCGACCGAGCTGGCCGGACGGTTCCTGCTTGCGCGGGTCGAGGTCGAGCGCGCGCCCCAGGTGGCGCAGGCCGTCGGGAGCCAGACGGGCGCCACGGTGGCCGCCGTCGTCCGGGGCCAGGCCGTGCCGCTCCCGCCGCTGGACCAGGCGACGCGCGAGCAGGTGCGCGCGCTGCTGGACCAGGTGCTGCAGATGGCCGCCGCGAACGGGGTGACCGGGCGGGTGCCGCTCGAGGACGCGCCGGCCGCCGAGACGCCCGAGGAGCCCCCGCTGCCGCCGCGGCACCAGGAGGCCTACGACGCGATCCAGCGCGACGACCTCGAGGCGGCCGCCGCTGCCTACGCCGCGGCGCTCGCCGAGAACCCGCGGGACGACATGGCCAAGGCGGGACTCGCGCAGGTCGACCTGATGCGCCGCACCCGGGACGTGGACCCCGCCGCCGCGCGGGCGGCGGCCGAGGCCGCCCCGGGCGATCTCGACGCCCAGCTCGCGCTCGCCGACCTCGAGCTCATGTCCGACCGCGTGGAGGAGGCGTTCGCCGTCCTGCTCGCCGCGGTCCGCCGGACCACGGGACCGGAGCGCGAGGCCGTGCGCGTGCGGCTGGTGGAGCTCTTCACCGTCGTCGGGGACGCCGACCCGCGCGTGATGGCGGCGCGCCGGGCGCTCGCCAGCGCGCTCTACTGACCTCCGGGCCGGCCCAGGGGTCCGGCTCCGAGCACGGGCTCAGAGGTCCGGCTGGCCCTCGGGCACGAGGAACAGCGCCGCGAGCGGCGGCACCCGCAGGCGGACCGACGCGGGCTGCGCGTGCTGGAGGACGGGCTCGGCCTCGACGCGGCCCAGGTTCCCCACGCCCGAGCCTCCGTAGTGCTCGGCGTCGGTGTTGAGGGCCTCGCGCCAGCCGCCCGCGGCCGGGAGGCCGAGCAGGTAGCCCTCGTGGGTCGTCCCCGCGAAGTTCACGACGACGGCGACCATCCGACCGCTCCGGTCGCGCCGGACGTACGACAGCACGTTGTGCCCGGCGTCCTGGGAGTCGATCCACTCGAAGCCCGCGGGCTCGTCGTCGAGGTCCCACAGCGCCGGCTCGGTGCGGTAGAAGCGGTTGAGGTCGGTCACGAGGCGCTGCACGCCCTGGTGCGGGCCGTACTCGAGCAGGTGCCAGTCGAGCGAGCGGCCCTCGGACCACTCCGCTGTCTGCCCGAACTCCCCGCCCATGAACAGCAGCTGCTTGCCGGGGTGCGACCACTGGTAGGCGAGCAGCACCCGGAGGCCGGCGAAGCGCTGCCAGTCGTCGCCGGGCATCTTGTAGACGAGCGAGCCCTTGCCGTGCACCACCTCGTCGTGGCTGAGCGGCAGCACGAAGTGCTCGGAGAACGCGTAGACCAGGGAGAACGTCGCCTCGTGGTGGTGGTAGCGCCGGTTGATCGGCTCCTCCGCCAGGTACCGGAGCGTGTCGTTCATCCAGCCCATGTTCCACTTCAGGCCGAACCCGAGGCCGCCCGCGTCCGTCGGCGCGGTGACCCCGGGCCACGCCGTGGACTCCTCGGCGATCATGAGGATGCCGGGCGTGCGCCGGTACGCCGTGGCGTTGGCCTCCTGGATGAACCGGATCGCCTCGAGGTTCTCGCGCCCACCGTGGATGTTCGGGCGCCACTGCCCGGCGCCGCGCGAGTAGTCCAGGTAGAGCATCGACGCGACGGCGTCGACCCGCAGGCCGTCGACGTGGAACTCCTCGAGCCAGTAGGTGGCGTTCGCGACGAGGAAGTTGCGCACCTCGTTGCGGCCGAAGTTGAAGACGTAGGTGCCCCAGTCCGGCTGCTCACCGAGGAGCGGGTCCGGGTGCTCGTACAGGGGCGTGCCGTCGAAGCGGCCGAGCGCCCACTCGTCCTTGGGGAAGTGCGCCGGCACCCAGTCGAGCAGGACGCCGATGCCGGCCTGGTGCAGGCGGTCGACGAGGTGGCGGAAGTCGTCGGGGTGCCCGAAGCGCGACGTCGGGGCGTAGTACGAGCTCACCTGGTAGCCCCACGACCCGCCGAAGGGGTGCTCGGCGACGGGGAGGAGCTCGACGTGGGTGAAGCCGAGCGAGACGGCGTACTCGGTCAGCTCCTCGGCGAGGTCCCGGTAGCCGAGGCCGGGTCGCCACGAGCCCAGGTGCACCTCGTACACGCTCATGGGGCCGTGGTGCGGGTTGCCGGAGCGGCGGCGCTCGAGCCAGGCGTCGTCGCCCCAGTCGTGGGTCGACTCCACGACGACCGACGCGGTGGCCGGCGGGTGCTCGGTGCCCTTGGCGAGCGGGTCGGCCTTCTGCCGCCAGGACCCGTCCTTCGCGAGGATCTCGAACTTGTAGCGCTGCCCACCGCGCACGCCCGGCACGAAGAGCTCCCACACGCCGCTCGACCCGAGGTTGCGCATCGTGTGCGGGGTACCCTGCCAGTGGTTGAAGTCGCCGACGACGCGCACCGCCGCCGCGTTCGGTGCCCACACCGCGAACGACGTGCCGACCACCTCGCCCAGCACGCTCGGGTACGTCCGGACGTTCGCGCCGAGGACCGTCCACAGCTCCTCGTGGCGGCCCTCGCTGATGAGGTGCAGGTCGACCTCGCCCAGGGTCGGCAGGAACCGGTAGGGGTCGTCCTGGAGGTCGACGTGGTCGCCGTACCGGACGCGCACGCGGTAGTCGGGGACCTGCGCGCCCGGCATCGTCGCGAGCCACACGCCGCCGTGCTCGTGGGTGGCCGGGACGGAGCCGGTCGGGGTGACGACCTCCACCTCGTCGGCCAGCGGGCGCAGCAGCCGGATGGTGACCGTGCCCTCGGACAGGTGCGGTCCGAGCACCCGGTGCGGGTCCTGGTGCAGGCCCTTCGCGATGGCGTCGAGCTCGGCGGTGTCGACGGGCGTCGGACGGGCGGTCGGCTCCGGCGAAGTGGTCATGGTGTCACCCTGCCACGGGCCCCGACGGCGTGCACGGCCCGACCGGTGGGCTTCCGGCCGGCCGCGTGCTCACCGTGCGTGCCCGAGCAGGCGGTCGACGCCGGCGAGGGGGATCGGCAGCCAGTCGGGGCGGTTGCCGGACTCGTAGACGACCTCGTAGAGGGCCTTGTCGAGCTCGAGCGCAGGCAGCAGCACCTCGAGACCGACGGCCGCGCCGCCGGTCTCGTGCTCGTAGCCGGCGATGAGGCGGTCGCGCGCGTCGCCGAGCCAGGCGGGGTCGCGGGCCTCGCCGACGGCCGCGGCGTAGTCCAGGGAGCGGAGCATCCCGGCGAGGTCGCGCAGGGCGAGGTCGGGGCGGGTCTTCTCGTCCGCGGACGCCTGGGGCTCGCCCTCGAAGTCGAGGACGTACCAGCGGCCGCCGTCGCCGTCCGTCGAGCGCAGCACCTGACCCAGGTGGTAGTCGCCGTGCACGCGCTGGAGCGGGGGGACCGACGCGAGGGCCTCGAGCCGGTCGTAGGCGGCGTGCACGGCCTCGGCCCGGGCCGCGACCTCCGGCACGCGCGCCGCGGCCGCCTCGGCGCGCTCGCGGAGGGTGCGGACGACGCGGCGGACCTCGGTGTGCCGCTCGGTCTCGTTCCGGGGCGCGTGGGCGTGGCCGGTGCCTGCCACGGGGATCGCCGTCCGCAGTGCGCGGTGCATCTGCGCCGTCGTCCGCCCGAGGTCCTCCGCCAGGTCGCCGAACGAGGTCCCGGCGCGCGCGTGGTCGCAGGCGAGCTCGAAGCCGTCGCGCGCGCCCTGGACCAGCTCGCTGAGCACGCCCAGGTGCCCGACGGCGGCGCTTCCGTCGCCGCGTTCCCAGCCGCCGGGGAGCCAGGCGAGCGGGCGAGGCACGCCGGCCCAGCCGGCGCGGGCCAGGGCGAGGGGGACCTCGACGTCGGGGTTCGGCCCGAGCGTGACGACGCGGAACACCTTGAGGATCGCGGGCCGGTCGGCCCCGGGCAGCAGCACGGAGGTGTTCGACTGCTCGCCCTCGACGACCTTGGTGACGCCGGTCCGCGTCGGCGCGGCGCCGTCGTCGTGGGCCGCCGCGAGCCAGGCGCGGACGAACGCCGGGTCGTGCGGGCCGTCCACGAGGACGCCGCCCGGGAGCGGTGCGATGACGCCCGGCCGGGCGGCCGGGCCGGCGTCCTCTCCGGTGGCCGCGCGCCGGACCGTGGGCACCTGCAGCACGGCGCCGCTCGGCAGCGCGAGGAGGTGCACGCGGACGGCCGCCTCGTCGAGCGGGTCGGGCAGGTCCACGACGGCGACCCGGTCGAGCGCCGCGTCGGTCCCCTTCTCCGGGAACCAGCGCTGCGAGGGCACCCAGCTGCGCAGGGTGTCGAGCTCGGCGTCGTCGGGCACCCGGGTACCCAGGACCGGCCCGGCCGTCGTGTCGACCTCCGCCATGCTCACCGCCTCTCGTCGGTCCGTGCGCCCGCCGGTCAGCCGGCCTCCGGCGAGGTCACCCGCAGCCAGAAGAAGTCGCGGGAGCCGAGCGTGACGAGCACCTCACCCCGCGGGCCGACGTCGGGGAACCGGGCGCCGCCGAACACGTCGGCCACGTGGTGCCCGGCGTGGTCGGGCAGCCGCAGCACGGCCGAGCGCGGGGTCGACGCGAAGTTCGCCACGCACAGCACGGTCTCCTCCGGCGACGTGCGCAGGTAGGCCAGGATCGCATCGCTGTCGGTCTGGAGCACGACGAAGTCGCCGGTGCCGAAGACCGGGTGCCGCCGGCGCACGGAGAGCATGCCGTGCACCCAGTGCAGCAACGACGTCGGCTGGGCGAGCTGCGCCTCGACGTTCGTCGTCGTGTAGTGGTGCACGAGCGACTGGACCACCGGGAGGTAGAGCTTGCCCGGGTCCGCCGTCGAGAAGCCCGCGTTGCGGTCCGGGGTCCACTGCATCGGGGTGCGGACGGCGTCGCGGTCGGGCAGCCAGATGTTGTCGCCCATCCCGATCTCGTCGCCGTAGTACAGGCACGGGCTGCCCGGCAGCGACAGCAGCAGGGCGTGCGCGAGCTCGATCTCCGCGCGCGAGTTGTCCAGCAGCGGGGCGAGCCGGCGGCGGATGCCGACGTTCGCGCGCATCCGCGGGTCGGGTGCGTACCAGCCGTACATCGACGCGCGCTCCTCGGTGGAGACCATCTCGAGGGTGAGCTCGTCGTGGTTGCGCAGGAAGGTGCTCCACTGCGCGCCGCGGGGGATCGGCGGGGTGTCGGCGAGGATGTCGACGATCTGGGTGGCCCGCTGGTCCTTGATCGCGTAGAAGATGCGCGGCATCACGGGGAAGTGGAAGCACATGTGGCACTCGGGCTCGTCCTCGGTGCCGAAGTACGGCGCCACGTCCCGCGGCCACTGGTTCGCCTCCGCGAGCAGGATGCGGCCGGGGAACTCCTCGTCCACCATCGCGCGCAGCTCGCGCAGGTAGGAGTGCGTGCGCGGCAGGTTCTCGCAGTTCGTGCCCTCCTCCTCGAAGAGGTAGGGCACCGCGTCGAGCCGAAACCCGTCGACGCCGAGGCGGAGCCAGAAGCGGGCGACGTCCTTCATGGCCTCGCGCACGGCGGGGTTCTCGAAGTTCAGGTCCGGCTGGTGGCTGAAGAACCGGTGCCAGAAGTACTGGCGGCGCACGGGGTCGAACGTCCAGTTCGACGTCTCGGTGTCCACGAAGATGATCCGCGCGCCCTCGTAGCGCGTCGGGTCGTCGCTCCACACGTAGAAGTCGCCGTAGGGGCCGTCCGGGTCGGAGCGCGAGGCCTGGAACCACGGGTGCTGGTCGCTCGTGTGGTTCATCACCATGTCGATGACCACGCGCATCCCGCGGGAGTGCGCCTCCTCCATGAGCTCGGCGAAGTCGTGCAGCGTGCCGTACTGCGGCGCGATGGCCGTGTAGTCCGAGACGTCGTACCCGCCGTCGCGCAGGGGGGAGGGGAAGAACGGCGGCAGCCAGAGGCAGTCCACGCCGAGCCACTGCAGGTACTCCAGGCGGTCGATGAGCCCCCGGAGGTCACCGGTGCCCTGACCCGAGGAGTCGGAGAACGAGCGCAGCATCACCTCGTAGAAGACGGCCGTCCGGTGCCACTGCGGGTCGTCGCGCAGGCCCGGCCGGGCCAGGTCGGGGAGCTCGTGCGTGGGGTGCGGGCGGGGCGGCAGGGCCCGTGCCGGGTCGACGGCACGCAGGCTGCCCGTGTCGGTGTGCCCGGTGGTGCTCGTCACAGCGTCCTCACACCGACGACGTGCGCCACCTGCTCGAGCGGGTCGAGGCGCACGTACGGGTGCGCGCCCCAGGCGTAGACGGCGCCGGAGAGCAGGTCGTGGGCGGCGAACGCAGGGGCCGACGGGTCGCCGCCCGACCGCCGTTCCGGGACGCCGATCGCGGCGAGGTCGAGGTCGATCGTCGACTCCTGTGGGTGGTGCGGGTCGAGGTTGACGACGACGATCACCGCGTCCGCCTTGCCGTCGGGCGACTGCTCGGCCGTCACGTGGCGCGAGAAGCACAGCACCTGGTCGTTCGTCGTGGGGTGCACCGTCAGGCCGCGCAGGCGCTGCAGCGCCCGGTGCTCGCGCCGCACGTCGTTGAGCTGGGCGAGCAGGCGCGAGATCCCGATGGCGTCCGCCGCGGCCCAGTCGCGCGGCTTGATCTCGTACTTCTCGTTGTCGATCTGCTCCTCGACGCCGGGCCTCGGCACATTCTCGACGAGCTCGTAGCCCGAGTAGATGCCCCACGTGGGCGCACCCGTCGCGGCCAGGACGGCCCGGACGGCGAACGCCGCCGTGCCGCCGTGCTGCATGTACGGGGTGAGGATGTCGTGCGTCGTCGGCCAGAACGAGGGCCGCATGTACGCGGCCGCCGGCCCGGAGACCTCGGTGAGGTACTCCGCGAGCTCGGCCTTCGTGGTGCGCCACGTGAAGTACGTGTACGACTGGTGGAAGCCGATGCGGGCGAGCGTGTGCATCATCGCCGGCCGCGTGAACGCCTCGGCGAGGAAGAGGACCTCCGGGTGGGCGGCGTTCACCTCGGCGATGAGCCGCTCCCAGAACACCAGGGGCTTGGTGTGCGGGTTGTCGACGCGGAAGGCGGTCACCCCGTGGTCGATCCACACCTGCAGCACGCGGCGGATCTCCGCGTAGATGCCCTCCGGGTCGTTGTCGAAGTTCAGGGGGTAGATGTCCTGGTACTTCTTCGGCGGGTTCTCGGCGTAGGCGATCGAGCCGTCGACGCGCGTCGTGAACCACTCGGGGTGCTCCGTGACCCACGGGTGGTCCGGCGAGCACTGCAGGGCAAGGTCGAGGGCGACCTCCATGCCGAGCGCCCGGGCCCGGGCGACGAACGCGTCGAAGTCGTCGAAGGTGCCCAGCTCGGGGTGGATGGCGTCGTGCCCGCCCTCGGGCGAGCCGATCGCATAGGGCGAGCCGGGGTCGGTCGGCGCCGGCGTCAGCGAGTTGTTGCGCCCCTTGCGGTACGTCGTGCCGATCGGGTGGACCGGCGTGAGGTAGACGACGTCGAAGCCCATCTCCGCGATGGCGGGCAGGCGCTCGGCAGCGGTGCGCAGCGTGCCCGACCGCCAGGTCTTGGCCGTCGCGTCCCAGGTGGCGCCCTCCGAGCGCGGGAAGAACTCGTACCAGGACCCGTACAGGGCGCGCTCGCGCTGGACGAGGAGCGGGTAGGTCGGCGACGTGCTCACGTGCTCGCGGAACGGTGCGGCGGCCAGGGCGGCGTGCACGTCGGCGGACGTCCCGGCGGCCAGCCGCGCCTGCGGCGGTCGGCGCGTGTCCCGCAGACCCGTGACGGCGTCGTGCAGCGCCTGCGCGACGGCGTCCGGGAGGCCGGGGCGGTCGGCGGCACGTTCGAGGAGGACGGCGCCCTCCGCGAGCATGAGCTCGACGTCGACGCCGGCACCGATCTTGATCGTGGCGTCGTGCTCCCACGTGGCGTAGGGGTCGGACCAGGCCTCGACCCGGAAGGCCCAGCGGCCCTCGGCGTCGGGCAGCAGGTCGGCGCGGTAGGCGTCGAGCCCCGCGTTGACGACGCTCATCCGGACCGCGGTGTGGTCCGTCCCGTCCGGCGCGACGAGGACGGCCGTCGCGGCGACGGCGTCGTGCCCTTCGCGGAAGACCGTGGCGGTGATCTCGACCGCCTCGCCGACGACCGCCTTCGCGGGCCAGCGGCCGCACTCGATCACCGGCTGGACCCCGACGACGGGGATCCGGCCGACGACCGGCTCGTGCCGGGGCGTCGGCGGCTCGGCGGTCGGTGGCTCGGCGGTCGGCTGCGCGGCGGTCGGCGG
>AXCX01000141.1 GCA_000767215.1 Actinotalea fermentans ATCC 43279 = JCM 9966 = DSM 3133
CCACGGCGCCGAGCGCCAGCGTGGTCACCCAGGCGGACGCACCCCGGCGCCCGACGACGACGCGCGGCACCACGAGCACGCCGCCCGCGGCCGAGCCCGGCGCGAACGAGAAGGAGCCGAAGGCGACGGGCCCGGTGCCGGGCAGGTGCACCTCGTCCCGGACGACGGCGTGGGCGACGAGCTCGCGCCAGGCGGCGTCGGCGTCGGCCATGCGGTCGGGGCCGGTGGTGGTGATGCGTGTGAGCTCGCCCCACGCGACCAGGCCGTCGGCGCGTCGCACCCAGGCGATGCCCCCGTCGGCGGGCAGGAGCTCCGTCAGGTCGCCCGGCAGCGTGAGCGGGTCGATCGCGACGGTGCGCGTGACGAGGGGCAGGGGGGTGGTCGCCGCGCCCGTGTTCAGATCGGTCATCGCCGTCAAGGGTAGGCGCTGGGATGGCGGAGGATGGACGCATGGCACGTGCGCAGCTCGACAAGAACCCCCACGAGGTCGCGGCGATGTTCGACGCCGTCGCCCGCCGCTACGACGTCACCAACGACGTGCTGTCCCTCGGGCAGGACCGCCGCTGGCGCGTGGCGACCCTCGCCGCCGTCGGGGTGCGGCCGGGGGAGCGGGTGCTCGACCTCGCCGCGGGGACCGGCACGTCGAGCGCGCCGTTCGCGGCCGCCGGTGCGCACGTGGTGCCGTGCGACTTCTCGCTCGGGATGCTCACGGCCGGCAAGGAGCGGCGCCCGGACCTGCCGTTCGTCGCGGGCGACGCGCTGCACCTGCCGTTCGCCGACGGCAGCTTCGACGCGGTGACCATCTCGTTCGGGCTGCGCAACGTCGCCCACACCGTGGACGCGCTGGCCGAGCTGGCGCGGGTGACGCGGCCGGGCGGCCGGATCGTGGTGTGCGAGTTCTCGACGCCGTCGTTCGAGCCGCTGCGGACCGTCTACACCGAGTACCTCATGCGGGCGCTGCCGGCGGTGGCGCGCGTGGTGTCCTCCGACCCGGAGTCGTACGAGTACCTGGCGGACTCGATCCGCGCCTGGCCGGACCAGGTGGGCCTCGGCCGCCTCCTGCGCCGGGCCGGCTGGACGGACGTGGCGTACCGCAACCTGTCAGGTGGCATCGTGGCGCTGCACCGCGCGACCCGGCCGGCGGCGTGACGAGCGGCGCGACCCGCGGCGCGACCCGCGGCGAGTGGGTGGTTTTGCCCGGTTGCGGCGGCGTCGGGGGCCGTGCGTTCACACCCTCGCGGCGCCGTTAGACTGACCTACGCGTTCGTGAACGGCTTCACAAGGGACCCTTCGGTCGACGGCGAGGTAGGCGTGGCGGGGACAGTCCAGCGACAGGACGACGCTGACGTCGTCGTCGTCGGCGCCGGACCCGCCGGGGCGTCGGCGGCCTACTGGCTGGCGAGCGCCGGCCTCGACGTCCTCGTCCTGGAGAAGACGGCCTTCCCGCGCGAGAAGGTCTGCGGCGACGGCCTGACGCCGCGCGCCGTGCGCGAGCTCGTGGCCATGGGCGTGCCGATCCGCGCCGAGGACGGCTGGATCCGCAACAAGGGCCTGCGCGTCTACGGCGGCGGGCACCGGCTCGAGATGCCGTGGCCCCAGCTGGACTCGTTCCCCGACTTCGGGCTGGCCCGCACCCGGCGCGACTTCGACGCGGCGCTCGCCGACCACGCGCGCGCCGCCGGCGCGAAGATCCTCGAGCGGACCGCGGTCACCGGCCCGGTGCTGCACGAGCGCACCGGCCGCCTGGTCGGCGTCACCGCCCGCCCGGTGGACGACGCCGGGCGCAAGGCCGGTGACGAGGTCACCTACCGCGCGCCGGTCGTGATCGCGGCCGACGGCGTCTCGGCGCGGCTCGCGCTCGCGATGGGCATCGAGAAGAACCCCCGCCGCCCGATGGGCGTCGCGGTGCGCACCTACTTCGCCACGCCCATGCACGACGACGAGTGGATGGAGTCCCACCTCGAGCTGTGGGACGGCCCGGCCGGCCGTTCGAACCTGCTGCCCGGGTACGGCTGGATCTTCCCGCTCGGCGACGGCACGGCGAACGTGGGCCTCGGCAGCGTGAGCTCGACCGCGACGGCCACGAAGATCGACTACAAGGACCTGCTGGCGCGCTGGGTGGCGAACGCGCCGGAGCACTGGCAGTTCGACGTCGACGCCCCGCTCGGCCCGGTGCGCGGTGCCGCGCTCCCGATGGCGTTCAACCGCAAGCCGCTGTACGACCGCGGGCTGCTCCTGGTGGGCGACTCGGGCGGCATGGTCAGCCCGTTCAACGGCGAGGGCATCGCCTACGCGATGCAGGCGGCCCGTCGCGCGGCCGAGGTCGTGGTGCAGGCGCACGCCCGCCGGACCCCCGCCGCGCGCGACGCCGTGCTGTCCACCTACCCGAAGGTCATGGCCGACGAGCTGGGCGGCTACTACTCGCTGGGGCGCATCTTCGTGAAGCTGATCGAGCAGCCCGCGATCATGCACCTGTGCACCCGCTACGGTTTGCCCCGACCGGCGCTGATGCGGCTGGTCATGAAGCTGCTCGCCGACGTGTACGAGCCGCGCGGTGGACAGGCGTCGGACCGCCTGATCGCCGCCCTGACCCGGATTGCGCCGGCCGCATGACCCGACGACACTCGGCGCAGTCGGCGTTCCCGGCACGCGCGTCCCGACCTGGCTGGAGGTCACGATGACCAACCCGTACGTGCCGATCCTGGTGCTCATGGGCATCGCGGCGGTCCTGGCCCTCGGCGGCCTGGGCGCCAGCGCGATCCTCGGCCCGCGGCGGTACAACCGGGCCAAGCTCGAGGCCTACGAGTGCGGCATCGACCCCACGCCGCACGCCGTCGGCCACGGTCGCTTCCCGGTGAAGTACTACCTGGTCGCGATGAGCTTCATCATCTTCGACATCGAGGTCGTCTTCATGTACCCGTGGGCGGTCACCTTCGGCGAGCTCGCGGTCTTCGGCGCCGTCGCGATGGTGACGTTCCTCGCCCTCATCACCGTGCCCTTCGTCTACGAGTGGCGCCGCGGCGGGTTCGAGTGGGACTGACGGCGGCGGGCACCCCCACAACTGGTCGCATCACGGAGGAAGGAGGAGCGCGATGGGGATCGAAGAGGCACCGTCCGGCATCCTGCTGACGAGCCTGGAGAAGTTCGTCGGGCTCTCGCGCAAGGCGTCGATGTGGCCGGTCACCTTCGGCCTCGCGTGCTGCGCCATCGAGATGATGGCCACCGGGACGTCGCGGTTCGACATCTCGCGGTTCGGCATGGAGGTCTTCCGCGCGTCGCCGCGCCAGGCCGACCTCATGATCGTCGCGGGCCGTGTGAGCCAGAAGATGGCCCCGGTCGTGCGTCAGGTCTACGACCAGATGTCCGAGCCCAAGTGGGTGCTCTCGATGGGCGTCTGCGCGTCGTCGGGCGGCATGTTCAACAACTACGCGCTGGTGCAGGGCGTCGACCACATCGTGCCGGTGGACATCTACCTGCCGGGCTGCCCGCCGCGGCCGGAGATGCTGCTCAACGCCATCCTGGCGCTGCACGAGCAGGTGCGGCAGAGCCCGTTCGGCGTGAACCGCGAGGCGGCCGTCCGGGCGGCCGAGGAGGCCGCGCTCGCCGCGACCCCGACCTCCCAGATGAAGGGGCTGCTCCGATGAGCGACGCCAACCGGCCCGAGAAGGACGCCGCGGCGGCCGCCAAGGCCGGTGCCGGCGCGGTCGGCACCCCTGACCCGAGCACGCCGCAGACGGCGACCGAGGCGGCGCACGAGGCCGGCTCGCAGCACGTGCCGACGCAGGAGGTCGCGGGCGTCCCCACGGGGCCGGACGGCCGCACGCCGCTCGACGTCGTCGACGTCCGCACCGGCATGTTCGGCGCCGCGGGCTCCGGCGACACCTCGGGCTACGGCGGCCTGGTCAAGACCGTCGCGATGCCGCCCGCGAGCGAGCGCCCCTACGGCGGCTGGTTCGACGAGGTCGTCGACATCCTCGCCGAGGTGCTCGACGAGGCCGGCGTGGCCTTCGACGACGCGATCGAGAAGGTCGTCGTCGACCGCGGCGAGCTGACCCTGTTCGTGCGGCGCGAGCACGTCGTGCTCGTGTGCCGGTCGCTGCGCGACGACCAGGACCTGCGCTTCGAGCTGGGCCTGGGCGTCTCGGGCGTGCACTACCCGGGCGACGTCGGCCGCGAGCTGCACGCCGTCTACCACCTGTGCTCGGTCACGCACGGCCGCCGCCTCCGCCTGGAGGTCGCGGTGCCCGACGCCGACCCGCACATCCCCTCGAGCACGTCGGTCTACCCGGGCCACGACTGGCACGAGCGCGAGACGTTCGACTTCTTCGGCATCGTCTTCGACGGGCACCCGGGCCTGGCGCGCATCGAGATGCCCGACGACTGGCCGGGCCACCCGCAGCGCAAGGACTACCCGCTCGGCGGCATCCCCGTGGAGTACAAGGGCGCGCAGGTCCCGCCGCCCGACCAGCGGAGGGCGTACAACTGATGACCCAGCAGACCCCGCACGCGAGCGCCCACATCGTCGACGAGGGCGCCGAGGGCGTCCCCACGTTCGAGGCGACGGGCGGCGACTGGTCGCAGATCGCCGAGGAGGCCGCGCGCCTCGGCGAGGAGCGCATCGTCGTCAACATGGGCCCCCAGCACCCGTCGACGCACGGCGTGCTCCGGCTCATGCTCGAGATCGACGGCGAGACGGTCACCGAGGCCCGCTGCGGCGTCGGCTACCTGCACACCGGCATCGAGAAGTCGATGGAGTACCGGACGTGGACGCAGGGCGTGACCCTGTGCACGCGGATGGACTACCTGGCGCCGTTCTTCCAGGAGACCGCGCACTGCCTCGCGGTCGAGACGCTCCTGGGGATCACCGACGACGTGCCCGAGCGCGCGACGGTCATCCGCGTGCTGCTCATGGAGCTCAACCGCGTGGGGTCGCACCTCATCGCACTCGGCACGGGCGGCAACGAGCTCGGCGCGACGACGATCATGACGACGGCGTTCACCGCGCGCGAGGAGATCCTCAAGATCTTCGAGCTGATCACCGGCCTGCGGATGAACCACGGCTTCGTCCGGCCGGGCGGCGTCGCCCAGGACATCCCGCCGGGCGCGCTCGACACGATCCGCGAGGCCCTCCCGCTGATCCGCGACTACATCGGCCAGCTGAGCGACCTCATGCTCGGCAACCCGATCTTCAAGGGCCGCCTGGTCGGCGTCGGGCACCTGAACCTGGCCGGCTGCATGGCGCTCGGCATCACCGGCCCGGTGCTGCGGGCGACCGGCCTGCCGTACGACGTGCGCAAGCACACGCCCTACTGCGGCTACGAGACGTACGACTTCGACGTCCCGGTGAGCACCGACGCGGACTCGTTCGCGCGCGTCGTCCTGCGGGTCGAGGAGTGCTACCAGAGCCTGCGGATCGTCGAGCAGGCGCTCGAGCGGCTGCAGGCGTCGGGCCCCGGCCCGGTCATGGTCGCCGACAAGAAGATCGCGTGGCCGGCGCAGCTGGCCATCGGCTCGGACGGCATGGGCAACTCGCTCGACCACATCAAGGAGATCATGGGCACCTCGATGGAGGCCCTGATCCACCACTTCAAGCTGGTCACCGAGGGCTTCCGGGTGCCGGCCGGCCAGGCGACCCAGGCGGTCGAGCACCCGCGCGGCGAGCTGCTCGCGCACCTGGTGTCCGACGGCGGCACGCGCCCCTACCGGGCGCACTTCCGGGACCCGTCGTTCAACAACCTGCAGGCGGTGTCGCTGATGTGCGAGGGCGGCATGCTCGCCGACGTCGTGGTCGCGGTCGCCGGGCTGGACCCCGTGATGGGAGGCGTGGACCGCTGATGGTCAGCTACGAGCCCTACGAGGGGGCGAAGACGGAGCGCATGGCGGCCGACGCCGCGGCGATCACGGCGCGCTACCCGGACCCCCGGTCGGCGCTGCTGCCGCTGCTGCACCTCGTGCAGTCCGAGGACGGGTTCGTCAGCCCCGACGGCATCGCGTTCTGCGCGGCGACGCTGGGCCTGACGACCGCCGAGGTGTCGGCCGTCGCGACGTTCTACAGCCAGTTCAAGCGGCACCCGAACGGCACCTACACGGTCGGCGTCTGCACGAACACGCTGTGCGCGATCATGGGCGGCGACGCGATCTTCGACGAGCTGAGCGCGCACCTCGGCGTCGGGCACGACGAGACGACCGCCGACGGCGCGATCACGCTCGAGCGCATCGAGTGCAACGCGGCCTGCGACTACGCGCCCGTGATGATGATCAACTGGGAGTTCTTCGACGAGCAGACGCCGGAGTCGGCGCTCGCCGTCGTCGACAAGCTGATCGCGGGCGAGCCGGTCGCCCCGACGCGCGGCGCGTCGTCGGTGTGCACGTTCAAGGCGATGTCCCGCGTGCTGGCCGGGTTCCCCGACGGCCGCGCGGGCGAGGGCGTCGGCGCCGGCCCGGCGACGCTGGCCGGCGCGCGACTCGCGCGTGAGAAGGGCTGGGCGGCGCCCGCAGCGACGGCGTCGGACGCCGCCTCCGGGGCCCAGGAGACGCCCGTCGCACCCGTGCCCGGCGGTGAGCAGTCCAGCGTGGACACGCCGTCCGCACCGCCCTCGGGCGGCGCGGCCGGCACTGACTCGGGCCGCAAGGCCTCTGAGGAGGCGTGATGGCGACGACCCTCACCCCGGTCCTGACCGACCGGTGGGCCAACGAGCGCTCGTGGACCCTGGACGCCTACCGCAAGGCGGGCGGCTACGAGGCCCTCCGCTCGGCGCTCGCGATGGCGCCCGGCGACGTCCTGACGGCCGTCAAGGACTCGGGCCTGCGCGGCCGCGGCGGCGCGGGCTTCCCCACGGGCATGAAGTGGGGCTTCCTGCCCGCGCCCGACGGCGGCCCCCGCTACCTCGTGGTCAACGCGGACGAGTCCGAGCCCGGGACCTGCAAGGACATCCCGCTGATGATGGCCGACCCCCACCTGCTGGTGGAGGGCGCGATCATCACGTCCTACGCGATCGGCTGCCACCACGCGTTCATCTACGTGCGCGGCGAGGTGCTGCACGTGTACCGCCGCCTGCTCGCGGCGGTCGCGGAGGCTCGCGAGGCGGGCCTGCTCGGCAGCGACATCCTGGGCTCCGGCTACGACCTCGAGCTCACGGTGCACGCGGGCGCGGGCGCCTACATCTGCGGCGAGGAGACGGCGCTGCTCGACTCGCTCGAGGGCCGTCGCGGCCAGCCGCGCCTGAAGCCGCCGTTCCCCGCGGTCGCGGGCCTGTACGGGCGCCCGACCGTCATCAACAACGTCGAGACCATCGCGAGCGTCCCGTCGATCGTCGCGAACGGCGCCGACTGGTTCCGGTCCATGGGCACCGAGCGCTCGGCGGGCTTCGGCATCTTCTCGCTGTCGGGCCACGTGGCCCGGCCGGGCCAGTACGAGGCGCCGCTCGGCATCACGCTGCGCGAGCTCCTCGAGATGGCCGGCGGGATGCGTGAGGGCCACGAGCTGAAGTTCTGGACGCCCGGGGGGTCGTCGACGCCGATCTTCACGGCCGAGCACCTCGACGTGCCGCTCGACTACGAGTCGGTGGGCGCGGCGGGCTCGATGCTCGGCACGCGTGCGCTGCAGATCTTCGACGAGACGACGTGCGTGGTGCGCGCGGTGGCGCGCTGGACGGACTTCTACGCGCACGAGTCCTGCGGCAAGTGCACGCCGTGCCGCGAGGGCACGTTCTGGATGAAGGGCATCTACCAGCGCCTGGAGTCCGGCCAGGGCACCGCCGAGGACCTCGAGACGCTCCTGGACGTGTGCGACAACATCCTCGGCCGCGCGTTCTGCGCGCTCGGCGACGGCGCGACCTCGCCGGTGACGTCGAGCCTGCAGCACTTCCGCGCCGAGTACGAGGCGCACGTCACCGGCGGCGGCTGCCCGTTCGACCCGGTGGCCGCGGCCCGCTTCGAGTACACGCCGAGGACCATGGCTGGGGTGCACGCATGACGACGACCACACCTGCCCCCGGGGCGAAGACCGGCGGCGCCGAGAAGCAGGGGACCCCCCAGGTCACCTTCACCATCGACGACGTCGAGGTCACCGTCCCCAAGGGCACGCTGGTGATCCGCGCGGCCGAGGAGCTCGGCATCGCGATCCCGCGGTTCTGCGACCACCCGCTGCTCGAGCCGGTCGGCGCCTGCCGCCAGTGCCTGGTCGAGGTGGCCGTCCCGGACCGCGAGGGCAACGTCCGGCCGATGCCGAAGCCGCAGGCCTCCTGCACCACCGAGGCGACGCCCGGCATGGTCGTCAAGACCCAGCGGACGTCCGCCGTCGCCGACAAGGCGCAGCACGGGATCATCGAGTTCCTGCTGGTCAACCACCCGCTCGACTGCCCGACCTGCGACAAGGGCGGCGAGTGCCCGCTGCAGAACCAGGCGATGAGCAACGGGCGCGGCACGTCGCGGTTCCACGACGTCAAGCGGACGTTCCCCAAGCCGATCGCGATCTCGACCGAGATCCTGCTCGACCGCGACCGGTGCGTCCTGTGCCAGCGGTGCACGCGGTTCTCCGACGAGATCGCCGGCGACCCGTTCATCGCCCTGCAGGGGCGTGGCGGCGGCACCCCGGGGTACGAGGTGCACGGCACCCACGGCCAGCAGATCGGCCGCTTCGACCCGGGCGTGCTCGACTGGGCCGGCAGCGAGCCCGCGCAGGTGTACCGGGGCGTGCAGCCCGACGGCACCCCCATCAACGCCGCGATGGGCGTGCCCGAGCAGGACGTCGCCGGGCCGGTGGGCGCCGCGACGACCGACACGTCGGGGCGGCCCTTCGCCTCGTACTACTCGGGCAACGTCATCCAGATCTGCCCGGTCGGCGCGCTGACGAACGCCGCCTACCGCTTCCGCTCGCGCCCGTTCGACCTGGTCTCGACGCCGGGCGTCGCCGAGCACGACGCGAACGGCGCGGCGATCCGCGTCGACCACCGCCGCGGCGTCGTGCTGCGCCGGCTGGCGGGCGACGACCCGGCGGTCAACGAGGAGTGGATCTCCGACAAGGACCGCTTCGCGTTCGCGTGGCAGGGCATGCCGGACCGCCTGACGGTCCCGCTGGTGCGCGACGTCGCCGAGGACGGCACGCGGGGCGAGCTGCGCCGCGCGTCGTGGGGCGAGGCGCTCGACCGCGCGGCCGAGGGCCTGGCCGCGGCGGCGGGCCGCGTGGGCGTCCTGCCCGGCGGCCGGCTCACGCTCGAGGACGCCTACGCGTACGCCAAGTTCGCGCGCGTCGCCCTCGGCACGAACGACGTCGACCACCGTGCCCGGCCGCACTCGGCGGAGGAGGAGGCGTTCCTCGCCCACCACGTCGCGGGCTCGCGGATGTCGGTCACGTTCGCCGACCTCGAGTCGGCCCCGGCGGTGCTCCTCGTGGGCTACGAGCCCGAGGACGAGGGCGGCGTCGTGTTCCTGCGGCTGCGCAAGGGCGTCCGCAAGGGCCGCGTGCGCGTGCTCTCGGTCGCGCCGTTC
>AXCX01000142.1 GCA_000767215.1 Actinotalea fermentans ATCC 43279 = JCM 9966 = DSM 3133
CGCGGCGCTGCTGGCGACGGCCGGCGACGCCGTCGGCGAGCTGCACGCGGCCGACGTCGACCCGGCCGCCGTCGCCTGCGCCCGCGCGAACCTGCCCCATGCCCAGGTGCACGAGGGCGACCTGTGGGACGCGTTCCCGGCGGGGCTGGCCGGACGGCTCGACGTGGTCGTGGCGAACGCGCCCTACGTGCCCACCGACGAGATCGCGACGATGCCCCCGGAGGCCCGGCTGCACGAGGCCCGCGTGGCCCTCGACGGCGGCGCCGACGGCCTCGACCTGCACCGACGCATCGCCGAGGGCGCGCCGGCGTGGCTCGCCCCCGGTGGCGTGCTCGTGCTCGAGACGAGCCGGCGCCAGGCCGATCGCACGCGGGCGGCCCTCGACGCCGCGGGCCTGGCGACGCGGGTGGTGACCGACGACGACGTGGCCGGGACCGCCGTCGTCGGCCGGCGCGACTGAGGTCCGGGCCGGAGGCCCCAGGGGTCTCAGGTCACACCTGCCCGGGCCGCGTAGGGTGCAGGCGTGCCCGGGGTCTGGTTCGCGACAGCGATGCGTTCGGAGGCGGGCCCCTACCGGTCGAGCAACCAGGACTCGGCGGTCGCCACCCCACGCCTGGTCCTGGTGGCCGACGGCGTCGGCGGCCACGCGGGCGGCGACGTCGCCTCGCGCACCGTGACGCGCCAGCTCGTGCAGGCGCTCGCCGCCACCGACGTCACGGCCCTGGACGCCGCGGGGCTGCGCCGCCTCGTCACCGACGCCAACGCCGCGCTGCGCGGACGCACCGCCGAGGACCCGCAGCTCGCCGGGATGGCGACCACGCTGACCGGACTGGTCTGCGGCGACGGCGTCGTGCGGGTGCTGCACATCGGCGACTCACGCGCGTACCGCCTCCACGCCGACGGCGGCGAGCTCGTCACGCACGACGACTCGTTCGTCCAGCGGCTGGTGGACACCGGCGCCATCGCCGAGCAGGACGCGCCGTTCCACCCGCAGCGCCACATCATCCTGCGCTCCCTCGCCGGCGACCCGGACGACGGCGAGGGCCTCGCCGTGCTCGAGGTCCCCGCCACCGTGGGTGACCGCTGGGTCGTCTGCAGCGACGGGCTCTCGGACGCGCTCGACGAGGACGCCGTCGTCGCCCTCGCGAGCGGGCCCGCCACGCC
>AXCX01000143.1 GCA_000767215.1 Actinotalea fermentans ATCC 43279 = JCM 9966 = DSM 3133
GCGGACGCGCTCCTGGCGGCCGCCCGGGCCGCGGACGCCCACGACAACGTCACGCTGGTGGTGTGCGACGTGGTGACCGGTCCGCCCCCGGGCGTGGACGACGCCGCACCACGGTGGGCCGGCGCGGCCGAGCGCGACGCCTGAGGCACCCCGCGCTGCCGCGGGAGCCCGCCGCGGTCCGTGGCCGCCGCGCGGACCGCGTCGTCACCGCTCGGCGGCCGACCAGTGCTCCTGCAGGGCCGCGTTGAGCCCGGGGTGGTCCTGGACGCGGTGACCGTAGCCGGGCAGGACCCGCGTGCTCGCCCCGGCGCCGGCCATCGCCGCCGCGACCTCCTCGTACAGCGGGCTCCAGCCGCCGGTCACGACGAGCGTCGGCACGCGGGCCAGGACGCCGATGTCGACCGGCACCTCCCAGGGCGGCGTGCTGCGGCGGACGCGGCGGCCGAGCGACCGCAGCGACGGGTCACCGGGGTCGGCGATCGCGGCACCCGGCGCGCCGAGCGCACTGAGGTAGCGGACCGCGAGCCCGCCGTCGCGCACCCGCGGGTCCTTGGCGGCGGCGAAGACGGCCGACATCGCCGCCACGTAGGCCTCCACATGCGGTCCTCCGCGTGCCGCGGAGAAGACGGCGGGCTCCAGCAGGGCGAGCGAGCGGACCGTCCCCGGTCCGTGCGCCGCGGCCCGCAGGGCGGCCACCGCGCCCGCCGCGTGCGCGACGAGGTGCCCACCGGCGCCGTGCCCCTCTCCGACGAGCGCCGCCACGACGGCGTCGCGCTGCTCGTCCGGGGTGACCAGCCCGGTCAGGTCGACGAACCGGCAGTGCCAGCGCCGCAGGTCGACGGCCGCCGCCTGCACCGGCCACGCCGGCGCGCCGGAGCGACCGGACCCGGGGACGAAGACGGCGTGCACCCCCCGATGGTGCCCCATCCCGGGTGCACCCACGGACACGGGGACGTCCTGGCGGCCGGCGCCGTCGTCCGGGAAGGGGAAAGCCCCGGGATCCGCAGGGGGCGCCGCGGATCCCGGGGCGTCAAGGCGTCCCCGACTCCCCCGTCAGGGACGCCGCCCCTGGCCCGGCGCGCCGTTCCCGCCACCCGCGCCGCCACCGTCCTGCAGCCGGACCTGGTCCTGGGCGGTCTCGCCGTCCTGCGACTGGTCCTGGTCCTGCAGCTGCTCCTCGTCCTGCACCGGCTCCTCGGCCGGGTCCCCGGCACGCTCCTGCGCGCGCTCGGCGTTGCGCTCCTGGGCCCGGGCCCGGATCTCCTGCCCGTCGACGCCGCCGTCACGCGCGTCGGCCGCGACGGACTGCCCGAAGGCCGCGGCCTCGGGGAGCTCGTGCCCCTCGCCGTCCTCGCCGTCCTCGGCCTCGTCGTCGGTCGCCTCGGTCGCCTCGTCGGCCGACTCGTCGTCGGCGGCGTCGTCCGCGGCGTCGTCCGCGGGGTCCGTCGGCTCGGCCGTCGGCTCGCTGACGTCGACGACGCCCGGGTCAGTCTCGGGCTGGTCCGCCGCCACGGCCGCCACGCCGCCCGTGGCACCGAGGGCGACGGCCAGACCGAGGCCGGTCGCCTTGGCAGGGAGAGAGAGGGCGGCCAGCTTGGCGACCGCCGTCGAGATCAGGTCCACGTTGCCTCCTGCTCGGGGCCGGGGGCACGCGCACCCGGCCGGGACATGACACTCCTGTCATCGCCCGACCCGGTCCGAGGGATACGGCTGCACCGAGATCACTTCTCCGGCCGCCGTGCCCGACACCCCGGCCACGCCCG
>AXCX01000144.1 GCA_000767215.1 Actinotalea fermentans ATCC 43279 = JCM 9966 = DSM 3133
GCCGACGGGCGGGGCCGGGGTGCGGTCGGCGGGCGGCGTCGCGCGACGCTGCCCCTCCTGACCTGGCGACTCCGGACGCCCGGGGGCCTCCTCCGAGCGGCCGGGCGCGTCATCCTCGGGGTCCGCGGGCTCGTCCGGCCGACCGGGCGCCTCGTCGGAGCGACCGGCGTCGTCGCCGGGCACCGCCGGCGTCGCGGGCGTCGCCGGGACGCCCCTGCCCGGCGTGCCGTCGCCGGCCCCCTCCTCGCCCTGCCCGTCGCTGTCACCGCGGCCCTCGTCGGGCGACGAACCGGCACCCCGGGGCGAGACACCCGGGGCCTCGTCGGCCGGGACGGCCGGCTCCTGCGACGTCCACGGCAGCACGTCCACGACGTCGTCGACCAGGTCACGAGCGGGGTCCCGGATCACGTCCGGGACCGGCTCGAGCGTGGCCACGCCCGTGAGTGCCGCGGCCGCCGCGGCACTCACGAGCGCGATCTTGGTGCCCAGGGCCGCCGCCACGACGGCGCGCCGGGTCATCGGGCGGGCCGCGCGACGCCGCTCGAGCGGCACCACGTCCGGCAACTGGCCCTCGGCGAGCACCCGGGCGAGCTCTGCGCTCGGCGCGGGCGCGGGCGCCTGCCCGGCCGCCCGCAGCGTGCGCACCAGCGCGGCGAGCTCACCGGGGACGGGCACGCCTGCCTCGTCCACGGTCTCGCCGGCCAGGAGCCGCTGGGTCGCCTGCACGTCCTTGTCATCGCGCGAGGGGCTCATGGGGATACGCCCTTTCCGCCGAGATGTCTGCGCAGCCGCTCGAGCGCGCGGTGCTGAAGGGCCTTGACCGCGCCCTCGCGCTTGCCGAGGACCGCGGCCACCTGCTCCAGGGACAGGTCCGCGACGACGCGCAGCAGGAGGACGTCGCGCTGGTCGGGACTGAGGAGGTCCAGCAGCGCGCGGACGCGGTCGTCCCCGAGCACGTCGAGGGCGGCGTCCTCGGCGCTGGGGACCAGGACCGGCGGGGCGTCGTCGAGGGGCTCCGTCACCGGCGCGCGCCCCGCCCGCCGCCAGCTGTCCACCGACCGGCGGTGCGCGATCGTGAACACCCACGCCCGGAACCGTTCCCCGTCGCCCTCGAACCGCGCGAGGCCGGTGAAGACGGCGAGGAACACCTCGCTCGTGGCGTCCTCGACCTCACGGACGCCACGCGAGCGCAGGTAGCCGGCGACCGGCCCCGCGAGGCGCTCGTACACGCCCGCGAACGCGTCGGGCGAGCCCGCGCGGGCACGCTCGACGAGGTCGGCGAGGTCGGCGTCGGAGTGGTCCATGGCGGGGCCAGGGTGGCACCTCAGGCGCACTCGCGCGCAACGTGCCAGGTCAGCGCGGCACGCCGGGCGGGGCGTCGCCGGGCCGCGTCAGCGCGCGTACCGCAGCGTGACCGTGTCCCCGCACTCGTCGCCGATGCACATGTCGGCGACGGCGCCGGCGGCGCGCAGGTCCGTCAGCCGCGTGACGACCAGGTCGCGGACCGTCGCGGGGTCGAGCGTGTTCACGTTGATCTTCGTGCTGCCCTCGAAGCCCGCCAGCGTGGACACCCGCCACTTCACGACGACGTGCCACGGCATCGGCTCCGGGGACCGCAGCGGCCGGTGGTGCCACTCCTCGTTGCACGCCACCGTGACGCCCGTCGCCGCATGGAGGGCGTGCAGCAGGTCCGACACGCCGCGCACCTGGGCGACGTCGTGCTCCCACGGCAGGTGGGCCTCGCCCGTGGCGTACACCTCGACCGAGGGGTAGCGGTGCCCGACGGCGGCGACCGCCACCGCGTGCGCGTTGCGCGCGATGACCAGGCGGTTGCGCACCGCGTGCTCGACGACGTCGGCGAAGACGTCGGGGTCCTCACGGACCCGGGCCAGCACGCGCTCGGCGCGCGGGCCGTGCTCGTCGATCGCCACCAGCTGCTTGTGCAGGTGGTCGAACGAGGCCCCCGCGGGCCGCAGCCAGTTCTGGAACGCCGCGACGTACCGGGCCGCGGGCTGCGCGGCGTACAGGTCGGCCATCGCGTCGACGGTGAGCGCGACGTAGCGCTCGTGCTCGTCGGGCGTGAGCGTGCCCGACCCCGCGAGCTCGTCGTCGTGCACCGCGCCGTCCACGAAGTGCCGCCGGGCGACCACGACGTCGTGGGTGCCCGAGAAGAGGTCCACGGCCCGTTCGAGCCACGCCTCCTCGGGCCGGGCGGACCAGTCCGCGTCCGACACGCCCTGCGAGGCCAGCCGGCGCCGCAGGATCGCCAGCACGTGGGCCCGGCCGCCGGGCTCGGCGACGTAGGCCTCGGCCCGCGCCCGGGCCTCCTCGCTCGGGACCGTGCCGTGGTTGGCGCGCCAGTAGTCGACGGAGAGGATCTCGAACAGGTTCGGGATGCGCCGGAACTCCGCGACCGTGGCGTCGATCTCCCGTTCGGGGACGCCGGTCCGGACCTCCCAGCCGCCGGCGGGCGTCCGCACGACGCGGGACTTCTCCGGCGGCGTCTCCCGGTAGCGGTCGGGGCAGAAGGCGCAGTGGGCGCCGTCGCGCGCGTGGTCGACGGCGTGGCGCTCGGCGGGCGGGGTGCCCAGCAGCCGGTGTGCGCGGCCGGGAACGGTCCAGACGACGGTCCCCGTCAGCGGCGAGACCTGCTTGACGGTTCCGTCGGGAAGCCGGACGAGGGGTGGCGGCCGGCGCTCGTGCACACCTCCACCCTAGGCCGTGGACCGGGTGAGCTCCCCCTCGCCCACCGTGCCCACCGTGCCCACCGTGCCCGCCGTGCGCGGGCCGGCCTCGCCCGGTCCCGGCTCCCGCGACTCGATGGACACCAGGCGTCGCGGCGCGAGCTCGACGACCGCGACGCCCGCATTGCGCGGCGGGGCCGTGCGCGCCGGGTCGATCGTCGCGAGGTAGGACATGAGCGTGAGGCAGTGGCTCACGACGAGCACCTCGCCCTGCGGGTGGCGCGCCTCGATCGCGCGGAAGCCGCGCAGGACGCGCGCCCGGAACCGCTCGCCCGTCTCCCCGCCGGGGAAGCCGGCGAACGTGCCGTCGACGATGCCGAGCCACATGTCGTAGGGGTCGAGCTCGGGCAGCAGGTCGACCTCGCGCTCGCCCTCCGCCCGGCCGAAGCCGAACTCCCGCAGGTCGGGCATCTCCCGCACCGGCACGTGCCGGTGGTGCGCGAGCAGCAGCTCCGCGGTGGCCCGGGTGCGCGGGGACGGGCTCACGTACGCAGCGACGAACGCGCGGTCGGCGAGGCGCTCGGCGGTGTCCCGGACGCCCGCCACACCGGGCGTGGTCAGCGGCGAGTCGCACCAGCCCTGGAGGCGCCCCTCGACGTTGTAGACGGTCTGGCCGTGCCGGACGAGGTACAGGGTGCCGCTCATGCCGGCGACGGTAGGCACCCGCGCTGGCCCCAGGGTGAGCCCGCGGTGGCGCCGGCGTGACGGTCAGGTGACCGTCCGCCGTCGGCCGCGTCGAGGCCCGATCAGGCGACGAAGATGCAGAACGGGTGGCCCGCGGGATCGGCGAGGACCCACAGCGGCTCCTCGGGGTCGTCGGTCCGGTCGAGCAGCGCCCGGGCGCCCAGCGCGACGGCGTGGTCGCGCGCGGCGGTGAGCGCGGCGACGTCGGGCACCGACAGGTCCAGGTGCAGCTGCTGGGGCACCGGGCCCTCGGGCCAGGTCGCCTCGGGCAGCGCGGGGACCTGCTGGAAGGCGAGTCGGACCCCCGCGCCGCGCAGCACCAGCCAGTCGCGATCCGGTTCTCCGCGGGGCGGCGGCTCGTCGCCGGGGCGGTACTCCAGGCCCAGCAGGGCCCGGTAGAACTCGGCCAGCCGGCGCGCGTCGGGGCAGTCGAGGACGACCGAGCGCAGGACGGGCATCGTCATGGCGCACCTCCGCGGCCCAGCATCACTTGTTTCGCGCCGGCGCGTCCGGTCGGCGCAGCAGGAACGCCGCGGGGATCGCGAGCAGGCTGATGAAGGCGCCGACGGTGAACGCGGTGTGCACGCCCGATGCCGTCGCCGCCACCGCGTCCGCGCCGTCCTCGGTGCGCGCGAGCGCCGTCGCCGTCATGAGCGTGACGAACAGCGCCGTGCCGGCCGCACCCGCCACCTGCTGCACCGTGCCGACGACGGCGCTGCCGAACGAGTAGAGACGCATCGGGAGCGCACCGAGGGACGCGGTGAACAGGGGCGTGAAGATGAGGGCCAGCCCCACGGAGAGCACGAGGTGTGCCGCGAGCAGGTGCCACGGCTCGCTCGCCGCACCCAGCCGCGTCATCGTCCACGCCGCGATGCTCACCGCGGTCGTGCCCGGCACCAGCAGGACGCGGGGGCCGAACCGGTCGTAGGCCCGGCCCACCGACGGCGCCACGAGGCCCATCAGCAGACCGCCGGGGAGCAGCAGGAGCCCGGTCGTCAGCGCCTCGAGGCCCAGGACGTCCTGCGCGTAGATCGGCAGCAGGATGATCGTCCCGAAAAGCGCGATCATGCTCAGCGCCATCACCGCGATCCCGATGCTGAACGTGCGGAACGTGAACGTGCGCAGGTCCAGCAGCGCGCTGTCGGTGCGCTGCAGCCAGAGCTGGCGCGCGATGAACAGCGACAGCGCCGCGAGGCCCGCCACCACGGGCGCCCACGCCACGAGCGCACCCTCGCGCGAGGCCTCCCCGAACCGGCTGAGGCCGAACACGATGCCGCCGAAGGCGACCGCCGACAGGGCGACCGAGAGCAGGTCCACGCGCGCGTATCGCGGCTCGTTCAGCGTCGGCAGCCGGAGCGCACCGATCGTCAGGGCCGTGAGCGCGATCGGCAGCATGAGCACGAACAGCCAGCGCCAGGACGCCACCCCCAGCACGGCCCCCGAGATCGTCGGGCCGAGCGCGGGCGCGACGGAGATGACCACGGAGATGTTCCCCATCACCCGGCCGCGGGAGGCGGGCGGGGTCACGGTCATCACGGTGGTCATCAGCAGCGGCATCATGATCGCGGTCCCGCTCGCCTGGACCACGCGGCCGAGCAGCAGCACGACGAAGCCGGGCGCGAGCGCACTGATGAGCGTGCCGAGGCTGAACAGGCTCATGGCCGCGAGGAACGTGGCCCGGGTGGTCACCCGGCGGATCACGAACCCGGTGACGGGGATGACGACGGCCATCGTGAGCATGAAGGCCGCGCTGACCCACTGCGCCGACGACGCCGTGATGTCCAGGTCGCGCATGAGGTGCGGCACGGCGACACCCATCGTCGTCTCGTTGAGGATGACGACGAAGGCGGAGAAGAGCAGCAGCGAGACGGCCAGGCGGTCGCGCGGCGCCATCCGCTCGGCCGACGGGGGCGACGCGGGGGCGGGCTGCGCCGACGAGACGGGCGGCGTCGCGGAGGGCGCGCCGGTCGGCGCCGTCGCGCGCGGCGCCTCGGCCGTGCGGGCGTGTTCGGTCATCGGTGTCCCCGGGTGCTTGTGCTGGGTGGGAGCGCGGCGTCGCGCGGACGCCAGTGTCGACAGGCGTCCTGGCGTGGTCGACCGATTTTGCACGGGGAACTGATCGGGCGCGCACACCTTTTCGCTGGCGGCGTATCGACGGCCGAGCATCGCCCTCGCCAGCGCCCCACCGCGCGCGCCATGCTCGGACCCGTGACCGGCGACCCGAGCAGCCCCGCGCCTCCCCTGTCCGCCGCGGCGGACGTCCTGCTCCGCGCGCCGACGGCGGCCGACACCCCGGTCCTGGACACCTTCGGCAGCCGGGAGGTGCGCGGCGAGCACGACTTCTACGACGACGCGGACCTCGCCGACCTGCACCACGGTTCCTTCCGGGCCGGGTCCCGGGTGGTCTCCGACGCGACCGGGCAGGTCCTCGGCCGGGTCACGTTCCACGAGGTCGCGTACGGCCCCAACCGCGGGAGCCTCGCCTGGCGCATCGGGGTGACGGTGCTCCCCGAGCACCGCGGGCGCGGCGTGGGCGCCCGTGCACAGCGGCTGCTGGCCGACGAGCTGTTCGCCACGACCGCCGCGTTCCGCGTCGAGGCGGACACCGACGTGCCGAACGTCGCCGAGCGCCGCGCCCTGGCCGCCGCCGGGTTCCGCGAGGAGGGCGTGCTGCGCGGGGCCCGCTGGCGCGCGGGGGTCCGCCGCGACGCGGTGCTCTTCTCGCGCCTGCGGACGGACGACTGACGGCAGTCGAGACGACTGACGGCAGTCGACCGGGCCCTGCCCGCCCACCGGGCGGACGAGCTTTGACACGGCCCGGGGCCGGACCTACCGTGACAGGACCCGCTGAGAGAGGGAGATCTGCCGTGCGTGCTCGCTGGTGTTGTTGCGCCTGACGCGCCCCAGCCTGCCCTTGCACGCCCCTCGAGTCTCCGGGACCTCTCCATGCCTCTGCTCGACCAGCCCCTCGGCCGTGTCCTCCTCGTCCTGATCCTCCTCGCGCTCGCCTCCGCGGGCCTGGCCCTGGCCCGCAGCCGCGACGGCGCCTTCCGGCCCGTCCCGCACCGCAGCCGCACCGCAGCCGCCTCCGCTGCGACCGGCGCAACCGCCGCA
>AXCX01000145.1 GCA_000767215.1 Actinotalea fermentans ATCC 43279 = JCM 9966 = DSM 3133
CGCGGTGGCCGGCCCGCGTGGCGGCAGCGAACGCGGCCGCCAGGGAGAGCCGCTGACTGGGCTCGTGGTGGTGGACCGCCGCGCGCACGGCACCCCACGGGTCGACGCCCGCCGCCGGGCTGCCCGACCCGAAGACCAGCGGCACGCCTGCACCGGCCAGGTCCGCGAAGGCGTGGAGGTTGGCGGCCCGCACGGGACCCAACCGCCGGGCGAAGAGGCCGTCGGGCCCGCCCCACGCCGCGTCGGCCGTCGGCTGACCGCTGACGGTCAGTCCGAGGACGAGGATGCGGGCGAGGGCCGGCGTGTCCACCATCGCGGCGTGCTCGAGCCGGTGCCCGGCCGCGCGGATGGTCTCCACTCCCTCGACGTCGGCGGCAGCCTGGAAGCCCAGGAGCACCTCAGCCATGGCCCGGTCGCCGGTGACGGCCAGGACGGCCTGCAGGCGGGCGCGCGTGGCGGCACCGACGTGGTTGGCCACCTGCTCGGCCGTGAGGAGCAGGTCGCCGTGCCCGTGGCCGTCGTCCGCGTACGGCGCGCGCAGCGCGGCCCGGCCGTCGGCGATCGTCCCGTCCACGACCGCGCCGACGCCCGCCAGCCCGGGGATCTCCTCGGCCAGCCGACGCGCCTGGTCCGCGTCCTCGCAGACCTCCGCCCGGTACCCGACGACGGCGGGCAGCCCCGACGAGCGCTCGGCCGTCAGGCCGAGGAGCTGCGCGAGCCCGCTGCGGCTGTCCAGGTCCGGCGTGCTGATCTCGTGCACCCAGACCACGCCCTGCCGTGCGAACTCCGCGAGGCCGGCGCGCAGCAGAGCCTCCCGGCGACCGGCGTCGCCCACGAGAGCCTCCCGTGCGCGGGCGAGCGCCGGGCCGTGAACGGTCCCGTCCGACCCACCGTCCTCCGCATCCCCGCTCCCGGCCGCGTCGGCGAGTGCGCCCGTCACGACCGCTCGGCGCAGGTCGGCGCCGAGGACGTACGCGGCCCCGTGCCCGACGGCGCGGGCGACCTCCTCGCCCGTCGGCGGGCGGCCCTCCGGCCAGGTCGACTCGTCCCAGCCGTGCGCCACGACCACGCCGGAGCTCGCCGCGCCGGCCAGCCGGTCGAGCGCCTCCTGGAGCGATCGGGCCTGCCCCAGGTCGACCGAGGCGGCCGCGAGGCCCGTCTCGAGCACGTGCGCGTGCGCGTCCACGAAGCCCGGGGTCACGAGTGCACCGCCCAGGTCCACCACCGCGTCCACGGCCGAGGGTGCGTCGGCGTCCGCGCCGATCCAGGCGATCTCGGCGTCCTCGACGACGAGCGCCGTCGGCGTCCCGACCCCTGCCGCGTGGACGACGCCGTTCCGGTACACGGTGCGCACGTGGCGAAACTAGCGCAGCCTGCTCGAGCCGTCGTGGTGGTCGCCGTCACGATCCGGTGTCGGCGTCGTAGCACGCGAAGCGTCGCGCCACACCGGGCGACCGGTCACACCGGGCGACGCGTCACACCGAGCTCTGGGCGACGACGCCGCGTCGCAGGCGTTCGACGGCGGTCCGGGCGGCCGATCGCGTCGCGGCGGCGGGCGCCGCCCCGGCCAGCTGGTCCAGGAGGTCGATGACCTGCTTGCACCAGCGGACGAAGTCACCGGCAGCCAGCTCGGTGCCGGCGAGCACCGCTCCCAGGTTGCGCCCGCTCGCCCAGCGGTGCACGGCCTCCACGAGGCCGGTGTCGGGGGCCCGCGTCGGCTGGATGCGACGTGCGACCTCGAGGTCCTCCAGACGTGACCAGACCCGCTGGGTCGCGTCCAGCGCGCGTCCGATGCGCCCCTCGGGCCCACCGGGGACGTGGGGCGTCACCGGCTGCTCCTCGCTCCCGCCGCGCGACTCGTAGACGACCGCCGAGACGACCGCAGCGAGAGCCGCGGCGTCCAGGCCGTCCCACGCGCCTGCCCTCAGGCACTCCGCGACCAGCAGGTCGCTCTCCGCGTACAGCCGGCGCAGGGCCTGGCCGGCGCCGGTGACCCGGAGCCGACCGTCCACCGTCTCCAGGTGCCCCGTGACGGTGAGCACGTCGCAGACCTTGTCGAAGTCGCGGGCGATGGAGCTGGTCCGCCCCTGGATGCGGCGCACCAGGGCGTCGTGCTCCTTGCGCAGGCGCTCGTGCCGCTCGGCCCAGCGCGCGTGGTCCTCGCGCTCCGAGCAGCCGTGGCACGGGTGGGCCCGGAGGCGGCGCCGCAGGTCGGTGACCGTGGCGTCGTCGGCTGCCGAGCGCGCGGGCGCGTCGGCCGGCTCCGGCGCCGGGAGCGGTCGGGCGAGCGCGCTGCGCATGGCCGAGGCGAGATCGCGCTTCGCAGCCGCGTTCCGGGCCGAGAAGGTCCGCGGCACCCGGACCGTGGTGACCGCCCGGACCTGGCGCGTGAGCTCCTGAGCGCCGACGGTGCGCACCTGGCGGTCGCCGGTCAGCACCGTGACGCGCGGCCCGTCGAGCCCGTCCTTCGCGGCCTCCAGCACGACGGCGAACCCGGCCCGGCGCCCGCTCGGCACCTCGACGACGTCCCCGACGCGCAGGCGCCGCAGGCTGTCCGCCGCCGCGGCACGCCGCACGCGCGCGGCCTCGCGGGACGCACCCTTCTCCACGTCGGTGAGCCTGCGGCGCAGCCCCCAGTACTCCTCGAAGTCCCCGAGGTGGCACTGCATCGCGGCGCGGTAGCCCTCCAGCGCCTCCGCGTGCGACTGCGCCTGCCGGGCGAGCCCGACGACCGCCCGGTCCGCCTGGAACTGCGCGAAGCTCGTCTCCAGCACCTCGCGCGCGCGGTCGCGGCCGACCTGGGCGACGAGGTTGACGGCCATGTTGTAGGTCGGCCGGAAGCTCGAGCGCAGCGGGTAGGTCCGTCTCGAGGCCAGCCCCGCCAGCGCGACGGGGTCGAGCGCACCGTGGTCCACGACGACGGCGTGCCCCTCCACGTCGATGCCCCGGCGCCCCGCCCGCCCGGTGAGCTGGGTGTACTCCCCCGGCGTGATCTCGGCGTGCGCCGAGCCATCCCACTTCGTCAGCTTGTCCAGGACGACGGACCTGGCCGGCATGTTGATGCCGAGGGCGAGCGTCTCGGTGGCGAACACCACCTTGACCAGGCCGCGCGAGAACAGGTCCTCCACCGTCTCCTTGAACAGGGGCAGGAGCCCGGCATGGTGCGCCGCGACGCCCCGCTCGAGGCCCTGGAGCCAGTCCCAGTAGCCGAGCACCGCCAGGTCCTGCGGCGGGACGGCGGCGCAGCGCTCCTCGACCGTCGCCCGGATCAGCGAGGCCTGCTCCGGCGTCGTCAGCCGGAGCCCGGCCGTCAGGCACTGCTGCACCGCGGCGTCGCAGCCGGCCCGCGAGAACACGAAGAAGATCGCTGGCAGCAGCCCGTCGCGGTCGAGCACCTCGACGACGGCGAACCGCGGCGGAGGCCGGCGTCCACCGCCCGGGCCGGGCCGGTGACCGCCCCGACCGCGGTAGCCGCGGTCGCCGGCTCGCCCGGGTCCCGCCGCCCTCTCCTGGCGGCGCAGATCCACGACGAGGTCGGGGTTGATGGGCGGGTCCGTGCCGGGTGCGGTCGGGTCGACGTGGCCCGCGTAGAGGTCGAAGATCCCGTCGCGGGTCATCACGTGCTGCCACAGCGGGACCGGGCGCCGCTCGCTGACGACGACCGCCGTGTCGCCCCGGACCATCGTCAGCCAGTCGCCGAACTCCTCAGCGTTCGACACCGTCGCCGAGAGCGAGGCGAGCTGCACGTCCGCGGGCAGGTGGATGATCACCTCTTCCCAGACCGGGCCGCGGAACCGGTCCGCGAGGTAGTGCACCTCGTCCATCACGACGAACGCGAGGCCGTCGAGCGTCGGGGATCCCGCGTACAGCATGTTGCGGAGGACCTCGGTGGTCATGACGACCACGGGCGCCTCGCCGTTGAGCGTCGTGTCGCCGGTCAGGAGCCCGACGGAGCTCGCGCCGTACCGACGCGCGAGGTCCGTGTACTTCTGGTTCGACAGCGCCTTGATCGGCGTCGTGTAGAAGGCCTTACGCCCCTGCTGGAGGGCGAGGTGGACGGCGAACTCGCCGACGACGGTCTTGCCGGCCCCCGTGGGCGCGGCGACCAGGACCCCGCGACCGCCCTCGAGCGCCATGCAGGCCTCGACCTGGAACGGGTCGAGCTCGAAGTCCAGCCCGGCGGCGAACTCGCCGAGCGACGTCTTCGCCACAGCCGCCCGCTGGCGCGCCGCTGCGTAGCGCTCGGCGGGGGTGGACATGCGTCCAGCCTAGGCGAGCAGGCGCACCGCGCCGGGCTGGACCTCGACCCGCAGGGGCAGCGGGCCGATGCGCTCCCCGTCGGCGAAGGCCGCCGGCGGCAGGGGCCCCACGGGGCTGTGCTCGATGAGCACGCTCGTGCTCCGCAGGATCGTGCAGGCCGGGTGCCGCACGTGGGTTCCCCGGTAGACCTTGGGGAAGATGCCCAGGAGCTCGTTGCGGCTCAGGGGCCCGGCGATCACGACGTCGAGCAGGCCGTCGTCCATGCGCGAGTCCGGGGCGATCCGCATCCCACCACCGAACAGGCCCCCGTTGGCCACCGCGACGAGCGTTCCCGTGGACTCCCAGGTCTCGTCGTCGAGCGTCAGGCGGAACCCGTACGGGCGGAACCTGCGCAGCTCGGTGACCAGCCCGCGCACGTACCGGCCGCCCCCGCGGGGCCACGTGAGGGCGTTCGCCCGCGCGTTCACCGCGGCGTCGACCCCGCAGGACAGCACGCCGATGAACCACTCGTGCGCGCTGTAGTCCGGCGGGCCGACGCGCACGGCGTCGACCGGCCGGCCACCCCGCTCGAGGCCGGCCTCGATGACCCGGACGGCCGCCGCGACGTCGTGCCGGGGCAGGTCCATCGCGCGCGCGATGTCGTTGCCGCTGCCGGCGGCCACGATCCCGAGCGGCAGGTCGGTGCCGGCGACGATGTTGACCCCGAGGTGCACCATGCCGTCGCCCCCGGCGACGACCAGCGCGTCGAGGCCGCGGACCACGGCCTGCCGCGCGTGCTGCTCGGCACCCAGCAGGTCGGCGGCCGAGAGGTCGTGCACGTCGTGCCCGCGGGCGCGCGCGGCCTCCAGCAGGTGCTGGCCGCGTCGCTCCCCGCGCCCGTGGCCCGCGGTGGGGTTCACCACGATGCCGATCCGCAGCCCGGTCATCGTGCCTCCCGTGCCTCGCGACGGCGGTCGGCGACGGCGCACACGCCGATCGCACCGAAGTACAGGCCGCAGATGGGCACCCCCAGGGCCAGCATCGACACCACGTCCGAGGTCGGGGTGGCCACCGCGGCGAACACGAACGCCAGGAGCACCGCCCAGCGCCAGCCCGCCAGCATTCCGCGCGCCGTCGCGATCCCGATGGCGTCCAGGCCGACCATGAGCACCGGCACGAGGAACGCGACACCGAAGGCCAGCACCATGCGCATCACGAACCCGAGGTAGGTCTGCGCGTCGATGACGTTGACCGCCTCGTCCGGGGTGAACCCGACGAGCAGGCCGACGGCCTTCGGCAGCACCCACCAGGCCAGGGCGGCACCCGCCAGGAACAGCGGCACGGACGCGCCCGCGAACGCCACGGTCGTCCGTCGCTCGCGGCGGGTGAGGCCGGGCGTCACGAAGGCCCACAGCTGGTAGATCCACCACGGGCTCGTGACGATGGTGCCGCCGAACAGGGCCAGGGTGATCTGCAGGTCGAGCGGGGTCGCCACACCTGCGAAGTTCAGGGCGATCAGCGCGTCACGCTCGTCCGCGAGGTCGACGAGCGGCTCGGCGAGCACGTCGAAGAGCCACGGGTACGCGAACCACGCGCCGACGGCACCCAGCAGGATGCCGAGGGCAGCCAGGAACAGCCGGTTCCGCAGCTCGCGGACGTGCTCGCGCAGGGGCATCCGGCCCTCGGGGCTGCGACGCCCACGGATCGGCCGGGGGCGCTCAGGCGCGCGGGCCACCGTCGTCGCCGGACGGGCGGGACGAGGTGTCGTCGTCCGGTCCGTCGCGGCCGTCCCTCACCTCGGAGCGGAAGACGCGCAGCGAACGGCCGACGCTGCGGGCGAGGTCAGGCAGGCGCCTGGCACCGAACAGCAGGAGCACGATCACCAGGATGACGAGCCACTCCCAGCCCTGCGGACCCCTCATCGCACTCCTCCCACGTCGGTGCGCACATGCTATCCGCCCCGGCGGCCGCCGCCGGTCACGCCGGCACGGGCGCCCTCAGCGGACGAACGACCACCAGCGCCGGTACGCGGCCTCGTGCCGTTCGGCCCGGCGCGTCAGCCGCGCGGCGCGGGCCGCCTGCGCCAGCGCCATCCGCGCACGGGCGGGGCCGGCGTCCTCCAGCTCGACCGGCACCGGGACGGTACCGATGGTGCCCGCCAGGGCCGTGACCTGACGGTCGAGCCGGTCGAGCACGTCCGAGAGCTCCTCGAGCGCCAGGAGGAGCGCCTTGCCCGACCGGTACACGTGCCGCAGCAGGAAGAAGCCGCCGACGCACGAGCCGACGACGAGCACGGACCAGACGACGAACCAGAGCACGGGCCCAGGGTAGGCGACCGCTCAGCCCTCGGCGGCGTCGTACGCGGCCAGTGCCGCACGGGCGGCGGCTCCCGCCTCCTGGGCGACCGCGACCGGCTCGACCGCGCGGACGTACGGTGCCACGCGCAGCAGGAGGTGACGCAGCCATGCGCTCGAGGCCACCCGCAGCGCCACGCGCATCCCGCCGTCGGGCCGGTCCGTCGTCTCGTCGACCGGCAGCTGGTCGACCACCCAGCGGGCCCGCTGGTCGAGCTCGAGCACGACGCGCTCGTGCTCGGCGGACGGGGTGAACGTCTCGCCGCGGCTGCGCCCGGGCCGGGTCGTCACCGGCTGGTCGAGCTGGGTCGCCTCGAGGATCCGGTCGAGCCGGAACAGGCGCTCACCGCGTGCGCTCCGGCACCAGGCCTGCAGGTAGGAGTGCTCGTCTCCCGTGAGGAGCTGCCACGGTTCGACGACCCGCTCGGAGACGCGGTCGGCGGCGTCGACGTAGCGCAGCGCCAGCTGCCGGCGGTTCCGCAACGCCCTGCGGGCCTCGGCGACGACCTCCGGGCGAGCCTCGACGGCGAGCTGGACGTCCATCGTGGCCGCAGCGTCGCCCGTGGCCGCCGTGAGCACCTCCAGGGTGCTCGCGATCACCTCGCGCTCGGCGGGCTCGAGGAGGTCCCCGACCGACTCGCTGAGCGCCCGCAGCGCCGCGACGAGCGCGACCGCCTCGCGCGCCCCGAGGCGCAGGGCCCGCGTCATCCCGCGGGACTGCGTGAGCCGCAGGACCCCGGAGTCGAAGGAGTCGGCGTCGAAGTCGATGAGGTCGTCCGGCCAGTAGCCCGGGGTGCCCGACACCCACAGCGTGTCGACGTCGCGCAGCACCTGCTGGGGGGTGACCTCGAAGTGGGCCGCCACCTCCTCGACGGAGACCCCGGGGTGCCGGTCGAGGTAGGCCACCAGACCCAGCAGGCGGACGAGCCGCTCCGGCGTGCGCTCAGCCATCCCGGCGCTCCCCGTCCGTCGCGCGGCCCGCCAGCCGCTCTGTCATCGCCACGGCCTCCCGCAGGCGGCGCACGACGCCGGCGCGCAGGTCCTCAGGACCGAGCACGACGACGGCGTCCGCGTAGCCGAGCAGCTCCTCGGCGAGGTCCGCCGACCGCTCGAACGGGACGACGACGAGGTCGTGCCCCGGCCTGGGCGGCGCCGGGGGGTCCTCGCCGTCGGGCTGCACCGCACGCGACCGGAGCGCGCCCGCCCGGTCGGCCGCCACCGAGAGCCAAGCGAGCCGCGTCCCACCCTGCTGGCTCGCGGCGAGCATCGCCATCGGGTCCACGTCCGCGGGCACGACGAACGCTCCCGTGGGACCGACGGGCACGACGTCGTCGACGATCCGGCTCAGCCGGAAGACGCGGGGAGCGTCGCGACCGGTGTCGAACCCCACCAGGTACCAGCCGCCCCGGCTCGCGATGATCCGCCACGGCTCGACGGTGCGGCGCAGCACCTCCCCCGTGCTGGCGGCGCGGTAGGTGAACTCCACGGCCTGGCGCGCGTGCGCGGCGTCGAGCAGGGGCGCCAGGGCCGGTCCGGCCGCGTGCAGGCGTGGCGCCAGGCCCACGACGGCGTCGGTGTCGGCGGACGTGTCGCCGACCACGCGGAGCTTCGTGAGCGCCCGGGCGGCGTCGGCGCGCAGCGACTGGTCCTGCCAGAAGTCGGCGGCCAGGCCGAGCACGCCGAGCTGCGCGGCGTCGAGCTCCATGGGCGGCAGTGCATAGGCGTCCAGGTCGACGCGGTACCCCGCGTCGTCGGCGTGCGCCGGCCCGTGCACGGTCGTCACCGGCACGCCGAGGTCGCGCAGCGTCTCCTTGTCGCGCTCGAACATCCGCTCGAACGCCTCGGTGCTGCCGTCCCTGTCGTAGCCCGCGACGGAGGCGCGGATCTGCTCCTTCGTCATCCGGCCAGGTGTGTTCACCAGGGCGATGACGAGGTTGAGCAGCCGCTCGGCGGGGGGCAGGGAGTCGGCCATGACCTCACACGGTAGCGGGCGGGTAGCGTGCTGGCGTGATCACGTGGCGCAACGGTGAGGTGGTGTCGCTCGGCACGCGCTGGGCGGGCGCCCAGGAGCTCACGGCGGAGACCGCCGACGGCACGGTGCGGGCACTCGCCTACCCGGCGATCGTCGGCGACGTGGCCGTCGGTGACCGCGTGCTGCTCAACGTCACCGCGCTCGCCCGGGGGCTGGGCACCGGCGGGTACGCCCTGGTGGTGGCCCGGCCGGACGCCCTGCCCGCCGATCCCGCGCCCGGGCCCGGACACCTGGTCAAGGGCCGCTACACGCCCCAGCAGGCCATGGTGCTCGGCGTCGA
The DNA here is from genome assembly GCA_000767215.1 of Actinotalea fermentans ATCC 43279 = JCM 9966 = DSM 3133. GTDB lineage: Bacteria > Actinomycetota > Actinomycetes > Actinomycetales > Cellulomonadaceae > Actinotalea > Actinotalea fermentans. The sequence continues at coordinate 8,906 of AXCX01000145.1, forward strand.
CGAGCAGGAGTCCCCGCACCACGCGGCGCTGCGCGACGCCGACGACCTGGCCGGCCTCCCGGTCGTCGTGGCGGACCTGCACTCCGCCGTGCCCGCCGTGGTGGCGGGGGCCCGCTGGTCCGCCCTGCAGGGCTCCCGTCCGCTCCCCCGGATCGCCTACGTGATGACCGACGGCGGCGCCCTGCCCGCCTGGTTCAGCCGCACGGTCGCCACGCTGCGGGAGACCGGCTGGCTCGAGGCGTGCGTCACCGTGGGCCAGGCCTTCGGCGGCGACCTCGAGGCCGTCACGGTGCACACGGGCCTGCTCGCCGCGCGCCTCGTGGTCGGCGCCGATCTCGTCGTCGTCGCCCAGGGACCGGGCAACCTCGGGACGGGCACCCGCTGGGGCTTCTCGGGCGTCGCCGTCGGCGAGGCGCTCAACGCCGCGGCCGTGCTCGGTGGCCGGCCCATCGCGGCCCTGCGCGTCTCCGGCGCCGACGCGCGGGAACGCCACCGCGGCGTCTCCCACCACTCCCGCACCGCCGTCGGGCGGGTCGCGCTCGCACCGGCCGACGTCGTCGTCCCG
>AXCX01000146.1 GCA_000767215.1 Actinotalea fermentans ATCC 43279 = JCM 9966 = DSM 3133
CGCGGGCCGACGACAGCCGGTACCAGGTCTCCCCCGCCTCCGCGAGGAGCGGCGCCGCGGCGGCGGCCTCGGCCTCGAGGCGGGCGAGGTCGGCCCGCGCCGCGGCCAGCGCCGTCTCGACCTCCTCGCGCCGCATCCGCAGCGCCGTCTCGTCGGCGATCTCCTGCTGGAGCGTCGCGGTGAGCTGCGCCAGGTCGTCCGCCAGCAGGCGCGCCTTGGCGTCCCGCAGGTCCACCTGGATCGTGGCCGCCTTGCGCGCGACCTCCGCCTGGCGGCCGAGCGGGCCCAGCTGGCGGCGGATCTCCGCGGTGAGGTCCGACAGGCGCGTGAGGTTGACCTGCATCGCCTCGAGCTTGCGGAGCGCCTTCTCCTTGCGCCGCCGGTGCTTGAGGATGCCCGCGGCCTCCTCGATGAACCCGCGCCGGTCCTCGGGCGTGGCGCGCAGCACGGCGTCGAGCTGGCCCTGGCCGACGATGACGTGCATCTCCCGGCCCATGCCCGTGTCGGACAGCAGCTCCTGGATGTCGAGCAGCCGGCACGGGGTGCCGTTGATCGCGTACTCGGACCCGCCGCTGCGGAACAGGGTCCGGGAGATCGTGACCTCGGAGTACTCGATCGGCAGCACGCCGTCGGTGTTGTCGATGGTCAGGGCGACCTCGGCGCGGCCCAGCGGCGGCCGCCCGGCCGTGCCGGCGAAGATGACGTCCTCCATCGTCCCGCCGCGCAGGGACTTCGCCCCCTGCTCGCCCATCACCCAGGCGAGCGCGTCGACGACGTTGGACTTGCCCGAGCCGTTCGGTCCGACGACGCACGTGATCCCCGGCTCGAGGTGCAGCGTCGTCGCGGACGCGAAGGACTTGAAGCCCCTCAGCGTGAGCGTCCTCAGGTGCACGGGTCGAGCCTAGGAGGTGCGCGGGCGGCGGCCGGGGAGGCGCTCGCTCACAGGTGCGGGAACCAGAGGGCGATCTCGCGCTGCGCCGAGGCGGGCGAGTCCGAGCCGTGCACGATGTTCTGCGTCGCGGCCGTTCCCCAGTCCCGGCCGAGGTCGCCGCGGATCGTGCCCGGGGCGGCGGCTGTCGGGTCGGTCGCGCCCGCCATCGCGCGGAACGCCTCGATGACCCGCTGGCCCTCGACGACCACGGCGGCGACCGGCCCCGAGCCCATGAACTCCACGAGCGGACCGAAGAACGGCTTGCCCTCGTGCTCGGCGTAGTGCGCCCGCAGCAGCTCGGCGTCGGGCACGCGCAGGTCGAGGGCCACGAGCGTGTAGCCCTTGGCCTCCAGGCGGCGCAGCACCTCACCGACGAGACCGCGGCGGACGCCGTCGGGCTTGACCAGGACCAGGGTGCGCTCGACGGCGGGCGCGGCCGGGGCGGCGGCGGACGTGGCGGCAGACATGGCCGTCACCTTAGCGGCCGTCCGGCCCCTGGTCCGCCGGCTCGCGCCCGGCCGCCCGCTCGCGCTCCGCCCGCTCGCGGTCGATCCGCGCGCCGAGCCGCAGCGAGGCGACCCACAGGGCCGCGAACACACCGCCGACGACGTACATCATCGGGACCGCGAGGCCCGCCGCCACGACCGCGAGCTGCAGCACGGTGCCCACGACGTAGCCGCCCGGCCGCCCGAGCGTGCCCGCGGCGAGCAGCAGCGAGAGCACCAGGGCGCCACCGACGAGCCACACGCGGGCGGGTTCGGCCACCTGCAGGCCGTACGCGACGAGCGCGGCGAACAGGACGACGAACGCCTCGAGGGTGAGCATCGTCGCGGCGAACTGCCGCCGCGCCGAGCGTGCGCGGCGCGGCGGGCGCGCGCCGTCCGGGTCGCCCACCGCTCAGCCCTTCCCGAGGAGGATCCGGGCCTCGGCCACCAGCGTGATCGAGCCGGTCACCAGGACGCCGGCACCGGTGGGCGAGCCGTCCACGCCA
>AXCX01000147.1 GCA_000767215.1 Actinotalea fermentans ATCC 43279 = JCM 9966 = DSM 3133
TGATCGCGTCGTCGAGGCGCTCGACCAGGTGCACGCGCTCCTCGCCGAACACGTCCACCGCGACCGCGGCCAGCTCGTCGGCCGGCAGGGCCCGCGCCGAGGAGGACGCGGTCACGACGACCTCGTCGAGCACCGGCTCGAGCACGGACAGGATGTGCTCGGCGTCCTTGTCCGCGAGGATTCCGACGACGCCGACGAGCCGCTCGAACGCGAAGCCGTCCTCGAGCGCGTCCGCCAGGGCCTGCGCCCCCGCGGGGTTGTGCGCGGCGTCGACGATCACCGTGGGCGACGACCGCACCAGCTCGAGCCGGCCCGGCGAGTCGACGTCCGCGAAGGCGGCCTCGACGACGCCGCCGTCGAGGGTCCCGACGCCCTTGAGCAGCACCTCGGTGGCCGCGAGCGCGAGGAGCGCGTTGTGCGCCTGGTGCGGGCCGTGCAGCGGGAGGAACACGTCGGCGTACACGCCGCCGACGGTGCGCAGGGTGAGCAGCTGGCCACCGACGGCCACCTGGCGGTCCAGGATCTCCAGCTCGACGCCCTCGCGCAGCACCCGGGCGCCGCGCTCGGCCGCCGTCGCGAGGATGACGCCCTCGGCGTCGTCGTCCTGGTCGGCGAGGACGAGCGTCGCGCCGTCCTTGACGATGCCCGCCTTCTCCCCCGCGATGTCGGCGAGCGCGTGACCCAGCCACGCCTCGTGGTCCTTGGCGACGGGGGCGATGACCGCGACCTCCGCCTCGACCACGTTGGTGGCGTCCCACGTGCCGCCGAGGCCGACCTCGACGACGGCGACGTCCACGGGCGCGTCCGCGAACGCCGCGAACGCCATCACGGTGAGCACCTCGAAGAAGCTGAGCCGCGGCCCGCCCGCGGCGAGCGACCGCTGGTCGACCATGTGCACGTACGGGGCGACGTCCTGCCAGACCTCGACGAACCGCTCGGCGCTGATCGGCTCGCCGTCGATGGCGATGCGCTCGGTGACGCTCGTCAGGTGCGGGCTCGTGAAGCGCCCGGTGCGCAGGCCGTGCTCGCGCAGGAGCCGCTCGGCCATCCGGCTGGTGGACGTCTTGCCGTTCGTGCCCGTCACGTGCACCACGCGGTACGCCAGCTGCGGGTCGCCCAGCAGCGAGCAGACCTCGCGCACCCGGTCGAGCGTCGGCTCGAAGTCGTGCTCCGGCGCCCGCTCGAGGATGCCGGCGTACACCTCCGCCAGCGCGTCCGGCCCGGGCAGGCTCACGGCCGGCCGCCCTCGGCGCGGGAGGTACGGCCGACGCGGGAGGGCGCGGGCGCGTGCCGGGGGGTGCAGCCAGGGGTGGACGATCTCATGGACCCATTGTGGCGGGCCTTGCCGCACCCAGCTGCACGCGGCGATAGTTCACGCATGCCGGGGGCCCGCACCATCGCCGTTGCCGCTGCCACTCTCGCGCTGCTGACCGCCGCGAGCGCCGGCGGTGCCGCCGGCGAGCCGGCGACGGTGCCGGCGACGATGCCGGCGAGCTCCGCCGCTCTCACCACCAGGGCGACGACGCCGCCCGCCGTCCAGGCCGCCGCACCCGCGGCCGTGCCGCCCGACGAGGCCGCCTACGTGCCCATCAACCCGGTCCGCGTGCACGACATGCGCTCCGGCGTGACGGCGGGCACGCCCACGTGCGTCCAGATGACCGGCGCCGCGACCGGCATCCCGGCCGGCGCCGATGGCGTCGCGCTCAACGTCGCCTCGGTGCAGCCGGCGGGCCCCGGGCACGTCGTGGTCTACCCGGACGTGGACGGCACGGGTCAGACGGCCGCCCCGGTGGCGGCGACCGTGAACTTCCAGCCGGGTGCCGACATCTCGAACGCGGCGCTGGTCGACCTCCCGCCGAACGGCCGGGTGTGCTACTTCGTGCGGGGCGCCCGCGCGGGCATCGTCATCGACGCCGTCGGCTACCTGCGGGCCGGCTCGGGGATCACGCTGCGCACGCCGGCACGGCTGCACGACGTCTCCTCCGTGACGTCGCGGCAGGTCCACACCGTCCAGGTGACCGGCGTCCCGGCGGCCGGCGTGCCGGCCGGCGCCACCGCCGTCATCGTGAACGTCGCCGTCGCCGGGTCGACCTCCGCGGGGCACCTGCGACTGTTCGCGGCGGGCACGCCGGTGCCGCCGACGGCGAGCCTGAACTACCCGGTGGCCGGCGACCGCTCCACGGCCGCGATCGTCCAGCTGTCCCCCGGCGGCGCCCTCTCCTACTGGTCGGACACCGCACCGGGCAACCGGGTGCGGGTCGTGCTCGACGTCGTCGGCTGGACCGTCGACGGCTCGGCCTTCGTGCCCGTCACACCGACCCGCCTCCTCGACACGCGCGCGACGTCGTCGCTCATCGCGGGTCAACGGCAGGACGTCACCCTGCCGCCGGGCGGCCCGGTGCCCGGCGACGCCGGCGCGGTGGTGCTGTCCGTCGTCGGCGTGGTCCCGACGGGCGTCGGCAACCTCGCCGTCGCCCCGTACCGGCGCGCCTGGTCCGGGCCGCCGCCGATCGCCACGCTGAACTACGTCCCGGGCGGCGACATCGCGAACCTCGTCGTGGCGGCCGTCGGCGACGGCGGCCGCGTGTCGCTCTACAACGACCAGTTCCGCGGCAGCTCCGCGCACGTGGTGGTCGACGTCGTCGGCTACCTGACCGACGTCGCCGCCCTGCCCCCGGTGGTGTACCCGACCGGCACGACGGTCGTCGGCACGGGCACGCCCGCGTCCTGCACGTCGGCGGCGCTGGCGGCAGCGGTGCGCGACGGCGGGTACGTCGCCTTCTCGTGCGGGCCGGCCCCGGTGACGATCGTCGTCGACCAGACGCTGGTCACCTGCAACACCGACACGTGCCGCCACCCGTGGCAGGGCGGGACCCCCGTGTCCCAGCTGACGGTCGACGGCGGCGGACTCGTCACGCTCAGCGGCGGCGGCGCGCGCGGCATCTTCTACGCGAACGCGTGCCAGGAGAGCTTCGGCTGGCTCTCGAGCGCGTGCCAGAACGACAGCCGTCCGAGCGTCACGTTCCGGAACATCACGTTCGCGGACGGCAACGCGCAGGGCCCGCCACCGGGCCTCGCCGACGTCGGCGGCGGCGGGGCCATCGCGATGCGCGCGGGCACGCTCACCCTGGAGGACGTGGTCTTCCGCGACAACCGCACCGTGGCGGCCCACTCGGACTGGGGCGGCGGCGCGGTGCGCGTCTTCGGCCAGAACAACCCCGCGACGATCATCGGGAGCACCTTCACCGGCAACCGCGGCGCCAACGGCGGGGCCCTGTCGAGCCTGCACGCGCCGATGGTCATCACCGACTCGGTGTTCACCGCGAACACCGCGACCGGCTCCGGTGCGTCGAACGGGAACGGCGGGAACGGCGGCGCGGTCTACTTCGACGGCACGTGGCAGAACGTCCTGGTCCAGGACACGACGATCACGGGGAACGTCGCGCCGGAAGGCGGGCCGGGCATCTTCTACGTGAGCAACAGCCGCACCGGCACCCTCACGATCGACCACGCCACGATCACCGGGAACACGGGCCAGAGCTTCTACACCCACCCGTACCGCAGCCTGTTCTACCTGGGCACGTCGTCCCTGCCGGTGATCCGGGGCTCCGTCATCGAGTGACGAAGCCCCGGACCAGGGCGGCCGGGTCCGCGCGGCGCCGGGTCAGCCCAGCCGGCGGACGGTGACCTCGGGCTCGGCGACGTCCGCGGCCTCGATCGTGAGGTCGAGCGCGAGCGTCTCGGCCGCGACCAGCTCGCGGTGCGCCTCGATGGCGGCCACCGCGTCGGCCGGCACGCGCAGGCTCAGGGCGATCCGGTCGGAGACCTGCAGGCCCGCAGCCTTGCGCTCGTCCTGCACGGCGCGCACGACGTCGCGCGCGTAGCCCTCGGCGAGCAGGGCCTCGTCGAGCGAGGTGTCCAGCAGGATGACGCCGTCGCCCGGGAGGACCGCGGCGACTTGGCCCTGCGGCGCGTCCTCGGCCACCACCGTGGTGACCTCGTACTCGCCGTCCACCAGCGCGACCGCGCCGGCCTCGGTCTGCACGACGACGCCGTCCGGGCCCTGGCTCCAGGCCCCGGCCTTCGCAGCGCGGATGACGTCCTGGACGGCCCGCCCGAGGCGCGGGCCTGCGGCCCGGGCGTTCACCGACAGCCGGTTCGCGACGCCGAGCTCGGCCATGCTCACGTCCGCCAGGTCCACGAGCGTCACGTGCTTGATGTTGAGCTCGGCCGCGATCAGCGGGACGTACGGGGTGAGCCGGCCGGGCTCGGGCACCGCGACGGCCAGCTCGCGCAGCGGCTGGCGCACCCGCAGGCCGTGCGCCTTGCGCAGGCCGAGGGCCGCCGAGACGACGTCGCGCACCCCGTTCATGGCGGCGACCAGCGCGCCGTCGGCGACGAGCGCGGGCTCGGTCTCGACGCCGACGACGTCCAGGTGCCACGAGTCCGCGGACCCGTACACCGTCCGGGGCTCGGCGTCGCGCACGGGCCAGTCGGTCAGGTGCACGCTGCGCCCGCCGGTCAGGCCGCGCCAGATCTCCTCGGTGACCAGCGGCGCGAGCGGCGCCATGACGCGCAGCAGCGCCTCGAGCGCCGTCCAGAGGGTGTCGAACGCGTCGACGTCCTCGTCCCAGAACCGCTGCCGCTGCGTGCGCACGTACCAGTTGGTCAGCAGGTCCAGGTGCAGCCGCACCGACTCGCACGCCCCCGCGATGTCGTAGGCGTCCATCTGGGACGTCACGCGGACGGCCAGCTCGCGGGTGCTCGCGAGCAGGTACCGGTCCATCGGCGGCAGGCCGGCGACCCGGTCCGCCGTCACCGGCTGGGCGAGGTAGCCCTCCCCACCACGCGCGGCGTCCGCGTACAGCGACAGGAAGTAGTAGGTGCTCCACAGCGGCAGCAGCACCTGGCGCACGCCCTCGCGGATGCCCTCCTCGACGACGACGAGGTTGCCACCGCGCAGGATCGGGGAGGACATCAGCGACCAGCGCACGGCGTCGGAGCCGTACACGTCCCACATCGCCACCGGGTCGGGGAAGTTGCGCAGGCTCTTGCTCGCCTTGCGCCCGTCGTCGCCCAGCACGATGCCGTGGCACATGACGGTGCGGAAGGCCGGCCGGTCGAAGATCGCCGTGGCGAGGACGTGCAGCGTGTAGAACCAGCCGCGCGTCTGGCCGATGTACTCGACGATGAAGTCGCCCGGGTAGTGGTTCTCGAACCAGTCGGTGTTCTCGAACGGGTAGTGCACCTGCGCGAACGGCATCGAGCCGGAGTCGAACCAGACGTCGAGGATGTCGGGGATGCGGCGCATCGTGGACCGCTCGCCCTCGGGCCGCGGGTCGTCCGGGTTCGGCCGCGTGAGCGTGTCGATGAACGGCCGGTGCAGGTCGGTCACGGGCACGCCGAAGTCGCGCTCGAGCTCCGCGACCGAGCCGTACACGTCGATCCGCGGGTACGCCGGGTCGTCGCTCATCCACACCGGGATGGGCGTGCCCCAGTAGCGGTTGCGCGAGATCGACCAGTCGCGCGCGCCCTCGAGCCACTTGCCGAACTGGCCGTCCTTGATGTGCTCGGGCACCCAGGTGATCTGCTGGTTCAGCTCCACCATGCGGTCGCGGAACGCGGTCACGCGCACGAACCAGCTCGACACCGCGCGGTAGATCAGCGGGTTCCGGCAGCGCCAGCAGTGCGGGTAGGAGTGCTCGTACGTCTCGTGCCGGACCAGGCGCACCCGCTGGGGCGCGGCGACGTGCTCGAGGGGGCCCGTGCCGTGCTTGAGGTCGCTCACGATGCGCGGGTTGGCCTCGAAGACCTGCAGGCCGGCGTAGTCGGGCACCTCCGCGGTGAACCGGCCCTTGCTGTCCACCGGCACGACCGGGGTGATCCCCGCGGCCGCGCACGCGGCCATGTCGTCCTCGCCGAAGGCGGGCGCGAGGTGCACGACGCCGGTGCCGTCCTCCGTCGTGACGAAGTCGGCGGGCAGGATCCGGTGGTCCCCGTTGCGACCGACGAAGTACCCGAACGGCGGGGTGTAGCGCAGCCCCGCGAGCTCGCTGCCGGGGAACGACGTCCGCCCCTCGCGATCGCTCAGGACCGCCAGCGCGCCGTCCTCGTCCCCGGGCGCGCCGAGCTCGCGCTCGTAGGCGGCCAGGCGTGCCTGGGCGAGGATCACGACCTCGCCCTCCAGCGCCGAGCCACGGGCCGGGCACACGCGCACGTACTCGATCTCGGGCCCGACGGCGATCGCCTGGTTCGAGGGCAGCGTCCAGGGGGTGGTCGTCCAGATGAGCAAGAGCTCGCCGGTCTCGATCCGCACGCCCACGGTCACGGCCGGGTCCTGCCGCGTCGCGTAGACGTCGTCGTCCATCCGCAGCTCGTGGTTGGACAGCGGCGTCTCGTCGCGCCAGCAGTAGGGCAGGACGCGGTAGCCCTCGTAGACCAGGCCCTTGTCGTAGAGCTGCTTGAAGCCCCAGATGACCGACTCCATGAAGGGCAGGTCGAGGGTCTTGTAGTCGTTGTCGAAGTCGACCCAGCGCGCCTGCCGGGTCACGTACTCGCGCCACTCGTTCGTGTACCGCAGCACCGACTCGCGGCACGCGGCGTTGAACGCGTCGACGCCCATGGCGTCGATCTGCGACTTGTCGGTGATCCCGAGGATGCGCTCGGCCTCGAGCTCGGCGGGCAGGCCGTGGGTGTCCCAGCCGAACCGCCGCTCGACGCGCTGGCCGCGCATCGTGCGGTAGCGCGGGACGACGTCCTTGGCGTAGCCGGTGAGCAGGTGCCCGTAGTGCGGCAGGCCGTTGGCGAACGGCGGCCCGTCGTAGAAGACGAACTCGTTGCTGCCGTTCTCGCCGGCCGGCCGGGCGTCGATCGACGCCTGGAACGTCCCGTCCGTGTCCCAGTGCGCGAGGACGTCCTTCTCGAGCGCGGGCAGGTCGGGCGACGCGGGAACGGCCGCCTGGGGGTCGGTCGAGCGTCGGTGCAGGGGGTAGACCATCGAGGGGGCTCCTGGGTCCTGGCGGCTACGTGCAGTGCGAGGACGACGTCCCACCGAACGATGGGCCACCGCGGTACCACCTCGCTTGCCGCCGCAGCACCACCACGCCCCTCGCGGGTGCGTACCGGTCCTGCGGAGACCGCTCTCGTGGGCTGTCACGGGCCCACCCGTCCGGTTCTACTGAGGCCCTCGGCCGCTGGAGGCGGCTCGCGTGCCCGTTCTTCCGGAGGCTCACCGGTGATGGCCGGGTCCTCGCCTGTGCCCACGATGGTACCCGGCCCGGGCGTGGACGCCCTTCCACGAGCTGCCCGGTGTCCCGGGCGCCGCGCCCTGGTGCCCGGGACGCCGCCGCGGAGAGGCTCGCCGGGACCACGGCGGCCACCCCCGGCCGCCCGACCCTCGGGAGGACGAATGACCACGACGACGACCGGCCCCACCGCACCCGCGGCGAGCCGGCAGCCCGCCA
>AXCX01000016.1 GCA_000767215.1 Actinotalea fermentans ATCC 43279 = JCM 9966 = DSM 3133
GCCAGGCCGCCCGCGAGCAGGACCGCGCCGATCCCGGTGCGGATCCGCGACGCGCGGTCGTGCGTGGGCAGGTCGTCGCGCATGGCCTCGACGGGCGCCGTCAGCGCGGCGCGCCGGGCCGGCAGCACGGCCGCCACGAGGGACACCACCGTGCCGACGACGACGGACACCACGACGGTGAACGTGTCGAGCGGGACCTGGCCGGACAGCTCCATGCCCATCCCGGCGAACACCTGGCGCAGCACCTGGACGAGCCCGAGGCCCGCCCCGACGCCCAGCACGGACCCGAGGATGCCGATCACGGCGGCCTGGCCCAGCACCGACGCGAACACCTGGCTCGGGGACGCGCCGACGGCACGCAGCATCGCGAACTCGCGCTGCCGCTGGCGGACCACCATCGCGAACGTGTTGCTGATGATGAACGTGCCGACGAAGAGCGCGATGCCGGCGAAGACCAGGAGGAACGTGGACACGAAGCCGAGCGCGGACGTCCACTGCTCCGCGGCGTCGTCGCGCATCTGGTCGCCGGTGAGCACCTCGGCGGCCCCGTCCGCGGCGGTGCCCGCCACGGCGGCGGAGACCGAGTCGGCGAGCGCGGACTGGCTGACGCCGTCCTCGCCGTACACCGAGATCAGCGACGTGGCGCCGTCCGGTGCGTAGGCGGCGACCGCCGTCGCCTCGTCCAGGCCGACCATGATCGCGCCGGCCATCGGCGCGGCGAAGCCGACCTCGCCCACGACCTCGACGGACCGGATCCCGTCGGCGAGCACCACGGAGGTCTCGTCACCGACCGCGAGGCCCGAACGCTCCAGCGCGGAGGACTCGAGCACGATCTCGTCCGGGCCCGCCGGCGCGCGTCCCTGCACGATCTGCAGGGCCGAGTCGTCGGGGTAGACCGCCATGCCGAAGCTCGGCGGACCGGAGCTGAGGACCGCGGTCCCCTCGGCGCCGATGAGCACGATCGGCCCGCTGACGTCGGGCACCGCCCGGTCGACCCCGTCGGCGGCCGCGACCGCGTCGACGACGTCGAGCGGGAAGCGCTCCTGGCTGCTGGCAGCCATCGGGTCGTCGGCTGCGCCGCCCGCACCCTCGAGGCCCTTGACGTAGGTGTCGGCGTCGGTGCCCGACGCGACGATGTCCTCGAAGGTGTTCGACATCATCTCGCGCAGCGAGAAGGTGCCGGCGACGAAGGCGACGCCGAGCAGCACCGCGAGGATCGAGAGCAGGAACCGACCGAGGTGGCTGCGGATGCCCCGCAGCGCGACCCGGGTCATCGCCGCCCGCCGACGAGCTCGTCGGCGGCCGCGACGGGCGCGGACGCGTCGCGCCGACCGGCGCCGATCTCGCGCAGCGCGTCGAGGACGCTCTCGGTGGTGGGGTTGACGACCTCGCCGACCAGGCGCCCGTCGGCCAGGAACAGGACGCGGTGCGCGAACGACGCGGCGGTCGGGTCGTGGGTGACCATGACGACCGCCTGGCCGAGCACGTCGACCGAGTGCCGCAGGAAGGAGAGCACCTCGCCCGACGACCGGGAGTCGAGGTTGCCGGTGGGCTCGTCGGCGAACACGACGGCCGGGCGCGAGACGAGCGCACGGGCGCACGCGACGCGCTGCTGCTGCCCGCCGGACAGCTCGCTGGGGCGGTGGCTGAGCCGGTCGCCCAGGCCGACGGCCTCGACGACCGTGTCGAACCAGTCGCGGTCCACCGGGCGGCGCGCGATGTCGAGCGGCAGCGTGATGTTCTCGGCGGCCGTGAGGGTCGGGATCAGGTTGAACGCCTGGAAGACGAACCCGAGCTTGTCGCGGCGGAGCTTGGTCAGGCCGCGCTGGTTCATCCGCGCGATGTCCTCGCCGCCGACGACGACGGTGCCGTCGGTCACGGTGTCGAGGCCGGCCATGCAGTGCATGAGCGTGGACTTGCCAGACCCGGACGGCCCCATGATGGCGGTCAGCTCGCCTGCGGCGAAGTCGACGTCGACGCCGTCGAGCGCGCGGACGGCCGTCTCGCCGGAGCCGTAGACCTTGACGAGTCCGCGAGCGGACGCGATCGCGCCTTCACCTCGGGGGTAGACGGTCACTGGGCGCACGGGAGTTCCCTTCGTAGGAAAGATGTGGGGATCGACGTCGTCGTCGCGATGGCTCGATCTTGGCCGGGCCGTGATCGGCGGCGGATCAGGGAGTGCCCCGGACCCGCCCCTGAGAGCCGCCGTAGCGGCCTCAGGGTCACGTGGGGGGAGCCCGGCGGTGGCGCTCCCACTCACCCGCCCGGGTGAAGTCTCCTCCGGAGGTCCGACACGGTCACCGGTATTTCTCCCGGTCCGACCGCAGGGCCCTGACCTGCGGTGACACGGCTCGTCGGCCTGCCCGCGGGACGGCGCGCGACCGGCTCGGGGTGACCCCTAGGAGGCCCGGCGCGGGGTCGGGACGACGGCCTCAGGACGACGGGGTCAGGACGACGGCCTCAGGACGACGGGGTCAGGACGACGGTGCCCTGCTTGCGGCCGGAGTCGACGTGGACGTGCGCGGCGACGGCGTCCTCGAGCGGGTATGTCCGGGTCAGCACGGGACGGATGCGACCGGCCGCCGCGAGCTCGAGCAGCCGCGCCTGGTCGGCGGCCTTCGCCGGCGCCGACCGCAGGCCCGTCAGCAGGAGCCGGCCGCGGCGCCGCCGGCCGGGGACGGTCGCCGTCAGGGTGTGCCAGACGATCCCCGCGGACGGCGCCGTGCTCAGGTAGGTGCCCCCCGGGCGCAGCACGCGCCGCACCCGGTGCAGGCTGAGGGTGCCGACGGCGTCGAGGACGACGTCGAAGGCCCGGCCGCCCGCCGTGACGTCGTCGGCCTCGCGGTCGACGACCTCGTGCGCCCCGAGGGAGCGCCAGGTCCGCCCCGGCGGCGCTGCACACGGCCGTCACCTGCGCCCCGAGGGCCACGGCGAGCTGGACCGCCGCGCTGCCCACCGACCCCGCGGCGCCGTTGACGCACACGGCGTCACCCGGGCCGACGTGGCCGCCGTCGCGCAGGAACGGCAGGGCGGTCAGGCCGCCCTCGACCAGCGCGACGGCTTGCGCGTCGGTCATCGCGGCGGGTACGGGGACCACGCCGGCCACCGGCACCCGTGCGAACTCGGCGTAGCCGCCCTGGGCGACGCCGGTCGCGCCGACCACCCGGTCCCCCACGGCGACGCCGTCGACCCCCGGGTCGAGGGCCACCACCTCGCCGGCGAGCTCGGCGCCCGGGACCGGGGTGCGGGGCCGGCGCAGCCCGGCGGCGAGCCGGGCGATGGCTGGATCCGCCGCACGCAGCGCGGCGTCGGCCCGCGAGACCGACACTGCCCCGACGCGCAGGAGGACCTCGCCGGCCCGCGGCGTGGGCACGAGCACCTCCTCGACGCGGAGCACCTGCGGCGGGCCGTAGCGCCGGCAGGTGACGGCACGCATCGTCGTCGGCAGGGCGGGTTCCGGACGGTCGGCGGCCCGCGCACCGGGGACGGGCGGCTCGGGCGCGCTGGGCTCGTGCGTGGTCATGTCGGCTCCTCGGCGGGGTAGGCGAAGACGTCGTCGAGGGCGACCCCGAAGGCCCTGGCGATCTGGAAGGCCATCTCCAGCGAGGGCGAGTAGCGGCCCTGCTCGATGGCGATGACGGTCTGGCGGGTGACGCCGATGCGGTCGGCGAGCTCCGCCTGGGTCATGTCGAGCCGGGCGCGGTGCACCCGGATCGAGTTCGTGACCCGGGTGGCGCGGCCCATCACAGCCCCCGCCGGTAGGCGACGATCTTCGTGACGGACGACGCGACCATCGACGCGACGTAGGCGGCGTAGAGCGCCTGCGCGATCCAGAAGGTGTCGGCATCGGCGATGGCGAGGGCCAGCACGCCCGCGCCGAGGATCGAGAGGACCGTGCCGCCGACGTAGTCGCCGAACCGGGACACCTCCTTGTCGCGCACGTCCGGCCGGGTGCTCTCGCTCGGTCGCACGACCTCGATGAGCACCCGGCCCACGACGGTCGCGACGACGGAGACGACGATGGCGGTCACAAGCGGCCGCTGGTAGGAGACCTCGACGAGCGGACCGCCGTCGGCCGCACCGAGCAGCCAGGCGACGTACCCCCCGAACACCGCGACGCCCGCGACGACGTACGCCCAGGTGCCCTTCTCCTCGTACGACACGTCCGCCTCCGCGATGTCAGGAATGTTTGACATGGCGGGTGTCAAGCAGACCAGACATCATGTCAAGAGTTTCGGACACGTATGGGGCGTGCGCCGCCCGTCTCCCGGAGCGCTCAGCGCAGCAGCGACCGGGCCACCGCAGCGAGCTCGGCGGCGACGGCATCGGCGGGCCGGCCCACGACGACGAGCCAGTGCCGCACCTGGTCGGCCGCCAGCGCACCCAGGAGCACCTCGGCGCGGGTGCCGGCGTGCGGCGCACCCGCCTCCTGCAGCAGCCAGGCCACATGCTGGCGCCAGAACCGGTAGGAGCCCTTGGCGAGGCGAGCCCCAGGCCCGCGCCCGGCCTCGGACTCGAGCACGAGCTCGAGGTGGTCCGCCTGGAAGCGGAAGTAGGCGAGCACGAACGCGACGAGGCGGTCGTCGGCCGGCGCCCCCGGCCCGAGCGGCGCGGGACCGTCGAGCACCGCCGCCTGGAACGCGCGCGCGCGGTCGTCCAGGAGGGCCATCGCCAGCCCCGCGCGGTCCCCGAAGCCCCGGTAGAGCGTGCCCTTGCCCACGCCGGCCGCCCGCGCGACGTCGTCCATCGTCACGGCCTGCACGCCCCGCTCGGCGAAGAGGGCCTGCGCGGCATCGAGGACCCGGGCACGGTTGCGCGCGGCGTCCGCCCGCCCGCGCGGGACGTCCGCCGGTCGTCCGACCTGCACCACCGGCAGGAGGGCACCCTCGGGCGCCGGGTCTTGCGAACCGGACTGCAGTCCGTTACGTTCGATCACGTACCGGACTCTAGTCCGGTTCTCGTCCGGATCCCAGGAGGAACCATGGAGCTGCTGCTGACCGGCGCGACCGGCTATCTCGGCGGCGTCGTCGCGCGGCGGCTCGCCGAGGCCGGCCACGCGCTCACCGCCGTCGTCCGCGAGCCGTCCCGGGCCACCGGCCTGCCCGCCGGGACGAGGCTCGTGCAGGGCGCCGTCGAGTCGCCCGAGGTCCTCGCCGACGCCGCCTCGCGGGTCGACGGCGTCGTGCACCTGGCCCCCTCGGGCGGCCTGGCGACCGACCTGGCCGCTGCCCGGGCGTTCACCGACGCCCTCGCCGGCCGCGGTGGCGTCCTCGTGTGGACGACCGGCGTCTGGGTCCTCGGGCCGACCGACGGCGGTGCGGCGGCGGAGGACTCCCCCACCGCCCCGATCGCGCTGGTGCACGACCGCGTGGCGGCCGAACGGGCCGTCCTGTCCGCGGCGGACGTCGTCCGGGCAGTCGTCCTGCGGCCGGGGATCGTGCACGGGCACGGCGGCGGCATCCCGGCGCTGCTCGTGGAGCAGGCGCGCCGGGCCGGGACGGGCGTCGTCACCGGCGCCGCCGACGTGCGGTGGCCCATGGTGCACGTCGACGACCTGGCCGACCTGTACGTCGCCGCCGTCGAGCGTGCGGCGAGCGGGAGCGTCCTGCACGGCGTGGCCGAGGAGGGCGTGCCGGTCACCGACCTCGCGACGGCAGCCGCGCACGCCGCCGGCGCCGGACCGGGATGGACGGTCCGGAGCACTGCGGAGACCGCGACCGAGGTGGGGGCGGCCTTCGCCGACGCGCTCGCCACCAGCCAGGTCGTCAGCGCCACGCGCACCCGGTTCGCCCTCGGCTGGCACCCGCGGCGCGTCGGCGCCGTCACCGACGTGGCCGCCGGCTCCTACGCGCGCCCGAGCGCGGCCTGACCGCGGGGCCTGGCGCGGCGACCTCAGACGACGGCGCCGTCCGTCCGGTCGCCGGCGCGGGGCCGCAGCGGCTTCTTCTCCTCCGGGACGGGGGCCGCCGTCGGCCAGCGACGCTGGAGCAGGATGGTCAGCGGGACCGCCACCGTGACCGTGCCGATCGTGCCGACCACGATGCCGAGCACGAGCGCGAGCGCGAAGTCCCCCAGCGAGCTGCCGCCGAGGAACAGCAGCGCGAGCAGCACCATCAGCGTGCTCGCCCCGGTGTTCACCGTGCGCGGCAGCGTCTGCAGCACGGCCTCGCCGGCGAGCCGGTGGAACGGCTCGTCGTGGCGGGAGCGCCACGTCTCGCGGATCCGGTCGAACACGACCACCGAGTCGTTGACCGAGTAGCCGATGACCGTCAGGAGCGCGGCGAGGAACACCCCGTCCAGCGTCTTGTCGAGCCAGGAGAACACCCCCAGGACGACGAGGACGTTGGTCGCGAGCGAGGCGACCGCGCCGCTGCTGAAGGTCCAGTGGAACCGGACGGCGAGGTAGGCGAGCTGGGCCGCCAGGGCGACCGCGAGCGCGATGAGCGCGTTGCGCTGCAGCTCGTCGCCCAGGCTCGGCCCGATCAGCTCGTCGCTGACGACCGTCGCGCCGCCTGCGGCCTCGGCGAGCGCCTCCCGGATGCGCTCGACCTCCGCGTCGTCGATCGGCTCGGTCCGCACCGCGATGTCCGCGTCCCCGGCCTGCTGCACGACGGCGCCCGGGAACCCCGCGGCCGCGACCGCCTCCCGCGCGTCGTCCGCGCCGATCGGCTCCTGCGTCGCGAACTGGACGCCGCGGCCACCGGTGAACTCGACACCGAGCTCGACGCCGCGGGCGGCGACGCCCGCCGCGGCCACCGCCACCAGCGCCAGGGAGACCGCGAGCCAGCGACCCGACCGCGCCAGCAGGTCGGGGTTCCAGGCGGTGACCCGGCGCCGGAAGGCGCCCAGGGTGTCGAGCCCGCTCAGGCCCGGGTGGCGCGCGAGCAGGCGCGACGACGCGATCGACTGCGCCAGCACCCGGGTGATCACCAGCGCCGAGAAGAAGGAGACCAGGACACCGATGGTCAAGGTCACGCCGAATCCGCGGACGGGCCCTGAGGCGAGGAAGAACAGCAGACCCGCCGAGATGAGCGTGGTGACGTTCGAGTCGGCAATGGCGGAGAACGCCCGGCGGAACCCCTGCACGACCGCCGTCGGCAGGGAGCGCCCGCCCAGGATCCGCTCCTCGCGCGCACGCTCGTAGACGAGCACGTTGGCGTCCACCGCCATGCCCACGGACAGCACGAAGCCGGCGAGGCCCGGCAGGGTGATGGTCGCGCCCAGGGTGATCAGTGAGGCGTAGGAGATGAGGGCGTAGCAGAGCAGGGCCACGATCGCGAGCAGGCCCATGAGCCGGTAGACCGCCACGATGAACAGCGCGGTCGCGATGATGCCGATCACGATGGCCTGGACGCTGGCGTCGATGGCGGCCGCGCCCAGGCTGGGGCCGACGGTCCGCTGCTCGATGACCTCGACCGGGACCGGCAGGGCGCCGCCCTGGATGAGCGCTGACAGCTCGCGCGCCTCGGCCTGGTCGAACCGGCCGGTGATGGTGGTGGTGCCGCCGACGATCCCGACGCCGCACGGGACGTCGACGTTCACCTGCGGGGAGGTGATGACCTCGCCGTCCAGCGCGATCACGACCCGACGCCGCGGGTCGCCGTCGGGCTGGCACGCCGCCGCCGCCGTGATCTCCTCCCAGGCCGCTCCCCCGTCGCCCGCGAAGTCGATCTCCACGAACCACGCCGTGCCCCGCGACGGCTCGGTCGCCGCCCGGGCACCGGTGACCGAGGCGCCCGTGAGCGCCGCCGCGGAGAGCTGCAGCGGCACGCCCGCCTCGTCCACGAGCACCAGCGGCTGCGACGGGTCGATCGGCTCGCCCTCGGCGCGCGCCGGCGCCTGCGCGGCGTAGCCCTCGACCGCGTGGAAGGTCAGCTGGGCGGTGCGGCCGATCGCCTCGACCGCCTCGCGCGGCTCCTGCAGGCCGGGCAGCTCGATGACGATGCGCCGCTCCCCCGACCGGACGATCGCCGGCTCGGCGACCCCGAGCGCGTCGACGCGGCGGCGCAGCACCTCGAGCGCCCGGTCGGTCGACTCCGCGTCGGCCTGGGTGGTCGGCGAGTCCCGGGTCTCGAGGACCACCTGGGTGCCCCCGCGCAGGTCCAGGCCGAGCGTCGGCGACGACGTCAGGACGGCGACCGTGGCGCCGGCGAGCACGAGGAGCGAGAGGACGGCCCGCACGATCAGGGGGCGTCGCGGGGCCGTCGGCTCCGTGGGTCCGGTGAGCGGGCGCGTCATGGGTCTCCTGACGTGGTGGGTGACCACGTCGGCGCGCGCTGCGCGGCGACCGCGGCACCCCGGCGGACAGCGGTGACCGGCCAGCCTAGCCGGGCCTCGCAGGAGCGATCAGGACCGACCGCCGACGAGACCCGGACCACCGGCCCGTTCGTCGGCAGGAACGGGCCCGCGGTTCTGGAACAATCGGGGCTCATGAGCCTCGAGCCGAACACCGCGACCACGCCCGCTGCGACGCCCACGTCGCCGGCCGTAGCGGGGTCCGGCCTGGTAGCCGAGCGCGTCCCGGACAAGGTCAGCCTCGACGGGCTCGAGGAGCGTTGGGGCGCCGTCTGGCGCGAGCAGGGCACGTACGCCTTCGACCGGACCGCGACCCGCGAGCAGGTGTTCTCGATCGACACCCCGCCGCCGACGGTCTCCGGCTCGCTGCACGTCGGGCACGTCTTCAGCTACACCCACACCGACCTGCTCGCCCGTTACCAGCGGATGCGCGGGCGCGAGGTGTTCTACCCGATGGGCTGGGACGACAACGGCCTGCCCACCGAGCGCCGCGTGCAGAACTACTTCGGCGTCCGCTGCGACCCGACCCTGCCGTACGAACCGGGCTTCGTCCCGCCGCACGACGGCACGGACGGCAAGAACGTCAAGCC
Organism: Actinotalea fermentans ATCC 43279 = JCM 9966 = DSM 3133; assembly: GCA_000767215.1. Taxonomy (GTDB): domain Bacteria; phylum Actinomycetota; class Actinomycetes; order Actinomycetales; family Cellulomonadaceae; genus Actinotalea; species Actinotalea fermentans. Next base: position 8,886 of record AXCX01000016.1, read on the forward strand.
GGCCGACCAGGTGCCGGTCTCGCGCCGCAACTTCGTCGAGCTGTGCGAGCGCCTGACCGTCGACGACGAGCGCCAGTTCGAGGCGCTGTGGCGTCACCTGGGCCTCTCGGTGGACTGGTCGAACACGTACCAGACCATCGATGCGAACGCCCGCGCCGTCGCGCAGACCGCGTTCCTGCGCAACCTCGCACGTGGCGAGGCCTACCAGGCCGAGGCGCCGGGCCTGTGGGACGTCACCTTCCAGACGGCCGTCGCCCAGGCCGAGCTCGAGGCGCGCGAGTACCCGGGCTTCTTCCACCGCGTCGCCTTCCACCGGCCCGACGGCTCGCCGCTCCACATCGAGACGACCCGCCCTGAGCTGATCCCCGCGGTGGTCGCGCTCATCGCGCACCCCGACGACGAGCGCTACCAGCACCTGTTCGGGACCACCGTCACGTCGCCGGTCTTCGACATCGAGATCCCGGTGCTCGCGCACCCGGCCGCCGAGCCCGACAAGGGCGCCGGCATCGCGATGTGCTGCACCTTCGGTGACCTCACCGACGTGCAGTGGTGGCGCGAGCTGCAGCTGCCCACGCGGTCCGTCGTGACCCGGGACGGCCGTCTGCAGCGTGAGACGCCGGAGTGGATCACCAGCGAGCGGGGCCGCGCGGCCTACGCCGAGCTCGCCGGCCGGACGACGACGGGCGCCCGGAACGCGCTCGTGGAGCAGCTGCGCGCCAGCGGCGACCTCGACGGCGAGCCCGCGCCCACGCTGCGCATGACGAACTTCTACGAGAAGGGCGACAAGCCCCTCGAGATCGTCACGTCACGGCAGTGGTACATCCGCAACGGCGGCCGCGAGGAGGGCGCCGGCGTCGGGCTGCGCGAGGCGCTGCTGGGCCGCGGCCGCGAGCTCGCGTTCCACCCGGAGTTCATGCGCGTCCGGTACGAGAACTGGGTGAACGGCCTCAACGGCGACTGGCTGATCTCCCGCCAGCGCTTCTTCGGCGTCGCCATCCCCCTGTGGTACCCGGTGCTCGAGGACGGCACCGTCGACCACGACCACCCGATCGTGCCCGACGAGGCGTCGCTGCCCGTCGACCCGAGCTCGGAGACGCCCGCCGGCTACACGGCTGAGCAGCGCGGCGTCCCTGGCGGGTTCGTCGGCGAGGCGGACGTCATGGACACGTGGGCGACGTCGTCGCTCACCCCGCAGGTGGCCGGCGGCTGGCTGCGCGACCCGGACCTGTTCGCGCGCGTCTTCCCGATGGACGTCCGCCCGCAGGGCCAGGACATCATCCGCACCTGGCTGTTCTCGACGGTCGTCCGCTCGCACCTGGAGCACGGCTCGCTGCCGTGGAAGCACGCGGCGATCAGCGGCTGGATCCTCGACCCGGACCGCAAGAAGATGAGCAAGTCCAAGGGCAACGTCGTCACGCCCATGGGCCTGCTCGTCGAGCACGGCTCCGACGCCGTGCGCTACTGGGCCGCCTCGGCGCGCCTGGGCACGGACGCCGCGTTCGAGGTCGGCCAGATGAAGATCGGCCGGCGCCTGGCGATCAAGGTGCTCAACGCGAGCAAGTTCGTGCTCTCGATCACGGAGGGCGCCGCGGCGTCGCCGGCGGACGTCACCGCGCCGCTCGACCGTGCGATGCTCGCCGCGCTGGCCGACGTCGTCGACGTCGCCACCGAGGCCTTCGAGTCCTACGACCACACGCGCGCGCTCGAGGCCACCGAGACGTTCTTCTGGACGTTCTGCGACGACTACCTCGAGCTGGTCAAGGACCGCGCCTACGGTGGCGAGAGGTGGGCGGCCGAGGCGACCGCGTCGGCGCGGGCCGCGCTGGGCCTGGCCCTCGACACGCTCCTGCGGCTGCTCGCGCCGACCCTCCCGTTCGCGACCGAGGAGGTCTGGTCGTGGTGGCGCGAGGGCTCGGTGCACCGCGCGTCGTGGCCGGTGGCCGCTCCCCTGCGCGAGGCCGCCGACGGCGTCGGACCCGCCGGTCTGCCGGCCGCCGGGCGGGCGCTCGCGGCGCTGCGCAAGGTGAAGTCGGAGGCCAAGGTCTCGATGCGCGTCGGCATCGTGCGCGCCGAGCTGGGCGTGCCTGCGGCCGAGCTGCCCCTCGTGGAGGCGGCGGCCCCGGACGTCCGGGCCGCGGGCCGAGTGGCGGACCTGACGCTCGTGGCGGACGAGACGGCGACCGACGCGGTCGTCGTCCGCGCGGCCGAGCTGGAGCAGCCCCCGGCCTGAGGCCGCATCACCGACCACGTCCCGTGGGGCGCGGTGGCGCTGGATCTGCTCAACTGGAGCACGATGGCGCCGCCGCGCTCCACGTCGGTGCCTCCGTGCGGGGCGCGAGCGTGCCCGCATGGCGGACGAAATCCGGATGACACATGCTCGGCATCACGCCGTCATGGCCGTTCTGCCAAGATCACCAACCTGGGACGTGCGTCCCAGATGCTGGACCGGCTGTATACTTATGGTTGATGGTGCATAGCCATACGCCCCCTCGTACGTGGCCTGCTGGGCCGACCGGAAGGACCCTCCCCATGCGTTCACTGACCCGGCTCGCGGTCCCGGTGGCCGCCGCCACCCTGCTCCTGGCCGGCTGCGCCTCCACCGGCGACGACGACGCCTCGCCCGCCGCGGGCGACGGCGAGGTCACCCTCCTGACGGAGGGCAAGCTCACCGTCTGCACCAACCCGCCCTACGAGCCGTTCGAGTACGAGGAGGACGGCCAGGTCGTCGGCCTCGACATGGACATCGTCGGCGCGGTGGCCGAGGACCTCGGCGCCGAGCTGGAGATCAAGATCACGCCATTCGAGGGCATCCAGTCCGGTGCCGACCTCGACTCCGGCAACTGCGACATCGTCGCCTCGGGCATCACGATCACCGAGGAGCGCGAGGCGAAGATGGACTTCTCCGACCCGTACTTCGACGCCGACCAGGGCCTGCTCGTGCCCGCCGGCTCCGGGATCGCCTCGGTCGAGGAGCTCGACGGCCTGACCGTCGGCGTCCAGACCGCGACGACCGGTGCGACCTTCGCGGCCGACAACGCGCTGAACGTCGTCGAGTTCGAGGACCTCGGCCTGCAGATCGAGGCGCTGCGCAACGGCACCATCGACGCCGTCATCAACGACATCGCCGTGCTCGGCCCCTTCGCGAGCGACGACTTCGAGGTCGGCACGACGTTCCCGACCGGTGAGCAGTACGGCCTGGGCATCAAGACCGGCAACACCGCGCTCCTCGACGCCGTCAACGCCACCCTCGAGCGGATCGCCTCCGACGGCACGTACGAGGAGATCTACACGAAGTACATCGGCACCGCGCCGTCCGCTGGCTGATGTCGACCGAACGCACCGACGCCCGGCCCGCCCTGGTGGCGGGCCGGGCGCGGATGAGCCCGCGCCGCCGCGGTCAGATCTCCCGCGGCGTGCAGTACGTCGTGATCGTCGCCGTCCTCGTGGCCCTCGCACTGATGGCCGACTGGGGTCAGCTCGGCGAGACCTTCTTCAACCGTGGTGCCATCGAGTACGTCGCCCCCAAGCTGCCGCGCGCGGCGCTCAACACGATCACCTACACGGCGGCTGCCTTCGCCTTCAGCATCACCCTGGGCACGACGCTCGCGCTCATGAAGCTCTCGAGCGTGCGCTTCTACCGGATCGTCGCGACGGGGTACGTGGAGTTCTTCCGGGGCATCCCCGCGCTCCTCGTGGTCTTCGCCTTCGGCTACGCGATCCCGACGGCCTTCCAGATCCGGTTCGAGTCGATCGTCCTGCAGATCGCGCTCGCTCTCGGCTCCGTCTCCGCGGCCTACACCGCCGAGACGATCCGGGCAGGCATCCAGGCGGTCCCGAAGGGCCAGATCGAGGCCGCCCGGTCCTTGGGGCTGTCCTCCGGCGCGACCCTGCGGCTCGTGACGATCCCCCAGGCGTTCCGGATCGTGCTCCCACCCCTGACGAACGAGGTCGTGCTGCTCCTGAAGGACACGTCCCTCGTCTTCGGCCTCGCCCTCGCCGTCGGTGACCTCGAGCTCACGATGGTCGGCCGCAAGGCCCTGAGCCAGGCCGAAGGAGGGCTCACGGCCATCGTCCTCGTGGGCCTCGTCTACCTGCTCATCACCATCCCGCTCAGCTCGCTCACCCGCTGGCTCGAGCGCAAGACCGGCTACAAGGGACACGTATGAGCGCGCCCGCACCGTCCGCACCGGCGCCCGCCGGCCCCGTCGTCCGGATCTCCGGCCTGCACAAGTCCTTCGGCGAGCGCGAGGTGCTGACCGGCGTGGACCTCGACGTCGCCCAGGGGGAGGTCGTCTGCATCATCGGCGCCTCCGGCTCGGGCAAGTCGACCCTGCTGCGCTGCGTCAACCTGCTCGAGCAGCCGACGTCGGGCACCGTCGAGGTGCTCGGCGTCGAGGTGACCGACCCCGACGTCGACATCGACCGCGTGCGCGCGCACGTCGGCATGGTGTTCCAGCAGTTCAACCTCTTCCCGCACCGCTCGGTGCTGGACAACTGCACGCTGGCCCAGCGGCAGGTCCTCAAGAGGTCCAAGGCCGAGGCAGAGGCCATCGCGCGCAAGAACCTGGCGCACGTGGGCCTCGCGGACCGGGCCGACTCCATGCCTGCCCAGCTGTCCGGCGGCCAGCAGCAGCGCGTGGCGATCGCCCGCGCGCTGTCGATGGACCCGGCGCTGCTGCTCTTCGACGAGCCGACGTCGGCGCTGGACCCCGAGCTCGTCGGCGAGGTGCTCACCGTCATGCGCGAGCTCGCCGACGAGGGCATGACCATGCTCGTCGTCACGCACGAGATGGCCTTCGCCCGCGAGGTCGCCGACCGCGTGATCTTCCTCGACGCCGGGGTCATCCTCGAGGAGGGCCCGGCCGACCAGGTCATCGGCAACCCGCGCGAGGAGCGCACGCGGTCGTTCCTGCGCCGCGTCCTGGACCCGACGCACGTGGACGAGGTCACCGGCACCGACGCCTGAGTCGCCGCGCGGCGGGCCGAGGGCTCACCCAGCCCGCCGCGCGGCGCTAGGGTCGTCGTCCAACAGGGCCGACCCGGCCCCCGCTGCCACGCCGGCCTACCGCCGGCCGCCGGACGACGACGGAGCCCCCCGTGCGCGAGACCACCAACCCCAGCCTCATCTCCCCCGAGGCGGTCTGCTCGATCCCCCAGCTCGTGCGGAACCGCCTCGACCGCGACCCGTCAGCGACGTTCGTGGAGCGCAAGAGCGGCCTGGGCACCTCCTGGACCCCGATGAGCGTGCAGGCCTTCGCCGAGGAGGCAGCGGCCGTCGCCAAGGGACTCGTGGCCCTGGGCGTCGAGCCCGGCGAGCGCGTCTCGATCATGAGCCGCACGCGCTACGAGTGGACGCTGCTCGACTTCGCCATCTGGGCCGCGGGCGCGGTCCCCGTGCCCGTCTACGAGACGTCGTCGGCCGACCAGGTCGAGTGGATCCTCTCCGACGCCGACGTGCGCCTCGCCGTCGTGGAGACCAGCGCCCACGCCACGGTCACGGAGTCGGTCCGGGCGCGGGTCCCCGCCCTCGGCCCGGTCCTCGTGCTGGAGGACGGCGCCATCGGCGAGCTCGTCGAGAAGGGCGCGCGCGTCGACGACGCCGAGATCGCCCGCCGCAGCGCCCTCGCGGGACCCGACGACCTCGCGACGATCATCTACACCTCCGGCACCACGGGCCGCCCCAAGGGCGCCGAACTCACCCACGGCAACTTCACGTCCCTGACCCAGGAGGGGGCGCTCGGCCTGTACGACGTCTGCGCCGCCCCGGGCACCCGGACGCTGCTGTTCATGCCGCTCGCGCACGTGTTCGCGCGGTTCATCGAGGTGCTCTGCATGACGACGGGCGCCGTCCTCGGTCACACGCCCGACACCCGCAACCTCGTCGCCGACCTCGGCACCTTCCAGCCGACGTTCATCCTGTCCGTGCCTCGCGTGTTCGAGAAGCTCTACAACTCCGCCGAGCAGAAGGCGGGCGCGGGCGCGAAGCTCAAGCTGTTCCGCTGGGCGGCGAAGACGGCCATCGTCTACTCCCGCGCGCTGGACACCGCCGAGGGCCCGACGGCGGCGCTCAAGGCGCAGCACGCGCTCGCCGACCGGCTCGTCCTGCACAAGGTGCATCACGCCCTCGGCGGGCGCGTCACGTACGCCATCTCCGGCGGCGCTCCCCTCGGCGAGCGCCTCGGGCACTTCTACCGCGGCGTCGGCGTGCGCGTCCTCGAGGGCTACGGCCTGACAGAGACCACCGCCCCGACGGCCGTCAACCTCCCCGACCGTCCCGTGAAGATCGGCACCGTCGGCCCCGCCTTCCCGGGGGCCTCGCTGCGCATCGCCGACGACGGTGAGATCCAGGTGAAGGGCGCGCACGTGTTCCGCGGCTACCACGCGAACCCCGAGGCGACGGCCGAGGCGTTCGACGACGGCTGGTTCCGCACCGGCGACCTGGGCGCGCTCGACGACGACGGCTACCTCACCATCACGGGCCGCAAGAAGGAGATCATCGTCACCGCGGGCGGCAAGAACGTCGCCCCCGCGCTCCTCGAGGACCGCCTGCGCGGGCACCCGCTGGTGTCCCAGGTCGTCGTGGTCGGCGACGGGCGGCCGTTCATCGGCGCGCTCGTCACCCTGGACGCGGACATGCTCCCCGGGTGGCTGGCGGCTCACGGGCTGCCCGAGATGGACGTGCGCAGCGCGTCGAAGAGCCACGCCGTCCTCGCGGCGCTCGACCGGGCCGTGGCACGCGCGAACGAGGCCGTGTCCCGCGCCGAGTCCATCCGCAAGATCCGCGTCCTGACCACGGACTTCACCGTCGAGAACGCCTACCTGACACCGTCGCTCAAGGTGCGGCGCGACGCGGTGCTGCGCGACTTCGCCGACGAGGTGGACGCCCTCTACGCGTCCTGACGGCTCGAGCGCGCGGCTCGAGCGCTCGAGGAGCGGCGGCGACCACCCAGCGGGCTCGCCGCCGCCCTCGGGCCCGTCCGGTCAGCCGCCGGCCGGCCGGTGGTGCCCCTTGCGCTGGCGGTCGGCGGTGTAGCTCGGCGCCGTCTCGTGCGGCGTGGCGGCGTCCGTCCACCGCAGCAGCGCGCCGACGCCGTCGACCAGGTCCACGCTCCCCTCGTCGGCGTAGGTGAAGCCCGCGTCCTGCGCGACGACGGCCCGCAGCACGGCGACGTCGGCCCGCAGCTCGCGTGCGGCGCCGTCGGGCACGCCCAGGGCCGCGAGGTCGCCGCGACGGACGGCCAGCTGCAGGGGGTCAGGACCCGTCCAGAGGGTGCGCTCGTTGAGCCGGGCGACGGACGCGCCGCCTGCGGTGCGCAGCACCACGAGGTCGGCGACCTGACCCTTGCGCAGGACGTCCACCAGGTCCTCCAGCGACGTCACGGCACCGTCTCCGCGCCCCAGGGCCTCGCGCAGCCGGTCGACGACCGCCTCCCGACGCCGGGCGCGGTACTGCTCGAGGACCTCCCCGACCCGCTGGGCGAACACGTCCTCCTTGACGCCGTCGGCCCGTGACCCGCCCGGCACCTCGACGAGCAGCTCACCCGCCGCCCGTCCGACGGCCGCGCGCACCAGAGGCAGCGCCCGGACGTCACCGGTGATGAGGACGAGCTCGGGCCGCCGCTCGGCGACGACGCGGTCGAGCTCGACGGCCACGGCCTCGGCGTTGCGCTCCCACGAGTCCTGGACGCGCGCCTGGAACCGTTGGTGCGACCAGCCGCCGCCGCCGAACTTGTGCAGCACGTCGTGGCCGCCCTCCACGTGCTCCACGCGGCCCACGTCCTCCTGCGCGTCCGCGTCGGCGGCCTGACCAGGCCAGCGGAGGTCGGCCCCCAGCCGGTCGACCTCGACCAGCAGGTAGCGCACCGACTCGGCCAGCCCGGCCACCGCGGGCACGAGCGAGGGGGCGCCGTCGTGGAACGCCTCGTCCCGTGCGGGCGGCTCGGGCAGCACCTGCTCCCAGAGCACCCGGCCCTGCGCGGCGACGACGTACCGCCCGTGCGGGCCGGAGACGTGCGTGGGGCGGAGGACGACGTCCTCGATCGCCGCGATGGTCTGCAGGGGCGCGCCGGCCTGCTCGAGGCTCCGTCGCATCCCGTTCCACCGGCTGCGGACCTCGCGGTCGCCGCTCGACTCGTCACCGCGGGTGACGTCGAGGCAGACCGTCGTCAGCGGCCCGTCGTGGTGGAGCAGGGGCTTGAGGGAGTCGAGCTTCATCGCGCACCTTCCGGTCAGCCGAGGCCGGCCAGGGGCCGGCACCTGTCCGACTCCACACTGGTCCAGCTCAGGCCCGGGCGCCACCCCTTGCCCAACCGCGGGCGAACCGCGGAAGGGTCAGGCCGACTTCTCGCGCGGGGTGCGCTTGGGCGGTGCCACCTCGCGCGGGACGATCGTGGGGTTCACGTTCTCGAGGACGACCTCGCGCGTGATGACCACGCGCTCGACGTCGTCGCGGCTCGGCACCTCGAACATGACCTGCTGAAGGACCTCTTCGAGGATCGCGCGCAGGCCGCGTGCACCGGTGCCGCGCAGCAGCGCCTGCTCGGCGACCGCCTCGACCGCGTCGGGCGTGAACTCGAGCTCGACGCCGTCGATCTCGAACATGCGCTGGTACTGCTTGATGAGCGCGTTGCGCGGCTCGGTGAGGATCCGCACGAGCGCGCTGCGGTCCAGGGGGTTCACCGTGGTGATGACCGGGACGCGACCGATGAACTCCGGGATGAGGCCGTACTTGAGCAGGTCCTCGGGCATGACGTCGCCGAACACCTCGGTGTCGTCCGGCGAGTGCAGCGGGGCACCGAAGCCGATCCCGTGCCGGCCCGAGCGCGCCGTGATGATGTCCTCCAGGCCCGCGAAGGCGCCGGCCACGATGAACAGCACGTTCGTCGTGTCGATCTGGATGAACTCCTGGTGCGGGTGCTTGCGGCCGCCCTGGGGCGGCACCGACGCCGTCGTGCCCTCGAGGATCTTCAGCAGCGCCTGCTGGACGCCCTCGCCGGAGACGTCGCGCGTGATCGACGGGTTCTCCGCCTTGCGGGCGATCTTGTCGATCTCGTCGATGTAGATGATGCCGGTCTCGGCCTTCTTGACGTCGTAGTCGGCGGCCTGGATCAGCTTGAGCAGGATGTTCTCGACGTCCTCGCCGACGTACCCGGCCTCCGTCAGCGCCGTGGCGTCCGCGATCGCGAACGGCACGTTGAGCATCCGGGCCAGCGTCTGGGCGAGGTAGGTCTTGCCGCAGCCCGTGGGGCCGATGAGCAGGATGTTGGACTTCGCGAGCTCGACGTCCTCGACGTCCTGGCGGGGGCCCTCACCTGCGCGGATGCGCTTGTAGTGGTTGTACACGGCGACGGCGAGCGAGCGCTTGGCGGAGTCCTGGCCGATCACGTACTGCTCGAGGAACTCGAAGATCTCGCGCGGCTTGGGCAGCGTGACCATGCCGACCTCGGCGGCCTCGGCGAGCTCCTCCTCGAGGATCTCGTTGCACAGGTCGATGCACTCGTCGCAGATGTAGACGCCGGGCCCGGCGATGAGCTTCTTGACCTGCTTCTGGCTCTTCCCGCAGAAGGAGCACTTGAGCAGGTCGGCGCCGTCACCGATGCGTGCCACCTGGTCGCTCCTCCCCTGGGCGCCGCCTCCGGCGCCCCATCAGTCCATTGCACACCACCCCGGGCGCGGTGTCAGCCGCCCCGCCCTCTACGGCGTGTCTTCACCCCGGGCTTCCGGCGCACGACGCGCGGAAGGGCTCTGCCGACTCCATCGGCCTGCGGCGCCCCGGCTTGAGGTGCCGGGGCGTCGCGACCTGCCGATCGCCGCCTCAGGCGGTCGGGACGATGACGCCCTTGCGGCTCGCCAGCACCTGGTCGACCAGGCCGTAGTCCTTCGCCTGCTCGGCCGTGAGGATCTTGTCGCGCTCGATGTCGGCCCGCACCCGCTCGACGCTCTGGCCGCTGTGGTGGGCGATCGTCTCCTCGAGCCACTCCCGCATCCGGATGAGCTCGGCGGCGTGGATCTCGATGTCGGACGCCTGCGCGTAGCCGCCGCCCTCCATCGCCGGCTGGTGGATGAGCACCCGCGCGTTCGGCAGCGCGAGGCGCTTGCCCGGCGCACCGGCCGCGAGCAGCACGGCCGCGGCCGAGGCGGCCTGCCCGAGGCACACCGTCTGGATCTGCGGCTTGATGTACTGCATCGTGTCGTAGATCGCCGTCAGCGCCGTGAACGAGCCGCCCGGGGAGTTGATGTAGAGCGTGATGTCACGGTCCGGGTCCTGGCTCTCGAGGACCAGCAGCTGGGCCATGATGTCGTCCGCCGAGGCGTCGTCCACCTGGACGCCGAGGAAGATGATCCGGTCCTCGAACAGCTTGGTGTACGGGTCCTGGCGCTTGAAGCCGTAGGCGGTGCGCTCCTCGAACTGCGGCAGCACGTAGCGCGACGACGGCGCGCCGTACGGAAGGCCGGTGCCGCCGGGGCGGACCACGCCCTCGGGGGTGAACGGGTACTGGATGCTCACGGGTGCTCCTTGCTCGGACGTGTCGCGGGGTCGGGTGGTGGCGCGGGCGGGTCCGTCAGGACCCGGTCGTCCCGCCGCCGCCGCTCACCGAGCCGGCGTGGGTGACGACGAAGTCGACGAATCCGTACTCCTTGGCCTCCTCGGCGGTGAACCACCGGTCGCGGTCGGAGTCCGCGGTGATCTCCTCGACGGTCTTGCCCGTCTGCTCGGCGGTGAGCTCCGCGAGCACGCGCTTCATGTGCAGGATGAGCTGCGCGTTGATCCGCACGTCGGTCGCGGTGCCGCCGATGCCGCCCGAGGGCTGGTGCATCATCACGCGGGCGTGGGGGGTCGCGTAGCGCTTGCCCTTGGCGCCCGACGACAGCAGGAACTGGCCCATCGACGCCGCCATGCCGACGGCGACCGTCGCGACGTCCGGCTGGATGTACTGCATCGTGTCGTAGATCGCCATGCCCGCGGTGATCGAGCCGCCGGGCGAGTTGATGTACAGGTAGATGTCCTTGTCGGGGTCCTCGGCCGCGAGCAGCATCATCTGCGCGCAGATGGCGTTCGCGTTCTCGTCGCGGACCTCGGAGCCGAGCCAGATGATCCGCTCGCGCAGCAGACGGTTGTAGATGTGGTCCTGCAGACCGAGGTTCGGACCGTCACCGCGCGCTGCCTGCGGCATGACACTCTCGTTCACGAACTCTCCCTCACCTCGTCGGTACCGGCGGGTGGACCGGATCCCCACCGCCGCACCGACCCTAACGCGCGGCCGGTGGCCGAACCGTCCTCCGACGGCGCCTTTTCGCTGACGGCGCACGGCCGGGCCCGGCGCGCGAGCCGCGCCGCCGCCGGAGGGGCGACGACGCCGGACGCACGAACGGCGGTGCCCCGCTGCGGGGCACCGCCGTTCGTCTACGGCTGTCAGGCCTTGGCGTCCTCGGGGGCCGCGTCGTCGGTCTCCTCGGCGGCCGGGGCCTCGTCGACCTCGACCTCGTCGGTCTCGTCGCTGCCGATGAACTCGGACAGGTCGACCTCGGCGCCGGCGCCGTCGACGACCTTCACCTGGCGCAGCGCCAGCGCCATCGCCTTGGAGCGCGCGACCTCGCCGACCATGGCGGGCAGCTGGCCCTGCCGGTCGACCGTCTGGACGAAGGTGCTCGGGTCCATGCCGTACTGGGCGGCCGCGTTCACCATGAAGTCCAGGAGCTCCTCCTGGCTCACCTGGACGGCGAGCTTCTCGGCGAGCGTGTCGAGCAGGATCCGCTCGACCAGCTCCGCGCGCGTGGACTCCTCGACCTCGGCGCGGTGGTTCTCGTCCTCCAGCCGGCCCTCGGACTCCAGGTGCCGGTGCACCTCGTTCTGCACGGCGTTCGTCGGCACGGGCACCTCGACGGCCTCGCGCAGGGCGGCCATCAGGGCCTCGCGCGCCTCGACGGCGCGGTTCTGGCTCTTGATCCGGCTGGCCTGCTCGCGCAGGTCGTCACGGAGCTCGGCGATCGTGTCGAACTCGCTCGCGAGCTGGGCGAAGTCGTCGTCGGCGGCGGGCAGGTCACGGACCTTGACCGACGTGGCGGTGACGGTGACCTGGGCCGGCTCGCCGGCGTGCTCGCCGCCCGCCAGGGGCGCCTCGAACGTCGTCGTCTCGCCGGCGGACAGGCCGGTGAGGGCCTCGTCGAGGCCCTCGAGCAGGTTGCCGGAGCCGATCTGGTAGGAGACGCCGCTGACCGAGTCGATCTCGGCCTCGCCCTGCACGGCGCGCAGGTCGATGACGACGTAGTCGCCGTCGGCGGCCGGGCGGTCGACGCCGACGAGCGTGCCGAAGCGCTCGCGCAGCGCGTCGAGGCGCGCGTCGACGTCCTCGTCGGTGACCTCGAGGTCGGAGACGGTCACGGTGAGCGAGTCCAGCGCGGGCAGCTCGATGTCGGGGCGGACCTCGACCTGCGCGGTGAAGGTCAGGCCGGCCTCGGGGTCGGTCAGCGCCGGCACCTCGGTGACCTCGATCTCCGGCTGGCCGAGCGGGCGCAGGCCGGCCTCGTTGACCGCCTGGCCGTAGAAGCCCGGGAGCCCGTCGTTCACCGCGTGCTCGATGACGGCCGCGCGGCCGACGCGCTGGTCGAGGATGCGCGGGGGGACCTTGCCCTTGCGGAACCCGGGGATCTGCACCTGCGAGCCGATGTGCTCGTACGCGTGGTCGATGCTCGGCTTCAGCTCGTCACCCGACACCTCGACCGTCAGCTTGACGGTGGTGGCGTCCAGGGTCTCGACGGCGCTCTTCACGAAGGCTCTCCAGGATGTGGCGTGGCGTGTGGTGGCCGGGCCTCGGCGAGAGGCCTGCAGCCCTGCGGATCGGCGCGTGGGCGCCGCCCGCCGATCCTACGGCACACGGCGGCGCGCAGCGGTGGGCCGGGGTCCCGGACGCCCCTGCCGGCGGCCGGGCCTGGTCGGGATGGCGAGACTCGAACTCGCGACCTTCCGCTCCCAAAGCGGACGCGCTACCACCTGCGCCACATCCCGTGACACCGCGCAGCCTACTGGCGCCGTCCGTGCGCACCGGACCGCGCCCGGCGCGGCACTCCCGCCCGGGGCCCGCGCGCGGCACTCCCCCGCGGACTCGTGAAAGATAAAACCGCCCTATACCGTGATCAGTCACACCGGACGCACCGGCGCGGCCGCCCACCACGAGCGAGCAGGAGCACCCATGACCGACGCCACGACGGGCACGGCCGCGGCACCCGAGGCCGGCCCTGCGCCCCGCATCGCCGTCATCGGCACCGGCTACCTGGGCGCCACCCACGCGGCGGCGATGGCGGCCCTCGGCTTCGACGTGGTCGGCTTCGACACCGACCCCGAGAAGACGCGTGCCCTGTCCCTCGGCAAGGTCCCCTTCTACGAGCCGGGGCTGGACGCGCTGCTCTCGGAGCAGGTCGAGGCCGGCCGGCTGCGGTTCACCACCGACGTCGCGGACGCCGTGGGCGACGCCGACGTGCACTTCATCTGCGTGGGCACGCCCCAGCAGCCCGGCAGCAACGCCGCGAACCTCAGCTACGTCGAGGCCGCCACGCGTGCCGTCGCCGAGCACCTGACGCGCGACGGCGTCATCGTCGGCAAGTCGACGGTGCCCGTGGGCACCGCCGCGCGCCTGCGCGAGGTCGTCGCGCAGCACGCTCCCGACGGCGTCGACGCCGAGCTCGTGTGGAACCCCGAGTTCCTGCGCGAGGGGAAGGCCGTCGAGGACACGCTGCACCCCGACCGCATCGTCATCGGCGGCGTGAGCGAGCGCTCGGAGGCCCTGCTCAGGCGGGTCTACGCGCGGCCCATCGCGGCCGGCGCCCCCGTCATCGTCTGCGACCTGCCGACCGCCGAGCTCGTGAAGGTGAGCGCGAACGCCTTCCTCGCCACGAAGATCTCGTTCATCAACGCGGTCGCGAGCGTGTGCGAGGCGGCGGGGGCGGACGTCACGGTCCTGGCCGACGCGATCGGCCTGGACCCGCGCATCGGGCGCAAGTTCCTCGACGCCGGGCTGGGCTTCGGCGGCGGCTGCCTCCCCAAGGACATCCGCGCCCTCATGCACCGCTCCGGCGAGCTGGGCGCGTACCGGATGGCGGGGCTGCTGCAGAAGGTCGACGAGATCAACATGGGCCAGCGCGAGGCGGTCGTCGCCCTCGCCCTCGCCGCGTGCGACGGCTCGGTGCTCAACAAGTCGATCGGCGTGCTCGGGGCGGCCTTCAAGCCCGAGACCGACGACGTGCGCGACTCCCCCGCCCTCAACGTCGCCGCAGCGCTGCACCTGCGCGGCGCCCAGGTGAAGGTCTTCGACCCCGCGGCGAGCGAGACCGCCCGGCGCACGTTCCCGACGCTGACCTACGTCTCCTCCACCGAGGACGCCGTCGAGGCCACCGACGTCGTGCTCGTGCTGACGGAGTGGAAGCAGTTCGTCGAGGCGGACCCGGCGATGCTGGCCGCGCTCACGCCGACCCCTCGGGTGATCGACGCCCGCGGCAAGCTGGACCCCGCGGCCTGGCGCGCCGCCGGGTGGGAGTTCCGAGGGCTGGGCCGGCCGACCGCGTGACCGCCGGTCGGGTGCGGCCCAGGCACTCGCTACCCTTGTCCCGTCCCGGCCTCCGGGGCACGCGGGCGTAGCTCAATGGCAGAGCCCCAGCCTTCCAAGCTGGTCATGCGGGTTCGATTCCCGTCGCCCGCTCGCAGCACGGTCCGAGGAGCGCCGTCCGACGAGCACCGTCCGACGAGCGCCGTCCGACGGGCGGCGACCACATTGCGGACGCGCTCGTCCACCGGCTAGCGTCGGGACATCCAGCACTGAGGGAGGGGCCATGCGGGTGCACACGCCTGCCGTCAGCCTCTGCCCGCGCGTCGCCCGCTCCGGGCGCACCTGTGCCTGCTGCGCCTGTCTGCGCTGCACCTGTCTGTAGAGCGCTGGCCCCTGCGCGGCTGAGACCGCCCGGCGCACCCGCGTCGCCGCCAGCGCTCGTCCCCCCGGCACGGTCCCCCGCGTCGCGGCTGGAATTCCCACGCCCGACGCACGGTTGCCCACGGCGGCGGCCGACCCCCACCTGCGAGAAGAGGACACACCCATGGCTCGGATCTACGACGACGTCACGAAGCTCGTCGGCAACACGCCCCTGGTCCGGCTGAACCGGCTGACCGAGGACGCCGTCGCGACGGTCGCCGCGAAGCTCGAGTTCTACAACCCCGCCAACTCCGTCAAGGACCGCATCGGCGTCTCGATCGTGGATGCGGCGGAGAAGTCCGGCGAGCTGGCCGCCGGGGGCACGATCGTCGAGGCGACCAGCGGCAACACCGGCATCGCGCTCGCGATGGTCGGCGCGGCACGCGGCTACGACGTCGTGCTCACGATGCCGGAGTCGGCGTCCAAGGAGCGCCGCGCCCTGCTGCGCGCGTTCGGCGCCGAGCTCGTGCTCACGCCGGCGTCCGAGGGCATGCGCGGCGCGGTCGCCCGCGCCGAGGCCATCGCCGCCGAGCGCCCGGGTGCCGTCCTCGCCCGCCAGTTCGCGAACGAGGCGAACCCCGCCATCCACCGCGCCACCACGGCCGAGGAGATCTGGGCGGACACCGACGGCGGCGTGGACGTCGTCGTGGCCGGCATCGGGACGGGCGGGACCATCACCGGCATCGGGCAGGTGCTCAAGGAGCGCAAGCCCGGCGTGCAGGTCGTCGGCGTCGAGCCGGCCGAGTCCCCGATCCTCAACGGCGGCCAGCCCGGCCCGCACAAGATCCAGGGCATCGGCGCGAACTTCGTGCCCGACATCCTCGACCGCACGGTGTACGACGAGATCATCGACGTCGACGCCGAGACCGCTATGGCGACGGCACGCGACGCCGCGACGCGCGAGGGCCTGCTCGTGGGCATCTCGTCGGGCGCGGCGATCGCCGCGGCGCTGCAGGTGGCGCGGCGGCCCGAGAACGCCGGGAAGCTGATCGTGGTCATCGTGCCGTCGTTCGGCGAGCGGTACCTGTCCACTCCGCTCTACGCCGACCTGATGGACTGAGCGGGTCACGATGAGACGTCTGCAGCGCTTCCTGGCCGTGCTCCGTGAGGACCTCGAGGCGGCCCGCACGCGCGACCCCGCCGCGCGCACGGCCGTCGAGGTCGCGCTCGGCTACCCCGGGGTGCACGCGGTCTGGGCCTACCGCGTCGCGCACCGGATGTGGCGCGAGCCGGGGCTGCGGCTGCCCGCGCGGCTGCTCTCCCAGTTCGCCCGCTTCCTGACCGGCATCGAGATCCACCCGGGCGCCCAGCTGGGGCGACGGCTGTTCATCGACCACGGCATGGGCGTGGTCGTGGGCGAGACGGCGATGGTGGGCGACGACGTCGTGCTCTTCCACGGCTCGACGCTCGGCGGGAAGTCCATGAAGAAGGGCAAGCGGCACCCGACGCTCGGCGACGGCGTCGTCGTCGGGGCCGGCGCGAAGATCCTCGGGCCCGTCTGGATCGGCGACGGCGCGCGGATCGGCGCGAACGCCGTCGTCGTCAAGGACGTCCCGGCCGGCGCCGTCGCGGTGGGTGTCCCCGCGGAGGTCCGCGTGGCACCCCACCCGCCGGAGGCGGTCTGGGCCGAGGACCCCGCGATGTACATCTGACGCCACCCCGTCCGCAGCCCCGTCCGCTCACGTGGAGCGCCGTGGCGCCATGGCGCTCCACATGGGCGTTCCGGCCGCCACCGCGCTCCACGTGAGTGGTCCGGACGCCACGGCGTGCCGTGTCGGCCTCGGCCCACCACGCGCGCCGGCGACCGCCCGTGCGTCGGTTGTTCTAGTTGTGATCAAACAAGTATGATGATCCGGTGCTCTTCCGGATCGACCCCTCGGCGCCGGAGCCGATCTACGCCCAGATCGCGGCCCAGGTGCGATCCGCCGCCGCGCGCGGCGAGGTCGGGGCCGGCGAGCGCCTGCCCGCGGCGCGCGATCTCGCCGAGTCGCTGCAGGTCAACCTGCACACCGTGCTCCGGGCCTACCAGGACCTGCGCGACGCCGGGCTGATCGAGCTGCGGCGCGGCCGGGGCGCCGTCGTGAGCGCCGGGGCCGGCCGGGAC
Source organism: Actinotalea fermentans ATCC 43279 = JCM 9966 = DSM 3133 (assembly GCA_000767215.1). Lineage (GTDB taxonomy): Bacteria > Actinomycetota > Actinomycetes > Actinomycetales > Cellulomonadaceae > Actinotalea > Actinotalea fermentans. The sequence goes on from AXCX01000016.1 coordinate 25,950, forward strand.
CTCACCCCGCTCACCGACGCGGTCGCCGCGGTCGCCGCGACGGCGCGCCGCCTCGGCGTGCCCCCCGACACGACACTGGCCCTGGTCCGAGAGGCCCTGCGATGACCGCCCCAGCGCGCCCCACCCGGCGCACGACGACGCCCGTCCCCCACCGCGCCGCGAGCACCGTCCTCACGCTCGTCGTGCCGGCCGTCCTGCTGCTCGCGGCGACGGCCGTCGCGTTCGCCTGGCGCGACCGCCTCCCGGACCCGGTCGCCTCGCACTGGGGTCCCGACGGCGTCGACGGCACCTCCTCGTTCGCCGGCCTGCTCGCCGTGCTGCCCGCCGTCGGCGTGCCGTTCGCGGTCCTGGCCTGGGCGATCGCCGTCTTCGCCGGCCGCTCCGCGCTCACCCGCCGGTTCGCCGCAGGCCTGGCGGTCTGGGTCGCGGGCTTCGCCGCCGCCCTGACGCTCGCCATGCTGGCCGCTCAGCTCGACCTCCCCGAGGCGGCCGACGCGGGCGACATCGGCGGCGGGATGGCCCTCGCCTTCGCCGTCCCGCTCGCCCTCGCGGCCCTCGCAGCCTGGGTGACGCCCGGGGACGCCGCCCTGCCGGCGACCGCGCCCGTCCCCGCCTCGGCCGCCCGGCTGCCCCTGCCCGACGGCGAGGTCGCCACGTGGGTGCGCCGCATCGACTGGGTGCACCCGGGCGTCGTCGTGGCGATCTGCGCCGCGTTCGCGGCGGTCATGGGTCTCACCACCCGCACGTGGTGGTTCGCCGCGGTGCTCTTCGCGTTCCTGGCCACGCTCGTCGGCGGGCTGTCGAGCTGGACGGTGACCGTCGACGCGCGCGGCCTGGTCGCCCGGGCGCGGCTGCCGCGGCCGCGCGTCGTCGTGCCGCTGGCCGAGGTGGAGCACGCCGAGGTGGTGCAGGTCAGCCCGCTGCGGGAGTTCGGCGGCTGGGGCCTGCGGATGGGGATCGACGGGCGCGTCGGCGTGGTCCTGCGCGGCGGCGAGGGCCTCCAGGTGACGCGCACCGGGGGTCGCCGCGTCGTGGTCACGGTGGACGACTCCGCCACCGGGGCCGCCCTGCTGAACACGCTCGCCGCCCGCACCCGCGCCTGAACCACGTCTCAGCATGTGGAGTTACCGGTCGGTACCCTTGGCGCCCGCTCTGCGCCGGTTCTAACGTTCGGGGCGACGCCGGTCCGAGCAGCGGACGGCGCGGTCTCGCGAGACGAGACGAAGCCGGAGGGAGGCAGCGCCATGGCACGAATGTGTACGGCGCTGCCGATGGGCATGCAGATGCCCTGCGCCGGCGCCTGACGGGCGGGAGCCCAGCTCCCCCGTAGCGGTCCGATGGCGGACCCGAGGCAGTCGGCGACCCCGCTCCCCGCCCGCCCCTGCGCGAGCGCCCGCCGGCCCTCGGTCCGGCCATGCGCCGCGCGCCGCAGCCCGAGGACCAGTCATGGCCATCAGCACGTCCGTCCGCGCCCATCCCGCCCACCCCGTGAGCCTGCGCGGCGTCTCCCGAGCCTTCCCCGCACCCGGCGGCGGCGCCGCGACGACCGTCGTCGCCGACGTCGACGTCGAGATCGCCCCCGGCGAGATCGTCGCGCTGCTCGGCCCGTCCGGGTGCGGCAAGTCGACCCTGCTGCGCCAGGTCGTCGGGCTGGACTTCCCCACCACCGGGCGCGTCCTCATCGACGGCACCCCGGTCACCGGCGCCGACCCGCGCTGCGCCGTCGCCTTCCAGGAGCCGCGCCTGCTGCCCTGGCGCACGCTCGCGCAGAACGTCGCCCTCGGCCTGCCCGACGGCACGGATCGCGCCACGGGCCAGCGGCGCACCCGCGAGCTCCTCGAGCTCGTGGGACTCGGCGAGTGCCTGCACCACCGTCCCCGCCAGGTGTCGGGCGGCATGGCCCAGCGCGCCGCCCTCGCGCGGGCGCTGGCCCGCAACCCCGGGGTGCTCGTGCTCGACGAGCCCTTCGGCGCCCTGGACGCCCTCACCCGCCTGCGGATGCAGGACCTGCTGCTCGAGGTGCACGCCGCCGAACCCACGACGGTGCTCCTGGTGACCCACGACGTCGACGAGGCGCTCTACCTCGCCGACCGCGTGGTGCTCCTCGGCCGGCCGGCGGGCGCGCCCCGCACGGCGCCGAGCACCGTGCGCGAGGTGCTCGCCGTCCCCGGCACCCGTCCGCGGGACCGGGGCGACGCCGACCTCGCGCTGCTGAGGGCCCGGCTGCTGGACGGTCTCGGTGTGCCGAGCCACCACGCCGACCCGCCCTCGCCCGACCTGCACCACTCGATCTGACCCGCACGAGCCCCACCGCACGAGCCCCACCCGGCCCGCGACCCCGCAGGCCGGCCCGCACCACGAAGGGACCCCCATGAGGATCCGCACCGCACTGTCCGTCACCGCGACGCTCTCCGCCGCCCTGATGCTCGGCGGCTGCCTCGCGGGCGAGTCCGGCTCCGCCCAGAGCGCCCCCACCGCCGACGCCGCCGGCGCCACCGCGGGCACCGAGGACGACGCGCAGTGGAGCGCGGACGCCCTGAACATCGACTTCGCGACCTACAACCCGCTCTCCCTGATCATCAAGGAGCAGGGCTGGCTCGAGGCCGAGCTCGAGGGCGTCACGGTCACCTGGACCCAGTCCGCCGGCTCGAACAAGGCGAACGAGGCGCTGCGCGCGAGCGCCATCGACGTCGGCTCGACGGCCGGCTCCGCGGCGCTCCTCGCAAGCGCCAACGGTTCACCGATCCAGACCGTCGAGATCTACACCCAGCCCGAGTGGGCGGCGATCGTCGTGCCCGCCGACTCCGACATCGACTCGGTCGAGGACCTCCGCGGCCGCTCCGTCGCCGCCACCAAGGGCACCGACCCGTACTTCTTCCTGCTGCAGGCGCTCGAGGCGCACGGCGTCGGCCTGGACGAGGTCGAGGTGCAGAACGTGCAGCACGCCGACGGCCGCGTCGCCCTCGAGAACGGGTCGGTGGACGCGTGGTCGGGCCTCGACCCGATCATGGCCGACTCGGAGGTCAACGCGGGCTCGCGCCTGATCTACCGGAACATCGACTTCAACAGCTACGGGTTCCTCAACGTGCGCGAGGAGTACCTGCAGGCGCACCCCGACGTCGTCCAGGCGGTCGTCGACGCGTACGAGAAGGCCCGCGCCTGGGCCCTGGCCAACCCCGAGGAGACGGCGGCCATCCTCGCCGACGTCGCCGGCATCGACCTGGCCATCGCCGAGAAGGTCATCCTCGAGCGCACGGTCATCGACCTCGACCCGGTGCCGGGCGAGGCGCAGCGCGCCGTGCTCGAGGTCGTCGGCCCGATCTTCGTCGAGTCCGGCGACGTCTCCAGCCAGGCCCAGATCGACGACGCGCTCGACGCGCTCTTCGACCCGTCGTTCGCGACGCAGGCCGACCCGTCCCGCATCGACGACTGACGCACGCGTCAGCCGCCGTACGTCCCCCGTCCCCCGCGCACAGGAGCCAGTCATGACGATCCCCGGCACGATCGGCAGCGATCCTGTGACCGACGCGCGGGCGCGGCCCGCCCGCACCCCGTTCGACGTGCGGGCGGAGGACCCCTCCGCCCGCGCGTCGGGCCCGGCGCCGGGCACCGCAGTGCCGGGCGAGGGGACGCCACCCGGCACCCCGGCACCCGCGGCCCGACGCCGACGGGGGCGGGCCGCACGTGTCGCGCTCGCCGCGGTCGTCCCCCTCGCCGTGCTGGCGACGTGGCACCTGCTCACCGCGGTGACCGGCTACTTCGGACCGTTCGAGCTCCCGGCCCCCGCTGCCGTCTGGGAGGCCGGCGTCGAGCTCGCGCAGCGCGGCGAGCTGTCCGCCCACGTGCTGATCTCGGTGCAGCGCGTGCTGCTCGGCTTCGCCGCCGGCTCCGCCGTCGGCCTGGCGCTCGGCGCCGTCGTCGGGCTCTCCCGCCTGGCCGACACCCTGCTCGCCGGCACCCTCGGGGCGCTGCGGGCCGTCCCCTCGCTCGCGTGGGTGCCGCTGCTGCTGATCTGGCTGAAGTTCGGCGAGGACTCGAAGGTGACGCTCATCGCCATCGGCGCGTTCTTCCCCGTCTACACCACCGTGGCCTCGGCGCTGCGGCACGTGGACCCGCACCTGGTGGAGGCGGGCCGGGCCTTCGGGCTGCGCGGCGCGCGGCTGCTGCTGCGAGTGCAGCTCCCCGCGGCGACGCCGGCCGTCGTCTCCGGCCTGCGGCTCGCCCTCGCGCAGTCGTGGCTGTTCCTCGTCGCCGCCGAGCTCATCGCGTCCTCGATGGGCCTGGGCTTCCTGCTCAACGACTCGCAGTTCAACGGCCGCACGGACCGGATCGTCCTCGCCATCGTCCTGCTGGCCGTCCTCGGCAAGACGACCGACGCCGTCGTGGGCGTCGTCGAGCGCCGCCTGCTGCGGAGGTGGTGACCCGATGAGCACCTGGAACGTCGACGCCACCGAGCACGCCCGCCTGTCCGCCCTGGCCGCCGCCGACCCGGTCGCCTTCTGGGAGCGGGCCGCCGAGCGCCTCGACTGGGCGCAGCGGTGGCACACCGCGCACACCTGGGCGCCCGCGGCGCCCGACCCCGAGCGGCCCGGCGAGCTCACCGTCCCGCGCGCGACGTGGTTCGCGGG
>AXCX01000148.1 GCA_000767215.1 Actinotalea fermentans ATCC 43279 = JCM 9966 = DSM 3133
CGACGCCGGGCCCGGCCACCCAGGCGCCCGAGCCGCCCGCACCCGTCGCGCACGACGGCGAGGCGCTCGAGTGCGGCGACGCCGTCCCGGACGCGCTCGTCAGCGACGACGCGCTGGCGCTGGCCGGCGAGACGCCGACCACCGTCCCGTACGGCGGCGACCTCATGACCACGCTGCGCTGGTGGGCCCCCGGGGCGGAGGAGGTCACGTACGCCGAGGCGCGCATCGACCTCGCGGTCGCGCAGGACGGCGTCGTCGTCGGGGTCGCGTCCGACGAGTGGCCGGTCGAACCGCCGGCCTCCGAGACGCCGCTGAGCAGCACCGAGACCGGCACGCTCGGTGCGTTCGCGTCGCGCCTGCCGGTAGCGGCCTGCGGCGGGGACACCCCGCTCGACCCCGGCGACTACCAGGTGGTCGCCACGGTGACGCTGACCTCGGGCGACGGGGAGACGTGGCGCGCGAGCACCGGGCCGCGGGGGCTGTCGATCGGCAGCGTCGAGGACGCGGTCGCCGCCGCCCCGGCCCAGGCCGAGGCCGAGGCGGCCGTGCAGGAGATCATCGACGCGTCGACGCAGGTCAGCGCCACCCAGCCCTTCGGGACGTGCGGCACGGTGGTGCCCGAGCGCGGCGCCGACGAGCCGCTGTCGCTCGAGCTCGACCTCGACTCCGGCAGCGGCATGCAGTACGCGCCGGGCGACCTGATCGACGCCGTGACGATCCTCCTGCCGACGGGTGGCCGGACGTCGGTCGTCGCCGCCATGCCCGAGACCGGCGCGACCGTCGTGCTCACCCGCGACGGCGTCGTCGTCGGCCGGGGCGCTCAGCTCGACGACACGTCCACGCCCGTCGAGACGACCCCCGACGCCCAGGTGTTCTACGGCACCGGGGAGGTGCTGCTGTGCAGCCTGCCGGGTGCCGACGCCCCCGAGCTCGACCTGCCCCCGGGCATCTACCAGGCCTACGCGGTGCTGCCGGTCACGCTCCAGCAGGTCACCGAGGCCGACGGCACCACCCGCGCGGTGAGCGACACGCTCGTCCTGCGCAGCCAGCCCGTGGACGTCATCGTCGAGGCGCCCCGGGACTGACCCCAGAGCCGCCGTCCGACTGCCGACGGACGGCGTAGGGTCGGCGCCCCGCTGACCGCCAACAGCGGGGCGCCGGCCGCCCCGTGCCCGTCGACCAACGATCCGACCACCCCACCCGTCATGGTTGTCGTCGGGAGTCGGTACGGGAGTGGGGACGGAGGACGCCGTGGGCGAGAGCGCGTGGGCGCCGGTGCTGGACCGGCTCGTCCGCGAGCGCCGCCCCGCCCTGGTCCGGTACGCGGCCCTGCTCACGGGCGGCGACCTGCGCGACGCCGACGACCTGGTCCAGGAGGCCCTCGTCCGCACGTTCAGCCGGGGCCGGCCCCTGCGCGAGGTCGCCGCGGCCGAGCAGTACGTGCGCCAGGCGATCCTGCGCGTCTTCCTCGACGGCTACCGCCGGCGTCAGCACTGGCACCGGCTGCAGCACCTCGTCGGGGCGCCCGACGCGGTGCCGTCCGCGACGGCGTCGGCGGACACGGGGATCGACGTGCGCGCCGCCCTGGCCACCCTGCGGCCGCAGCCGCGGGCGTGCGTCGTCCTGCGCTTCTACGACGACCTGACCGTCCCGGAGATCGCCGACCGGCTCGGCCTCGCGCAGGGGACCGTCAAGCGCTACCTGTCCGACGCGGCGAGCGCCCTCGAGGCGCTCCTGGGCCCGCTGCCCGACGCGCGGACCGAGATCGAGCTCGTGCACGAGGAGGAGCGATGACCGACCTGCGCAGCCGCCTGCACGACGTCGTCGACGGGCCGGGGGACCCCCCTGCGGTGCTCGCCGACCGGGGCGCGACCGCGCTCGACGACGTGCTCGTCGGCGCCCTGACCGCCCGGGTGCGCCGCCGTCGGGCCGTGCGGACCGGGGCCACGGGCGCCCTCGGCGCACTGACCGTGGTGGCGGTCGCCGTCGGCGCGACGGCCCTGACCAACGGGCGCGGGGCCGCTCGCCACCCCGCGGCCGACGCCGACGACGCCGCGCTGCACTGCGGCGACGTGGTCCTCACCGACACGATCCGGCCCCGGGGCGAGGGCCTGACGCTGGCCGCCCCCGCGCTCGCCAACTCGACGGTCGTGGCGGGCGAGCCCGTCGACGTGACGGCCGCGCTCACCTACGAGGGCACCGTCCGCCTCGAGTGGGACGTCGAGCAGTACCTCCAGCTCGCCGTGCTGCAGGACGGCACCGTGGTCGCCACGGGCATGCTGCCCTTCATCGAGGCCATGTCGCCGGGCAGGTACACGACCGAGGACACGGTCCCCCTGTGGCCCTGCGCGGCCGTCGGTGAGCTCGCCCCGGGCGCGTACGACCTCGTCGCCACGGTCGCCCTGGCGAAGCCCGACGACGCGAACCCCGGCGCCGATGCGCTCGAGCTCTCCGCAGGACCGGCGCCCTTCCGGATCGTCGCCGCCCCGGCGAGCGCCGAGGAGGCGGTCCGGCAGGCCGAGGTCGCCCTGGCCGAGGTCGTCGCCGCCGCCGACGCGGCGCGGGCGGACGCGGCCATCGGCACCTGCGGGACGCGGATGCCGGAGGTGACGGACCCGTACCTCGGGCTCGACGTCGAGCTGGGCGCGTCCGCGCAGGCCGGCGAGCCGGTCTACGGCACCGGCTCGCTCACGTCCCGCGACGGGCTGACGGTCGTCGGCGACGCCCCCATGAGCGCGGTGCGGCTCGTGCTGACGCGCGACGGCGTCGTCGTCGGGCGCGGGCAGTACGACGCGGACTACGCGAGTCGGCTCGTCGTCGACGGTCACGAGCCGCTCGAGCTGCCGGCCGTCGGCGACGCGGTCATCTGCCGGCTGCCGGGCGCCGAGGGCCCCACGCTGCCGCTGCCGCCCGGCACCTACCAGGCGTACGGGCTCCTCGAGGTCACCGTGAGCGAGGTCCAGGCCCCGGGCGACGTCTTCCCCACCCCGGTCACCGGGACCCGCACGGTCGTGACCGAGCCGGTCGACGTCGTCGTCGGTGACGGGTGAGGGCCTGCCGGCGAGGGCGCGCGAGGCTGCACGGCGCGGGACGCGCGGCGCTGGGCGCCCTCCTGCTCGTGGGGTTCGCCGGGTGCGGCACGGACACGTCCACGGAGCCCGTCCCGTCGCCCGGCGAGGCAGGCGAGGCAGGCGACGTGCCGACGCCCGGGCCGCTCGAGGTCTACCTCGGCGACGCCGTCGGGGCCCGGACGCAGCGGGAGGTCGCCGCCGAGCTCGCCCAGACCGAGGAGGCGATCGCCGCCTGCATGGCGACCGAGGGCTTCGAGTACACCCCGGTCGTCATGGTCCCGGGCTCGTTCGAGGCGTCCGACGACCCGCTGCGCGGGACCCGCGCGTTCGCCGAGGCCTACGGCTACGGCCTGTGGCGCCAGCCGGAGATCGAGCCGGGGCAGTACACGTACATGCTCGACACGAGCGCGAACACCGCGTACCGCGAGTCGCTGAGCCCCGAGGCGCAGCAGGCGTACGACGTCGCGCTCCTGGGTCAGCCGACCGACCTGGGCGACGGCCAGGTCAGCTACGACGGCACCGGATGCACGGCGAGGGCGGAGCTGCGGGACGGCGCCGAGGCCGAGTACCTGCGCGGCGTGCAGGAGGAGGTCGCGGACTACCTGCAGTCGCTGTGGGAGGGGGACGACCCGCGGCTGGCGGAGGTCGACGCGGCCTGGGCGTCCTGCATGCGCGACGCCGGCTACGACGACGACTCCCCCCAGGCCGCCGAGAGCCGCCTGCTCGACGAGATGCTGGCGGTGTTCGAGGCCGCACCCGATGCGCCCGTGGCGGCAGGCAGGGTCGACGCGGGGGCCGAGGCCGAGCGCCGCGTGGCGCTGGCCGACCAGGACTGCCGCGACGCGACCGACTGGTCCGCCCGGCGCCGGGCGGTCGAGCACGAGCTCCAGCGGGAGTACCTCGACGCACACCGCGCCGACCTGGACGCCCTGGTCGCGGCGCTCGGTGGCACCGGCGTGCTTGACTGACGCCCGTCCGACGGGAGGGGTGCCGGGTGACCTGGTTCGACGACGCATCGGCCGACGGCGAGCGCAGCGCCGAGGCCCCGATGCCCGAGCGGCGGCGCAGCCGTGGGGTGCTAGTGGCCTGGCTGCTCGTGGGCGGGCTCGCCGTCGGGCTGCTGGTCGCGGGCGCGGTGTCCGCGGTCGCGCACTTCGTCGGCAACCAGAGCGGCGACCCGGACGCGACCGAGGGGCCGCGGGCCGAGGCGGCCCTCGCCGCGCTCGCGTGCGGCGACCCCGCTCCCCCGGCCGACACCGACGGCACCGGCCGGCGCACCCTCACCGCCCAGGTGGACGTCAACGACCCCGACCTCGCGGGGACGTACGCCGCCGGCGCGGACCTGCCCGTCATCGCCGGGCTGGTCAACGTCGGCGACGAGGTCGAGGTCCGCATCGAGTCCGACCTCGCGGTGGTGGTGGCCCGCGACGGCGTCGTCACCGGGGAGCCGGCCGTCGTCGACGTGCGCGACCCCGACCGCGCCGACCCGTACCGGATGACCGTGCCCTCGGGCATCGGCGTGACCGTCGAGACGTCCGTCCCGCTGGTCGGGTGCGACGGCGAGCCGCTGCCCGCCGGCGAGTACACGCTCGTCGTGGGCGTACGGGTGGCGACGCTCGAGGGGGACACGACGCTCGAGGGGGACACCGAGGACGCCGGGGCCGACGCGGGCGCGACCGAGCTCGTCGGCGAGTCGCTCCCGTTCCGCGTGGAGTGACGCGCCGCTGACCGCCCGACGCCCCAGGACAACCCCCGCGGCCGGCCGTTCGTCCTTGGGCTGACGGCACACGATCGACGGAGGGGGTGGCCCGTGGCGCTGGGCGACGGCTCGCGGCGCGACGACGCGCTGGTCGCGCTCGTCGCCGACCGCTGGCAGTCGCTCGTCGGGTACGCCTACCTCCTGGCCGGGGACCGCGCGTCGGCGGAGGACCTCGTCGCCGAGGCCGTCGTGCGCACGTTCACCGCCCGCCGCCGCGTGGACCCGGGCGCGGTCGAGGGCTACGTGCGTCGCGCGATCCTCACCATCTACATCGACGGTCACCGCCGCCGCGGACGCTGGCGCGAACGCCTGCCGTTCATCGCGACGCCCGACCACCGCGACGGCCCCGAGGCCGCCGTGGGCGAGGCCGACGAGGTGCGCGCCGCGCTCGCCCACCTGCCGCGGCGCCAACGCGCGTGCGTCGTCCTGCGCTTCTACGACGAGCTGTCGATCGCCGAGGTGGCGGCCGCGCTCGGGCTCGCCGAGGGCACCGTCAAGCGCTACCTGAGCATGGCCATGCACGACCTGCAGCAGCGGCTCGGCGCCCTGGCGCCGGGCGCGACCGCCGAGCCGGTCCTCGTCCGCGCCGAGCCGGTGGCGACCCCCATCCCCACAGGAGACCTGCCATGAGCCTCGACCTGCACGACGCCCTCACCACGCTGGCCGCGACCGCCCCGCGCTCCGAGCCGCCGACGACGGCGCTGCTCCGGCGCGTGCACCAGCGCCGCGCGTCGCGCACGATGGCGACCTCCGCCGTCGGCGTGGTGGCCGCCGGGGCGGCCGCGACCAGCAGCCTCGGCTGGTGGCCGGACCTGTCCCGCGGCCCGGCGGCCGTGAACGACTACCACGCGACACCCGCGACCGACGCGCCCGTGCCCGTCGGCAGCACCGCCCCGTGGGACCTGTACCCGGGGGCGTCCATCGACGTCGCCACGGTGCCGACCCGCACAGTGACCGAGGCGCTCGCCGCCCTGACGGTCACGGTGCCGATGGCGGGCGCGGACGACGACGAGGAGCAGATCCTCCTCATGGATGCGGCCGACGGCGCCTGGGTCCGCCCGGAGTGGCCGGCCGACGGCCGGCCCCTGCAGGTCTTCGCCCTGTCGCCCGACGGGCGCACGGTCGTGGCCTGGGTCTTCCGGGCCGACCGCACCCCGGGCGTCGACCTGGTCGACGTCGCGAGCGGCACCCGCACCCCCGTCACGGGCCTCGCGGTCGACGGACGGCTCTGCTACCCCGGCGCGGCGGACGTCGAGCCCGGCGGCGCGACGATCGCCGTGCTCGCCAACTGCGGCCTCGACGAGGAGACGCCGGGCGAGACAACGCTCTTCCGCGTCGACCCGGACACGGCCGAGGCCACGACCGTCCTCACGGTCGAGGGCACCGACCTCGCCTCCGGCGGGAGCGTCGAGTACTCCCCCGACGGCTCGCTGCTCGCCCTCAGCGCGGTCGACGTCGCCGAGCCCTACACGTCTCGCGCGGTCGTGGTGGACGCGAGCGGCGCCGTCGTGCGCACCTGGCCGGCCGCGCTCCGATCGGAGACGGCCTGGTACGGCAACGACGCCCTGCGCGCCAGCGAGCTGGAGCAGACCGCGGACGGCGAGTGGAAGGGCTGGCTGATCCCGAGCACGGGCGCGACCGTCGGCGAGGTCCGCTCCTACGACGAGCAGCCGTGGGAGTACGGTCCCGCCCCTGCGCTCGTGGGCGCCACGCACGGCCAGGAGATCCGCTCCCACACGGCGACGGTCGAGGAGGCGGCGAACCCGGGCGACGCCCAGCCGTGGGCGTTCGACATCGAGGACACCGCCACGGGCACGGTGCGGTCGTGGCTGCCCGTGCTGGACTCCACGGCGCCGGCCGACCGCCAGCCGATCGTCGTCTTCGGTTCGACCGCGCTCGCGATCCGCACGCGCTGACGGCACCACCCGGCGCGGAGGCCGGTCACGCCTCGCCGCGCGCTCCCCGCCCCGCCGGGTGAGGGTGGGAACCATGACGCCCACCTCCTCCGACGCGCGCGACGCCGCCGGCGCGGTCCTGTTCGACATCGACGGCACCCTCGTCGACTCGACCTACCTGCACGTGCACGCCTGGATGCGGGCCTTCGCGGACCTCGGCGAGGAGCTCACCCGGCCCGTCGACGCGTGGCGCGTCCACCGCGGTATCGGCATGGGGTCCGCGCTGCTCCTCGCGGACCTGCTGGGCGACGACGCCGACCGCCTCGCCGACCGTGCCAAGGACGCCCACGCGGCCCACTACCGCGAGCTCGCGGACCTGCAGCGCCCCTTCGACGGCGCCCGTGACCTGGTCCGGGCCGTGGCCGAGCGCGGGGCCCGGGCGGTCCTGGCGACGTCGGCGGCCCCGGCCGAGCTCGAGGAGCTGCTCACGGTGCTCGACCTCGACGACGTCCTGACCGGGGTCACGTCGGCCAAGGACGTGGACAACGCCAAGCCCGAGCCGGACCTCGTGCAGGCCGCCCTCGACATCGCGGGCGTGCCGCCCGAGCGGGCCGTGCTCGTCGGCGACACCGGCTGGGACGTCGAGGCGGCCGCCCGGGCGGGCGTGCCGTGCGTCGCCGTCCTGACCGGCGGCGTCAGCGAGGCCGAGCTGCGGGAGGCGGGCGCGGCCGCGGTCTACCGCGACGTCGCCGCGCTGCTCGCCGACCTCGACCAGAGCCCGCTCGCGCTCGCCTGGCACGTGGAGGACTGAGCACGCAGAGGACTGAGCGACCGCCGCCTGAGGCCGCAGGCACCACTGACGAAGGGGGCACCACATGACCGACCAGACCACCCCGACCGACCCGACCCGCGAGTACGGCCAGCCCGGCCCCGAGCCGCGCGTCGAGCACCCGGGGCACACGCAGGACATGCGCACCGAGCCGGACCACGGCGAGGAGTCGTACGTGGGCTCGGGCCGGCTCGAGGGCCGCCGCGCGGTGATCACGGGCGGGGACTCCGGCATCGGGCGCGCGGTGGCGATCGCCTTCGCGCGCGAGGGCGCCGACGTCGCCCTCTCCTACCTGCCCGAGGAGGCCGACGACGCCGAGGTCACCGCGGGCCACGTGCGCGACGCCGGACGCCGCGTCGTCCTGGTCCCGGGCGACCTCCGCGAGGAGGCCGCCTGCACCGCCCTGATCGAGCGCGCCGTCGCGGAGCTGGGCGGGATCGACGTGCTGGTCAGCAACGCGGCGTACCAGATGGCGCAGGAGGGCGGCCTGCTCGACATCACCACCGAGCAGCTCGACCGCGTGCTGAAGACGAACCTCTACGCGATGTTCTGGCTGTGCAAGGCGGCCGTGCCGCACCTGGCGCCGGGGTCCTCGATCATCACCACCTCGTCGATCCAGGCCTACCAGCCCAGCCCCCAGCTGCTCGACTACGCGACCAGCAAGGCCGGCATCGTGAACTTCACCAAGGGCCTGGCGCAGCAGCTCGCCGAGCAGGGCATCCGCGTCAACACGGTCGCGCCCGGGCCGGTCTGGACGCCGCTCATCCCGGCCACGATGACCGGCGACGCCGTCGAGGGCTTCGGGGCGGACACCCCGCTCGGCCGCCCCGCCCAGCCCGCCGAGCTCGCGCCCGCGTACGTCTTCTTCGCGTCGGCCGAGTCGAGCTACGTCACCGGCGAGCGCCTCGGCGTCGCCGGCGGCAAGCCCATGCCGTAGCGGGTCGGCCGGCCCCCAGGGCGCCCGGCCCACGGGGGGCAACGGTCCCGGGCCGTCGCCCGTCCTTGTCTGCGAAGGTGGACTTCCCACCGGGCAGGCGGGCACGGGTCACGGGAGACGGCATGGCGGAGGCATGGCGCCGACGCGCGGACGAGGCGATGACGACCCTCGCCCGCGAGCGCGGCAAGGCCCTGACCGGCTACGCCTACCTGCTCACCGGCAACCTGCGCGACGCCGAGGACCTGGTCCAGGACGCGCTGATCAAGACGTTCGTCCGGCGCCGGTCGGGCCTGGTGCTCGACAACGCCGAGGCGTACGTCCGACGGGCCATGCTCACCACCTACATCGACGGCGTGCGCCGGGCCCGCCTGTGGGTCGACGCGCGGCACCTGCTCGCCCGCTCCGAGCGCGCCGAGAGCCACGAGGCGCACGTGAGCGACCGGACCGACGTCGAGGCCGCGCTGCGGGTCCTGTCCCCGCAGCAGCGGACCTGCGTGGTGCTGCGCTACTACGACGACCTGACCGTCCCGGAGATCGCGGACCGGCTCGGGCTGTCGGACGGCACGGTCAAGCGCTACCTCAGCGTGGCCGTGCACCGCCTGGAAGGCCTGCTAGCCGCCGTCGAGGCCCCCACCGTCGACGTCGACATCCTGGAAGGAGGACGGCCGTGAGCGACCTGCACGCCGCCCTGGGCCACATCGCGACGCACGCGTGCGCCGCGGCCGCGCCCGTCGCCGTCGACCGCCTCCTGCGTCGCACCCACCGCCGGCGCGCCGCCCGGGC
>AXCX01000149.1 GCA_000767215.1 Actinotalea fermentans ATCC 43279 = JCM 9966 = DSM 3133
CGCCCGCTCGGCCGCGCAGGTCGCCATGGCAGGGCGGTCCCGGCGGCGGTGAGCCGGCGCCACGCCCCGGCGACGCCCGCGCCCCCGCGCGACCGCCAGACTGACACCCGGACCGACACCCTTGACCGACGCCCGACCGACACCCGACCGACACCCGAACGACGACGAGGAGACCACGACGTGCGAGCACGGCTGCAGATCCCGGTGGCGCTGCGCTGGGCGGACCTGGACGCCTACGGGCACGTGAACAACGTGGCCGTCCTGACGCTCCTGGAGGAGGCGCGCATCGCGGCGTTCTGGCGGCACCCGCAGGCGGCGGAGCAGGCGCACCCGACGGCCGTGCTCGACGCCGGACCGGGCGCCGACACCGTGACGGTGGTCGCCCGCCAGGAGCTCGAGTACCTCGCAGCCGTGCCGCACCTGCGCGAGCCCGTCGTCATCGAGATGTGGCTGGGGCGGCTCGGCGGGGCCAGCATCGAGGTCTGCTACGAGATCACCTCGACGGTCGGCGGTCGGCGCACGGTGCATGTCCAGGCCATGACGACCATCGTGATGCTGGAGGCCGCTTCCGGCCGCCCGCGCCGGCTGACGCCCGACGAGCGCGCGACCTGGGAGCCGTACGTCGGGCCGCCCGTGGCCTGGCGGCGCCGGGAGGGCTGAGGCCCGCGGCTCCTCCGGTGGCCGGTCCGCCGCACCAGACCTACGGTCGCAGGACACCGGCGTGAGGGGGCGCGATGCGAGCACGCAGCGAGGGTGGGCCGGACGACGTCGACCGCGGCGGCGCCACGACCACGAGCGAGGAGTACGACACCGGGCGGGCGGTGCTGCTCGCCGCGGTCGCCGCCATCGGGGGCTTCCTCTTCGGCTTCGACACCGCGGTCATCAACGGTGCCGTCGAGGCGATCCGGGCGGACTTCGCCATCGGGGCCGGCCTGACCGGGTTCACCGTCTCCTCGGCGCTCATCGGCTGCGCCGCGGGCGCGTGGGTGGCCGGGCAGCTCGCGGGGCGGTTCGGCCGCGTGCGCGTGATGCTCCTCGCGTCCGCGTTCTTCACCATCAGCGCGGTCGGGTCCGGGCTCGCCCAGGGGCCGTGGGACCTCGTGGTGTGGCGGGTCGTCGGCGGTCTGGCGGTGGGGGCGGCGTCGGTCATCGCGCCCGCGTACATCGCGGAGATCTCGCCGGCGAGCATCCGCGGTCGGCTCGGCTCGCTCCAGCAGCTCGCCATCGTCACCGGGATATTCCTCGCCCTGCTCAGCGACTACTTCATCGCGACGGCGGCCGGCGGGGCGGGCGAGGAGCTGTGGCTCGGGCTCGAGGCCTGGCGGTGGATGTTCCTCACCGAGGTGGTCCCGGCGGTCGCGTACGGGGTCCTGGCGCTGCAGATCCCCGAGTCGCCGCGCTTCCTCGTGGCGCGCGGCGAGCACCAGCAGGCCCGATCGGTCCTGGCGCAGGTGCTGCGGTCCGGCGTCGACGAGCGGCTGCGGGAGATCCGGCGCACCGTGGCGGCCGACGCGCGGTCCACCGTCGCGGACCTGCGGGGCCCGTTCCTCGGGCTGCTCCCGATCGTGTGGGTCGGCATCGGGCTGTCGCTGTTCCAGCAGTTCGTCGGGATCAACGTGATCTTCTACTACTCCTCCTCGCTGTGGCAGCAGGTGGGCTTCAGCGAGGCGGACGCCCTGGTCCAGACGGTGATCACGTCGGTCACCAACATCGCGGTCACCGTCGTCGCGATCGCCATGATCGACCGGGTGGGGCGTCGCCGGCTCCTCCTCGTGGGGTCGGCGGGCATGGCGGTGAGCCTGGCCGCGCTCGCTGTCGCGTTCGCGACGGCGCCGCTGGTCGACGGGGAGCCCGCCCTCGAGGGCGCCGCGGGCCCCGTCGCCCTGGTCGCCGCGAACCTGTTCGTCGTGTTCTTCGGGGTCTCCTGGGGACCGGCGGTCTGGGTGCTGCTCGGCGAGATGTTCAACAACCGGATCCGGGCTGCGGCCCTCGGGCTCGCGGCCGCCGCCCAGTGGGCGGGCAACTTCCTCATCTCGACGACGTTCCCGGCGCTCGCCGAGGTCGGGCTGGGGCTCGCGTACGGCCTCTACACCGCGTTCGCGGCCCTGTCGTTCGTGTTCGTGCTCCGCTGGGTGCCCGAGACCCGCGGGCGCCAGCTGGAGGACATGGAGTAGGCGAGCCGGGCCGGGACCCTCAGGCGAGGAGCTCGATGAGCGCGCGCTCCGCGCCGCCCCGGGTGCGCCGCCGGCCGATGGTCCGGCCCCGCTCCCACAGGTCGATGACGCGCGGGTCGATGTAGGACGCGCGGCACACCGCGGGCGTGTTGCCGAGCTCCTCGGCCACCTCGCGGACGACCTGGGCGACGACGCGGCGGCGCGCCCGCTCGCTGCGCGGCACGGGGTGCTGGGCCAGGCCGGCGGCCGCCAGGGTGGTCGCGTGCCAGGTGCGGAAGTCCTTGGGCCGGGCCTCCGGCCCGAGCCGCGCCTTGACGTCGTCGAGGATGTCGGCGGTGGTCACGTCGTGCCAGCCGCCGTCGCCGTTGCGCCAGGCCAGCAGGTCCGGCTGGTCGTCGTCCCGCTCGAGCAGCTGCCGGACGGCGTCGCGCACGTCGGGGTCGGACACGTGCGCCTCGCGCCACTGGCCGGACTTCGCGGGATAGGCGAACCAGACCCCGTCGTCGGCCAGCCGCACGTGCTCGCGCCGCAGGGTCGCCAGGCCGAACGAGCCGTTCTCCTTCGCGTACGCCTCCCCGCCGGCGCGGAAGTACGCCTCGTCCAGCAGCCGGAAGGCCAGCGCCAGAACCTTCGTGCGGTCGGGCTCGGGCCGGGCCAGGTCCTGCGCGACCCGGCGGCGTGCCGCGGGCAGGCGCCGCGCCAGGCGCACCACGTGGTCGTGCTTGAGGCGGTCGCGGCGCGCGCGCCACTGGGGGTGGTACAGGTACTGGCGCCGTCCGGCGTCGTCGGTCCCCATGGCCTGGATGTGGCCGTTGTCGGCCGGGCAGATCCAGACGTCGCGCCAGGCGGGTGGGATCGCGAGCTCGCGGCAGCGGGCGACCGCCGCCGGGTCGGTGATCCGCGTCCCGTGCTCGTCGAGGTAGACGACGCCGCGGCCCGCCGCCCGCCGCGTCCAGCCCGGGTCCGTGGAGCGGACACGGCGCAGGCGGGGCATGCGCCAAGTCTGCGGCGGTCGCGGTCGGGCCGCGCGTCGGGCGCCGGCGGCGGGTGGGGCGGTCGGTCAGTCGGCGTCGGGAACGCGGAGCATGCCCTCCTGGGCGATGCTCGCGACGAGCGTGCCGTCCTGGCGGTAGACCCGCGCCGAGCCCAGTCCGCGCCCGCCCGAGGCGCTCGGGGCGTACTGGACGTAGAGCAGCCACTCGTCGACGCGGGCAGGCCGGTGGAACCACATGGCGTGGTCGAGGCTCGCGATGGACAGCCCCGGCGTCGCCCAGCTCCGGCCGTGCCGGCGCAGGAGCGGCTCGAGCATCACCTGGTCGCACGCGTAGGCCATGAGTGCGCGGTGCCACACCTCCGACGCCGCGCCCGCGTCCGGCACGACGCCGCGCGCCCGCATCCACACCATCTGCCGCGACGTCGAGGTCGCCGCAGCGTCCAGGTAGATCGACTCCTCGACGTGCCGGATGTCGAACGCCGCCGTCTGGGTCCAGAACGTCGCGACCGGGTGGCTGACGCTGCCGAGCACGTCCAGCGCGCTCGGCACGGACTCCGGCGGCGGGGT
>AXCX01000150.1 GCA_000767215.1 Actinotalea fermentans ATCC 43279 = JCM 9966 = DSM 3133
TCGAGCCCGGGCTGCGACTCCTGGAACGAGGCGGTGAGCGTGAGGATCGGCTGGCCGCCCTGCATCGCGTGCACCCGCCGGGCGCTGAACGACCGGCCGTCGCGCAGCCGCTCGACCATGAACGTGATGCCCTTGCCGGCGTCGCCGGCGCGCAGGAAGTACCCGTGGAGCGAGTGGGGGAGCCGGGCGTCGGCGACGGTGCGTGCCGCCGCGAGGAGGGACTGGGCGAGCACCTGGCCGCCGAAGACCCGTCCACCGGGCTGCGGCAGGCTGCGACCGCGGAACAGGTCGGTGTCCAGCTCCTCGACGTCGAGGACGTCCAGCACCGTGCCGAGCGGGTCACCGGCCGGCGTCGGCGGCGTGCTCGTCCCAGCCGTGGTCCGGTCCTGCTCGCTCATGCTCCTCCTCGCCAGCCCGCGGTGGGCGCGTCCCGGTTGACCATGGCATGCGCGGCGCGCTCGAGGTAGTCCCACAGCACCGCGTGGTGCCGCGGGGGGAGATCCAGGGAGTCGACGGCGTCGCGCATGTGCCGCAGCCACCGGTCGCGCGCGTCGCCGTCGATCGCGAACGGTGCGTGCCGCAGGCGCAGCCGCGGGTGGCCGCGCTGCTCGCTGTAGGTGCTCGGCCCGCCCCAGTACTGCTCGAGGAACAGGCGCAGCCGCTCGGCCGCCGGGCCGAGGTCTGCCTCCGGGTACATGGGCCGCAGCACCTCGTCCTGCGCCACGCCCGCGTAGAACCGGGTCACCAGCCGCTGGAACGTCTCAGTGCCGCCGAGGACCTCGTAGGGAGTCGGGGCGGGGGCCGACGGCTCGCCGGACGCGGGTGCCGCAGGCTCGCCGGACGGTGCGGGCTCGGGCACGTGGATCCTTCCGTGGGGGCGACGCCCGCCATTGTCGCTCACGTTAGGCTTCGTCGCAGGCGCCGCCGCCCCCCACGGCGGGCCAGAGGAGGTCGTCGTGGCGACGAAGGCGCAGGACATCCTGGCGGCCCTGGGCGGGCCCGGGAACGTCGTGGAGCTCGAGCCGTGCATCACGCGGCTGCGCGTCGTCGTCACGGACCCGGGCGTCCTCGACGAGGCGGCGCTGCGCGCGAGCGGCGCGTTCGGCGTGGTGCGTTCCGGGCGCGTGATCCAGGTGGTCGTCGGGCCGGAGGCGGACTCCCTGGCCGCCGACATCGACAACCTCCGCGGCTGAGCGACGCGTCCCCGCCGGGGGACGTTCCGGGTGGAGCCGCACACTCTGGACACGGGCGGCTAGGGTTGACGGGACGCGCGGCCGACGTCTGGGGGGACCATGAAGAGTCGTGAGGCACGCCTGACCACCGACATCGTGGCGCCGCTGGCCGGCACCGTCGTGGCGCTGGCCGACGTCCCCGACCCGGTCTTCGCGGACGCCGTCGTGGGGCCGGGCCTGGCGATCGAGCCCGACCCGCCGGACGAGACCCTCGGTGCGGTGCGCGTCGTCGTCGTCGCACCGTGCCCGGGCCGGATGATCTCCGTCTACCCGCACGCCGTCGTGATCTCGATGGACGCGGACCGGGCCGTCCTGGTGCACCTCGGCGTGGACACGGAGGACCTCGCGACCGCGTGCTTCGACGTCGCCGTGGTCGAGGGGCAGGAGGTCGTGGCGGGCCAGCCGCTCCTCGCGTGGTCCCCCGAGTGCGTGCGGCAGGCGGGCCGCTCGGCCATCTGCCCCGTCGTCGCGCTCCAGGCCGAGGACGACGACCTGGTGCCCGTGGTCGAGCCGGGGGACCGCGTCACCGAGGGCCAGCGGCTGCTCGCCTGGCGCTGACGGCGGCGAGGCCCGCCGCGCCCGCGCCGGCGGGCCTCGCGCTCAGCCCTCGCCGCGCTCCACGAAGAGCTGCCGCGGCAGCGCCATCGAGATCCCGGCCTCGGCGAAGCGCTCGCGGATGCGGGCGCGCAGGGCGCGCTGGACCACCCACTGCTTCGCCGGCGCCACCTTGATGATGGTCCGCAGCATGACTGCCTCCGCCCGCAGGTCCTCGAAGCCGGTGACCTCCGGCTCCGCGAGCACGTGCGGGCTGAGCTCGGGGTCCGCCACGATCTCGGTCGCCGCGGCCCGCAGGACCTCCACGGCGCGGTCCACGTCGGCGTCGGGCGGGACCTGCACCTCGACGAGCGCACGCGACCAGCCCTGCGTCATGTTGCCGACGCGCAGCACCTCGCCGTTGCGGACGTACCACAGGGTGCCGGAGAGGTCGCGCACCTGGGTGACCCGCAGCCCGATCGCCTCGACGACGCCGGACGCCTCGCCCAGGTTCACCACGTCACCGACGCCGTACTGGTCCTCGATGAGCATGAACAGACCCGAGAGCCAGTCCTTGACCAGGGTCTGCGCGCCGAAGCCGAGCGCGACGCCGAGGACCCCCGCGGAGGCGAGCACGGGCCCGAGGTCCCAGTCGTTGATGTTGGCGATCGCCGTGACCACGACGATGGCGATGACCAGCGCCGACGTCGACCGCAGGACCGAGCCCATGGTCTCGGCGCGCTGGACCCGACGGGCCACGGCGAGCGGGTCCGAGTCGGAGTCGAGCGCCCCGCGGACCGGGGTCTTGAGCAGGAGCCGCTTCGCCTGGCGGCGCACCTTGGCGCCTCCCGAGACCACCGAGCGGACGGTCCGGGTGATCAGCCACCGCGTGATCGCCAGGAGGACGACCCCGGCGACGACCGCGACCAGGGTCTGCAGCGGTGCGCCGAGCAGCCAGTCGAACCAGTGCTCAGCGGTGCCCTTCAGCTCGTCGACCGTCGGGCCGTCAGGGGTGGGGGAGGGCGTCGCGAACCACGTCACCACGGCAGGCTAGCCGCGACGCACGGGCCTGCGCGTCGTGCGTGCGCCGGGCGTGGCGGATGCACGGCCCTCTGGCAGGATCGGAGGGTGGCCGAGACCCCGCTCCCTGAAGCGTTGCTCGCCCTCGCGGGCCGGTACGGCGTCGTGCCGGACTACTGGGGCTTCGACGGTTCGCACCGGCAGGTGGCCGAGGGCACGCTGGTCGCCGTGCTGGCCGCCCTCGGCGTCGACGCGAGCTCTCCCGAGCGCGTCGAGGTCGCCCTCACGAACGCCGAGGACGAGGTGTGGCGGCGCATGCTCCCGCCGGTCCTGGTGGTGCGCGCGGGCGCGGGCGGCTCGGTCGCGGTGCACGTCGACGACGGCGCCCCGGTGGACGCGTGGGTCGAGCTCGAGGCCGAGTCCGGCGGCGGCCGCCGCGACCTCGCGCACCTCGACGTGTACGTGCCCCCGCGCACCGTGGACGGGCGCCAGGTGGGCCGCGCGACCCTCGAGATCCCGGCCGACCTGCCGCTGGGCTGGCACACGATCGTCGCGGAGAGCGGCGCGACGACGGCGCGGTGCACGCTCGTCGTGACCCCCGCCCGCCTGACGTTGCCCGTCGGGCTCGACGAGCGGCGCGCGATCGGCCTGATGGCCCAGCTGTACTCCGTGCGCTCGGCCCAGTCCTGGGGGCTGGGTGACCTCGCCGACCTGCGGGACCTGGCCTGGTCGGCAGCGCGGCGGGCGTCGGCGGACTTCGTCCTCATCAACCCGCTGCACGCCGCCGAGCCGGCGCCGCCGATGACGCCGTCGCCGTACCTGCCGAGCAGCCGGCGCTTCGTCAACCCGGTGTACCTCCGCGTCGAGGACATCCCCGAGACGGCGTACCTGCCGACGGCCGAGCGGACCCTGGTCGAGTGGCAGGCCGAGGCGGCCCGCCCGCTCAGCGCGGACGCCGGCCCGATCGACCGCGACGCCGTCTGGACCGCGAAGAAGGTCGCGCTCGAGGTCGTCTACGCGGCGCCGCGCTCGGCTGCGCGGCAGGCGCGCTTCGACGCCTTCCGGGCCGAGCAGGGTCAGGGGCTGGAGGACTTCGCCACCTGGTGCGCGCTCACCGAGCACTTCGACGGGGAGCGGTGGCCGCCCGAGTGCCACGACCGCGCGTCGGACGCCGTGCGCGCCCTGCGCACCGAGCTCGCGGACCGGGTCACCTTCCACTGCTGGCTGCAGTGGGTCGCCGACGAGCAGCTCGCCGCCGCCCAGCGCGCTGCCCTCGAGGGCGGGATGCGGCTCGGGATCATGCACGACCTGGCGGTCGGCGTGCACCCCGAGGGCGCCGACGCGTGGGCGATGTCGGACGTCTTCGCGCACGGCGTCGCCGTGGGCGCGCCGCCGGACATGTACAACCAGCAGGGGCAGGACTGGTCGCAGCCACCGTGGCGTCCGGACGCCCTCGCGCGGGTCGCCTACGCGCCGTACCGCGACATGCTCCGCACGGTCCTGCGGCACGCGGGCGCCATCCGCATCGACCACATCATCGGGCTGTTCCGGCTGTGGTGGATCCCGGAGGGCCGTGGCGCGCAGGCCGGCGCGTACGTGCGCTACGACCACGAGGCGCTGATCGGCATCCTGTGCCTGGAGGCGGAGCGGGCCGGCGCGGTCGTCATCGGGGAGGACCTCGGCACGTTCGAGCCCTGGGTGCGCGACTACCTCGTCGACCGGGGGATCCTCGGCACGTCCGTGCTGTGGTTCGAGCGCGAGGGCGACGACTTCCGTCCGCCCGAGCACTACCGGCGCCTGGCCCTGGCCACCGTGACCACCCACGACCTGCCGCCGACGGCCGGCTACCTGGCCGGCGAGCACGTCGAGCTGCGCGAGCGGCTCGGGCTGCTGACCGAGCCCGTCGAGAAGGTGCGCGCGGACGCCTGGGCGGAGCGGCGCCAGCTGCTCGACCTGCTCGGGCGGCGCGGGCTGGTCGGCGCAGACCCGTCGGAGCGCCAGGTCGTGGAGGCCATGCACCGGCTGCTGCTCGCCTCGCCCGCGGTGCTCGTCGGCGTCTCGTTGCCGGACGCCGTCGGCGAGCGGCGCGCGCAGAACCAGCCCGGGACCGACACCGAGTACCCGAACTGGAAGGTGCCGCTCGCGGACTCCGCGCAGCGCCTGGTCACGCTGGACGAGCTGTTCGACCATCCGCGGTTGCGCTCGCTGGTGGCGGCGCTGCGTCGCTGACCCGCGCGTCGGCCCGGACGGCGACGAGCACCCCGACGGCGGCCAGGGCGGCCCCGAGCGCGGTGGCGGGCCGCAGGGACCCCGTCCCGACGACGGCGGCCGTGAGCGTGGCCGCGACGGGTGCCGCGGCCATGGTGGTGCCCGCGCGGTCGGCGCCGAGCCGGGCGACGCCCCGGTACCAGAGCACGAACGCGAGCGCCGTCATGACCAGGCCCTGGTAGGCGAGCGTCGTGGCCTCGCTGCCGGTGGGCGGGCGCAGGTGCTCGCCCACCGCGGCCGAGGCGCCCGCGAGCATGAGTGCCGCGAGGGCGCAGTTCCACGCCGAGACGCGCGCGGGGCCGACGTCGCGCAGCACGGGTGCGACCGCGAGCGTGAAGGCCACCTCGCACGCCAGCACGCCGACGGCGAGGAGGAGGCCGGTGGCGGTGCTGGCCCCGCCGCCGTGCACGACCACCACCCCGGCGCTCGCCGCGGTCGCCCCGAGGACCACGCGCGG
>AXCX01000151.1 GCA_000767215.1 Actinotalea fermentans ATCC 43279 = JCM 9966 = DSM 3133
CGCGGACCGCCGCCGTGACGCTCGCGGCGCCGTCGGGCACGACCGAGCGGTCCGCCGGGTACCCCGCCTGCGCGAGGAGGTCGACCGCAGCCGGGCCGGACCGGTCCTCCGCGAGCCCGGCGGAGCACCGGTCCGAGACGACGACGACCGCCGCCCGGACGCCCGCCGGGGTCACCGGACGCCCACCATGAGCGCGGTGTAGCCGCTGGCCGGGTACGCGGCGCGGACGGCGTCCGTGACGGGCCCGAGATGCTCGGTCCCGGCGAGGAGCGCCTCCACCATGACCTGCAGCTCGAGGCGGGCGAGCGGTGCGCCGGGGCACGCGTGGATGCCGGTGCCGTACAGCAGGTTGTCGGCGGGGTCGCGGTCGAGGCGGAACTCGTCCGGGTCGCCCATGACCGTCTCGTCGCGGTTGGCCGACGCCCACAGCAGAGTGACGGGGGCACCGGCCGGGATGCGACGACCGGCGACCTCGACGTCGCGCGTGGCCCGGCGGCGGTTCGCCACGAGCGGCGGGTGGATGCGCAGGAGCTCGTCCACGGCGCTGGGGATCGCGGCGGGGTCGGTGCGCAGGAGCTGCTGGACCTCGGGCCGCTCGGCCAGGGCGTGCACGAGGATGCCGACGCACGCCGCGATGGTGCTCAGCTCGCCGACCGTCCAGTTGCGGATGAGGCTGACGAGCTCCTCGTCGGTCAGCGGGCGCCCGTCCACCCGTTCGGTGAGCAGCTCGGCGGTGACGTCACCCGGCGCGGAGACGAGCCCGGCGGTGCGGCGTCGGGCCGCGATCTCGCCGCGGATGTAGCCGTCGAACTCGAGCGCCACGGCGGCCAGCGCCTCGGGGTCCCGGCTCAGCGAGGCCCGGTGGTTGCGCAGGGTCCAGTCACGCAGGGGGCCCTCGAGCGCGGCGGGCCACCCCATGAACGCGCTCTGCACCCGGAGGGCGAAGGCCCGGGCGAGCGGGTCCATGACCTCGGTGGGGCCACCGCGCGGCAGGTCCGCGACCAGGCGGGCGGCGATGTCGCGGACCGCCGGCTCGAGCGCCGACATCCGCTCGGGCGTGAAGTACCGCTCGTTGATGCGCCGGTGCTCGGTGTGCTCGGGGGGGTCCATCCCGTTGGGCACGGACACCCGGGGGGACACCACGTTGCTGAACGTGTCGTGGTCCCGGGCCGCGGCGACGACGTCGTCGTGCCGGAAGAGGGTCCAGCCGAGGTAGTCGCTGTGTGCGACCGGGCAGCGGCCGCGCATCGCGTCGTAGGCGGTGAGCTGGTCGGCCAGCACCTCGGGTGCGCGCGGGTCCCAGTCGCTCCCGGTCCTCACCTCGGTCATCGGCGCCACCCCTCGGTCCCTGCTCGGTTCGTGTGCTCCGGTCGCCGACCGGGCTCGCCTGCGCGGCCGGCCCGCGGACGCGGACCACGCTATCCAGCCGACGATGCGGTGCGGCACGCCCGAACCCGGGAATACTCGTCCCATGAGCGCGGGGATCACGGGACGCACACTCGCCTCCGCACGTCGTCTGGCCATCCTGCGCTTCCTGCGGGAGGCCGGCGAGCCGGCCCTCGTCACCGAGGTCGCGCAGGCCACCGGCCTGCACCCCAACACGGCCCGGGAGCACCTGGACCGGCTGGTCGCCTCGCGCTTCGTCGAGAGCACGGCCGAGCGCCGCGGGACCCAGGGGCGCCCGCGCCTGCGGTACTCGATCGTCCGGCGCCGGGCCGCGGCCACGGCCGACGAGCGGTTCCGCGAGGCGTATCTGGCGAGCGCCCGCGAAGGGCTCGACCTCCCGGACCAGGCGTCGCCCGACGGCGGCGCCGCCGGGGAGGTGGCGGGGCAGCTGGCGGCCCTGGACCTGCACCTGGACGACCTCGGCTTCGCCCCCGAGGTGGCGCCGGCCGATCGCGCGGTGCACCTGCACCGGTGCCCGTACGCCACCCTCGCCCACGAGCGGACCGAGCTGCTGTGCGAGGTCCACCTGGATCTCGCCCGTGACGTGCTCGCCGCCGAGGGTGGGCCGGTCACGGCCGAGAGCCTGGAGCCCTTCGTCGGCCCCCGGCACTGCGTGCTGCATCTCGACGGTTTCTGACGGGCCGCCGCGCGCATCTCCGGAGTTTTCCCGGGATTCCCGGCGTCTTCCTCTCGCGCCCGCCGCCCAGACTCGTCAAGATGGCTGCGGGACCGTGGCCGCGCGTGGCACCCGGAGGAACGATGGCGATCGTGAACCCCAGCGTCGACCTGGCGCGATGGGACCCGGAGGACCCCGAGCGCTGGGACAAGCGGTTCGCGTGGCGCACGCTCTGGATCACGACGTACAACCTCACGCTCGCGTTCTGCGTCTGGTACCTGGTCAGCGCGATCGCGCCCCGCCTCACGACGATCGGCTACGACCTGACGGACGCCCAGCTCTACTGGCTGGTCGCGGTGCCGGGGCTCTCCGGCGGTCTGATGCGCCTGATCTACATGTTCCTGCCGCCCATCGTGGGGACGCGCACGCTCGTCGGCGGCTCGGCCACGCTGCTGCTGCTGCCCATGCTCGGCTGGACCTTCGCCGTCCGGAACGTGGACACGCCGTACTGGGTGCTGCTGCTGCTGGCCGCGGCGTGCGGCGTCGGCGGTGGGGCGTTCTCGGGCTTCATGCCCTCCACGAGCTACTTCTTCCCGCGGCGGATGGCGGGCACCGCGCTCGGCCTCCAGGCGGGCCTCGGCAACTTCGGCGTGAGCCTGATCCAGTTCCTCACGCCGTGGGTGGTCGGCTTCGGCCTCCTCGGCGTCACCGCGCTGACGCCGCAGGAGAAGATCGACGGCGGCCACATGTGGCTGCACAACGCCGGACTCGTGCTCGTGCCCTGGGTGATCCTCGGCATGGTGCTCGCCGCGGTGTTCCTGCGCCGGGTGCCCGTGGAGGCGAACTTCCGTCAGCAGCTCGACATCTTCCGGGACCGCCACACCTGGTACATGACGGCCATCTACCTGATGACGTTCGGCGCCTTCTCCGGCTTCGCCGCGCAGCTCGGGCTCATCATCAAGAACGAGTACGGCAGCTTCGCCGACGCGCCCGACCCGCTGAAGTACGCGTTCCTGGGGCCCCTCGTCGGCTCGGCGACCCGCGCCGCCTGGGGGCCGCTGTGCGACCGGTTCGGCGGCGCGGTCTGGACGTTCGTCGCGGGCGTCGGCATGACGGTCAGCACCCTGGTCACGGCGTTCTTCCTGAGCCCGACGTCGGTGGACCAGTTCGGCCCGTTCCTCATCGGGATGCTCGTGGTCTTCTTCTTCGCCGGCATCGGCAACGCGGGCACGTTCAAGCAGATGCCGATGATCTTCGCCCGACGGCAGGCCGGCGGGGTCATCGGCTTCACCTCGTCGATCGCGGCGTTCGGGCCCTTCCTCGTGGGCATGGCGCTGTCCGCCGTCTCGCCCCGCGCGTTCTTCTTCGGCGCCGTCGTGTACTTCGCGGCCTGCACGGTGCTCGCCTGGACCCAGTACGCCCGCCCGGGAGCGCCGCGCCCGAGCTGACGCCCCGGTACCGCACGCCCCGCGTCGTCGACCGAAGGAGACCAACGATGACCCAGACCGCCACCGGACCGGGCGCAGGACTCGACGGACCGGCGTCCGACGCGATCCTCCGGCTCGGCCGGCACCTGCGGCGCGGCGAGGTCTCCGACGACCTGCGCACCCTGTACCAGATCGGGGGGCGCGACGCGGACACCTTCTACCGGGACCGCTGGAGCCACGACAAGGTCGTGCGGTCCACGCACGGGGTGAACTGCACCGGGTCGTGCTCCTGGAAGGTCTACGTCAAGGACGGGATCATCACCTGGGAGTCGCAGCAGACGGACTACCCGTCCGTCGGCCCCGACCGGCCCGAGTACGAGCCGCGGGGCTGTCCGCGCGGCGCGGCGTTCAGCTGGTACACGTACTCGCCGACGCGCATCCGCTACCCCTACCTGCGCGGCCTCCTGCTCGAGATGTACCGCGAGGCGCGGGCCCGCACGGGCGACCCGGTCGAGGCCTGGGCGAGCATCGTCGACGATCCCGAGGCGTCCCGTCGGTACAAGGCCGCCCGCGGGAAGGGCGGCCTGGTCCGCGCCTCGTGGGACGAGGCCCTGGAGATCGTCGCGGCGGCGCAGGTGCACACCATCCGCCGCTACGGGCCGGACCGGGTCGCCGGCTTCTCGCCGATCCCGGCGATGTCGATGGTGTCGCACGGCGCCGGTGCCCGGTACCACGCGCTGCTCGGTGCGCCGATGCTCTCGTTCTACGACTGGTACGCCGACCTGCCCGTCGCGTCCCCGCAGGTCTTCGGAGACCAGACGGACGTCCCGGAGTCCGGGGACTGGTGGGACGCCGGCTACCTGATCATGTGGGGCTCGAACGTCCCGGTGA
>AXCX01000152.1 GCA_000767215.1 Actinotalea fermentans ATCC 43279 = JCM 9966 = DSM 3133
GGTCGAGGCCCGCTACCGCGGTCAGAAGGTCGTCGTGGTCTCGCCCGACTACGCCGACAACGTCAAGTTCGCCGACGAGTGGCTCGCCGCCGCCCCCGGCACCGACGGCGCCCTCGCGATGGCCATGGGACACGTCGTCCTGCGCGAGTTCTACGTGGACCGCCAGGTGCCCTACTTCGCCGACTACGCGAAGCGGTACACCGACCTGCCCTTCCTCGTGCGCCTGGAGGAGGCCGACGACGGCGCGTACGTGGCCGGCAAGTTCCTCACCGCCGAGGACCTCGGCGGGAGCGAGGCGACGGTGGAGAACGCCGCGTTCAAGACCGTGCTGCTCGACGCGCGGACGCAGGCGCCGGTCGTGCCGGGCGGCTCGCTCGGCCACCACTACGGCGAGGCCGGCGCGGGCCGCTGGAACCTCGACCTGGGCGACGTCGACCCGATGCTGTCGGCCGGTGGTGCGGCCGTCGGCGCCGCGCCGACGGGCGACGCGGTCGAGGTGGTCCTGCCGCGGTTCGACGCGCTCGACGGGGCGGCGTCCACGGTTCGACGCGGGGTTCCGGTCCGCCGGGTCGCCGGGCACCTGGTCACCACCGTGCTCGACCTGCTGCTGGCCCAGTACGGCGTCGGGCGCGACGGTCTGCCCGGGCAGTGGCCGACGGGCTACGACGACGCGAGCCAGCCCTGCACGCCCGCCTGGCAGGAGCAGTTCACCGGCGTGCCCGCCGCGAAGGCGGAGCGCATCGGCCGGGAGTTCGCCGCGAACGCCGAGGAGTCGCGCGGCCGGTCGATGATCCTCATGGGCGCGGGGACCAACCACTGGTTCCACTCCGACACGATCTACCGCTCGTTCCTGGCCCTGACGACGCTGACGGGCTGCCAGGGCGTGAACGGCGGCGGCTGGGCGCACTACGTCGGCCAGGAGAAGGTCCGGCCGGTCACGGGGCACAGCCTCTACGCGAACGCGCTCGACTGGTCGCGGCCGGCCCGCACGATGGTGCAGACCGCGTACTGGTACCTGAACACCGACCAGTTCCGCTACGACGCGTTCGGTGCGGACACGCTGGCCGCGCACGTGCCCGGGCGGTCCGGGGGCCACCTCACCGGCAAGGCGACCGCCGACGTCGTCGCGCAGTCCGCGCGGCTCGGCTGGATGCCGTCGTACCCGACGTTCGACCGCAACCCGCTCGACCTGGCGGACGACGCCGCGGCGGCCGGGGTGGGCGTGGGCGAGCACGTCGTCGGCGAGCTGAAGGCCGGGCGGTTGCGGTTCGCCGCGGAGGACCCGGACGCGCCCGAGAACTTCCCGCGGGTGCTGACCGTGTGGCGGGCGAACCTGCTCGGCAGCTCGGCGAAGGGCAACGAGTACTTCCTGCACCACCTGCTGGGCACCGACTCGAACCTGCGCGCGACGCAGGCGCCGCCGGACGCGCGGCCGCGCGACGTCGTCTGGCACGACGAGGCACCCACGGGCAAGCTCGACCTGCTCGTCTCGCTGGACTTCCGGATGACGAGCACCACCGTCTACTCCGACGTCGTGCTGCCGGCGGCGACCTGGTACGAGAAGTACGACCTCAACACCACGGACATGCACCCGTTCGTGAACTCGTTCAGCCCGGCGATCGCACCGCCGTGGCAGACGCGGACGGACTTCGACATCTTCCACGGCATGGCGCGCCGGTTCAGCGAGCTGGCGGCGCAGCACCTGGGGGTCCGCACCGACGTCGTCGCCGTCCCGCTCACGCACGACACGCCCGACGAGCTCGCGACGCCGCACGGCGTCGTCCGCGACT
Organism: Actinotalea fermentans ATCC 43279 = JCM 9966 = DSM 3133; assembly: GCA_000767215.1. Taxonomy (GTDB): domain Bacteria; phylum Actinomycetota; class Actinomycetes; order Actinomycetales; family Cellulomonadaceae; genus Actinotalea; species Actinotalea fermentans. The sequence continues at coordinate 1,791 of AXCX01000152.1, forward strand.
GGAAGACGGGGGAGTGCGAGCCGGTCCCGGGCGTCACGATGCCGAAGATCGTCACGGTGGAGCGCGACTACGGCGCGGTCGCGGCCAAGATGGCGACCCTCGGGCCGCTGGTCGACACGCTCGGGGCCACGACCAAGGGCGTGACGTTCGACGTCCGCCAGGAGGTCGCGTACCTGGGGCGCAAGAACGGCGTCGCGCAGGGCACGGGGAGCGTCGTCGAGGGGCGGCCGCTGCTGACCCGTGACGTGCACGCGTGCGAGGCGATCCTGGCGCTGTCCGGGACGACCAACGGGCGCCTGGCCGTGCAGGGCTTCCACACCCTCGAGAAGCGCACGGGGACGCAGATGGCGGACCTCGCGGCCGAGCACGAGGGCAAGCAGGTGACCTTCGCCGACACCCAGGCCGCCCCGACGACGGTGATCACCTCCCCGGAGTGGTCCGGCACGGAGCACGGCGGGCGGCGCTACTCCCCGTTCACGATCAACGTCGAGCGGCTCAAGCCCTGGCACACCCTGACCGGCCGCCAGCACTTCTACCTGGACCACGACTGGATGACCGAGCTGGGCGAGGGGTTGCCCGTCTTCCGGCCGCCGCTGAACATGTCCGAGCTCTTCGGCGAGAACGCCGTCGGGCACACCGGCGAGGTGGACGGCGCCGACGGTGCTGTGGGAGTGACCGTGCGGTACCTGACCCCGCACAACAAGTGGTCGATCCACTCCGAGTACCAGGACAACCTCTTCATGCTCTCGCTGTCCCGCGGCGGCCCGACCATCTGGATGAGCGACAAGGACGCCGCCAAGGCCGGGATCGCCGACAACGACTGGATCGAGGCGGTGAACCGGAACGGCGTCGTGGTGGCGCGTGCGGTCGTCTCGCACCGCATGCCCGAGGGCACGGTCTACATGCACCACGCCCAGGACCGGCTGATCGACGTCCCGCGGTCGGAGACCACGGGCAAGCGCGGCGGCATCCACAACTCGCTGACCCGCCTGCTCATCAAGCCGAGCCACCTGATCGGCGGCTACGCCCAGCTCTCGTACGCGTTCAACTACCTCGGCCCCACGGGCAACCAGCGGGACGAGGTCACGGTGGTCCGCCGCCGCAGCCAGGAGGTGACGTACTGATGCGCGTGGTTGAGCGGCGACGTCCGGAGCGAGGAACGAGCGGAGGCGGAGCGCGATGAGAGTGATGGCCCAGATGGCGATGGTCATGAACCTCGACAAGTGCATCGGCTGCCACACGTGCTCGGTCACGTGCAAGCAGGCGTGGACGAACCGCACGGGCACCGAGTACGTGTGGTTCAACAACGTCGAGACCCGGCCCGGCCAGGGCTACCCCCGCACCTACGAGGACCAGGAGAAGTGGGAGGGCGGCTGGACGCTGAACAAGCGCGGGCGCCTGCAGCTCAAGGCCGGTGGCCGGCTGAAGAACCTGTTCACGATCTTCGCCAGCCCCAAGCAGCCCTCGATCGACGAGTACTACGAGCCCTGGACCTACGACTACGAGCGGCTCACCAGCGCGCCACTGCAGGAGCACACGCCCGTCGCGCGCCCGAAGTCCCTGCTGACCGGCCAGGACATGCAGGTCTCCTGGAGCGCCAACTGGGACGACGACCTCGGCGGCGCGCCCGCGCTCACGCAGGCGGACCCGGTGCTCGCCAAGGTCGCCGACAAGGTCAAGCTCGAGTTCGAGCAGACGTTCATGTTCTACCTGCCGCGCATCTGCGAGCACTGCCTCAACCCGTCGTGCGCGGCGTCCTGCCCGTCGGGCGCGATCTACAAGCGGTCCGAGGACGGGATCGTGCTCGTGGACCAGGACAAGTGCCGCGGCTGGCGCAAGTGCGTGACCGGGTGCCCGTACAAGAAGATCTACTTCAACCACCGGACCGGCAAGGCCGAGAAGTGCACGTTCTGCTTCCCGCGCATCGAGGTGGGCCTGCCCACGGTGTGCTCGGAGACGTGCGTCGGGCGCCTGCGGTACATCGGCCTGGTCCTGTACGACGCCGACCGGGTGCTCGAGGCCGCGAGCGAGCCCGACGAGACGAAGCTCCTCGCCGCGCAGCGCTCGGTGTTCCTCGACCCGGACGACCCGGCGGTGCAGCGCGCCGCGGAGGAGGCCGGCATCCCGCGGGACTGGGTGGACGCCGCGCGCCGCTCGCCGATCTGGTCGCTCATCCACCGTTACGAGGTGGCCCTGCCGCTGCACCCGGAGTACCGGACGCTGCCCATGGTCTGGTACATCCCGCCGCTGTCGCCCGTCGTGGACGTGGTCCGGGACACCGGGGAGGACGCCGAGGACCGCGGGAACCTCTTCGCGGCGATCGATGCCCTGCGCATCCCGATCGAGTACCTCGCCGAGCTCTTCACGGCGGGCGACGTCGCGCCCGTCGACGCCGTGCTGCGGCGCCTGGCGGCGATGCGCTCGTACATGCGGGACATCTCCATGGGCCGCGACGGCGACCCGGCGATCCCGGAGTCCGTCGGCATGTCGGCGACGGACATGCAGGCGATGTACCGGCTGCTCGCGCTCGCCAAGTACGACGAGCGTTACGTCATCCCGACGGCGCACGCCGAGCAGGCCCACTCCCTGGAGGAGCTCGCCACCGAGTGCGCCCTCGACTACGACGGCGGGCCTGGCATGGGCGGGTCCGGTCCCTTCGGCGAGGGCTCGGGACGCAACGACCCGATCGCCGTCGAGAACTTCCACATGCTCAGCCAGCGGCAGACCACCGACACCGTGGCGGACCCGGCGACGCGCAAGGCGCGCGTCAACCTGCTGAACTGGGACGGCAAGGGCGTGCCACCGGGCCTGTTCCCGCCGAAGGACCCGGGCGCCCCGGGCCCCGGTCTGCGCGAACCCGACGCCGCGGCGGCCCCCGCCGTCGTCCAGCCCCTGCCGGCTGGCGGGAGCGTGCCCGGGCCGGCGGG
>AXCX01000153.1 GCA_000767215.1 Actinotalea fermentans ATCC 43279 = JCM 9966 = DSM 3133
CGGCCCGGCGCCCGACGCCGCCTCGGCGCCCTCGCCCGCGCCCGACGCCGCCGCGCCCCACCCCTCCTGGCTCGCCGCCCTGCCGCGGGTCTTCTGGGTGTACGCCGGGTTCAGCGCGCTGGCGATCCTCGGGTTCGCGACGTTCGGCCTGGTGTCGTTCCACATGGTGCAGGTCGACGTCGTCCCGGTCGCCTGGGTGCCGGTCGTCTACGCGGCGGCGATGGTCGCCGACGCGCTGGCGGCGGTCGCGAGCGGCTGGGCGTACGACCGGGTCGGCGGGGCGCGCGTCCTCGTCGTCGTGCCGGTGCTCACGGTCGCGGCCACGGCGCTGGCGTTCGGCGGGACCCTGACCGCCGTGCTCACCGGCACGATGCTCTGGGGCGTCGCGCTCGGCATCCAGGAGTCGACGATGCGCGCCGTCGTCGCCGACCTCGTGCCCACCCGCCGCCGTGCGACCGCCTACGGGCTGTACGCGGCGGTCGTCGGGGGCGCGGCAGCGGTGGGCGGCGCCGCACTGGGCGCTCTCTACGAGGCGTCGGTCGGGGCGCTCGTCGCCGGGGTCGCCGTGGCGGAGGCGCTGGCCCTGGTCCTGCTCGCCGCGACCTACCGCGGGCGCCGGGCCGCCGTCCTGGCCGCGTAGCAGACTGCGGTGATGGACCAGCCGACTGCGGCCGCCTCCGCACCGATCCTGCGACCCGCGCGCGACGACGACGCCCTCGAGATCGCGCGCATCTGGCTCGTCGGCTGGCACGACGGTCACGACGGCCACGTGCCGCCCGAGCTCGTGGCCCACCGACCCCCGGAGTCCTTCCCGCCGCGCGTGCGCGAGCGCATCCCCGCCACGTGGGTGGCCGACCGCGACGGCGAGGTGCAGGGCTTCGTCACGGTGCACGACGACGAGGTCGAGCAGCTCTTCGTCGACCGCGCGGCGCGCGGGTCCGGCGTCGCGCGCGCCCTGCTGCGCCGAGGCGAGGAGCTCGTGGCCGCGGCCGGGCACGAGGTGGCGTGGCTCGCCGTCGTCGCCGGCAACGCCCGGGCCCGCGCGTTCTACGAGCGCGAGGGCTGGGTGGACCGCGGCCCCTTCCCCTACCAGGCGCAGACGTCGTCGGGCGAGGTCACGGTCCCCACCCACCGCTACGAGCGCAACCTCGCCACCCGCTGACCCGACCCCGCCGTCGCCGACGCCCACGCGAGAACGAGGGTTTGCCGCGAGACCGAGGGGACGGAGCCCTCGTCCTCAGCGCAAACCCTCGTCGTCGGCGGAAGGAGGGGCCTCGGCGGGCGGGAGGGCCTCGGCGGGCGGGAGGGCCTCGGCGGACGGGAGGGCCGGGGCGGCCGGGTCCGGGTCCGCGCGTCGGGGGGCGGGCGGGGTGCGCGCCGCGGTGCGGCGGAGCGCGGCGAGGTACTGGGGGCGGACGCCCGTCGTGCGCATCTCCTGGAGCACGTGGTCGCGCACGCCCATGGCCCGGAGGGTCGCGGACAGATCCGCCACGTCGTCCTCATCCAGGCTCGTCGGGTCGACCGTCGTCCTCACCTGCACCGCGACCCCGGCGTCGAGCACCAGGCGCAGCGACGCGAAGGCGAGGTCCTCGCTCGCGGCGACGCCCGTGATCGCCGCGTACCGGCCCCGTGGCGCCTTGATGTCGATGCCCACCCAGTCGACCAGCGGCAGCAGCTCGCGCAGTCGCCGCGGGTAGGCGCCGCTCGTGTGCAGCCCGACGGCGAACCCCCGCGCCCGTACGTCCCGCATCGCGTCCGCCAGCCCGGCCTGCCGCGTCGGCTCCCCGCCGGAGAAGACGACCCCGTCGAGCCGCCCCTGACGGCGGTCCAGAAGCTCGCGCACCTGCGACCAGGCGACCGTGCCCGCGCGTCGGGGGTCGATGAGGTCCGGGTTGTGGCAGTAGGTGCAGTCCCACGGGCAGCCCTGAAGGAACGCCGTCGCCACCAGGTGGTCCGGCCAGTCGCACGTCGACAGCGGGACGAGGCCGGCGATGACCAGCTCGTCCGCCGACGACGCGCGACCCGGCGCCGCTCGATCGGCCACCCCGGCGCCGGCCGACCCCACAGGGCCGGCCGGCGCGATGTCGTCAGACACCGGCCACCTCGAGCTGGGGCAGCGCGACCTCCTCGACGAAGTGCACGCGCTCGGCGTGCTCGCCCTTCTTGCCGACGTTGAACGAGCTCACCGGCCGGTGGTAGCCCATGACGCGCGTCCACACCTCGCAGGCCACGGGCGCCGCCGCCGGATCGGCCTCCGCGCAGCGCGGGCAGGTCGTGTGCTCCCCGGCGAGGTACCCGTGCGTCGGGCAGATGGAGAACGTCGGGGTGACCGTGATGTAGGGCAGGTGGTGCGTGGCGAGGGAGCGACGCACGAGCTCGCGGCACGCGGCGGACGACGACACTCGCTCGGACATGTACAGGTGCAGCACCGTGCCGCCGGTGTACCTGGTCTGCAGCTCGTCCTGGCGGTCCAGTGCCTCGAACGGGTCGTCGGTGAACCCGACCGGCAGCTGGCTCGAGTTCGTGTAGTACGGGTTCTCCTCCGTCCCCGCCTGAAGGATGTCGGGGAACCGGCGGCGGTCCTCCTTGGCGAACCGGTACGTCGTGCCTTCCGCCGGCGTGGCCTCCAGGTTGTACAGGTGGCCGGTCGCCTCCTGGAACTCGACCATGCGCGCGCGCACGTGGTCGAGCAGCCGCACGGCCAGCGCGTGACCCTCGGGGCTCGTGATGTCGTGCGCGTCGGCGGTGAAGTTGCGGATCATCTCGTTGATCCCGTTCACGCCGATCGTCGAGAAGTGGTTGCGCAGGCCCGCGCCCAGGTAGCGCCGCGTGTAGGGGAAGAGCCCCTCGTCGATCAGCCGGCCGATGACCTTGCGCTTGATCTCCAGCGACTCCTTGGCGAGCACGAGCAGCCGGTCCAGCTCGCCGAGCAGCCCGGCCTCGTCGCCGCGGTGCAGGTACCCGAGCCGGGCGCAGTTCACGGTGACGACGCCGAGCGAGCCGGTCTGCTCCGCCGAGCCGAACAGGCCGTTGCCGCGCTTGAGCAGCTCCCGCAGGTCGAGCTGGAGCCGGCAGCACATCGAGCGGATCTGGTTCGGCTCCAGGTCGGAGTTGATGAAGTTCTGGAAGTACGGCAGGCCGTACTTCGCGGTCATCTCGAACAGCAGCTCGGCGTTCGGCGACTCCCACGGGAAGTCCTTGGTGATGTTGTACGTCGGGATGGGGAACGTGAACACCCGACCCGACGAGTCGCCCGTCGTCATGACGTCGATGTACGCGCGGTTGATCAGGTCCATCTCGGCCTGGAGCTCGCCGTAGGCGAAGTCCTGCTCCACCCCGCCGATGACGGGGACCTGCGCGCGCAGGTCCTCCGGGCACGTCCAGTCGAACGTGAGGTTCGTGAACGGCGTCTGGGTGCCCCAGCGCGAGGGCACGTTGAGGTTGTAGACGAGCTCCTGCACGCCCTGCCGGACGGCGGCGTAGTCGAGCCCGTCGACGCGGACGAACGGCGCCATGTACGTGTCGAACGAGCTGAACGCCTGGGCGCCCGCCCACTCGTTCTGCATCGTGCCGAGGAAGTTCACGATCTGCCCGACGGCGGACGAGAAGTGCTTGGGCGGGCCCGCCTCGACCTTGCCCGGCACCCCGTTGAGGCCCTCGGTGAGCAGCGTGCGCAGTGACCAGCCGGCGCAGTAGCCGGCGAGCATGTCGAGGTCGTGGATGTGGATCGCGCCGTCCCGGTGGGCGTGGCCGACCTCCGGCGGGTAGACGTGCGAGAGCCAGTAGTTCGCGGTGACCTTGCCGGAGGTGTTGAGGATCAGCCCGCCGAGCGAGTAGCCCTGGTTCGCGTTCGCGTTGACCCGCCAGTCGCTGCGGTCGAGGTACTCGTTGACCGACGACTCCACCTCCACGACGGTCCGGGCGTCGTCGCGCAGGCGGGCGTGCTGCTCCCGGTAGGCGATGTAGGCGCGCGCGGTCCCGGTGTGGCCGGCGTCGAGCAGCGCCTGCTCGACGAGGTCCTGGACGTGCTCGACGTGCGGGTAGGGCACGCCGTCGGCCGCGAGGCGGGCGAGGACGGCGTCGGCGACCGGGGCCGCGTAGGCGTCGGCGTGCTCGACGTCGGTCGCGCCGGTGGCCAGGCCGGCGCGGGCGATCGCGGAGCGGATGAGCTCCGGCCGGAAGGGCGCGGCGGCCCCGTTGCGCTTGATGACGCCCTGAAGTGGGGTCATGGCTCCATCCTCCTCCGTCGGTGGAACATCTGGTGGCCCGCAGCGCGTCAACCACTAGATGTTGGGTACGGCGAGCGATCTTGGCCCCGGGCCCCACCGCCAACCGGGACGTAGGTCCCAAGCCGCCCGTCGCCGCACGGAGAACACGCCGAAACTCCTCGGCGTGTCGTCGCCCGGCTCGATGACCCCCACATGTAGGGCCATCGACACGCGCAACCACAACATCTTGTGGACCCTCGGAGCCTTCGGTGTAGGCTCGCGGAGCCGACGGTCCACCCGTGCGGCGAGCGCCGGAGACGGCGGGCGACGTGCGGGTGGGGCAAGAGGGAACCCGGTGGAACTCCGGGACTGCCCCGCAGCGGTGAGTGGGAACGACAGTCGTCATCAGCACTGGGCACCAGCCCGGGAAGCGACGACCGGTAGGTGCGGGTACCCCGGTACCCGCGAGCCCACGAGTCCGAAGACCTGCCGCCGGTGCGCGTACCGCCGGTACGCGCGGTTCCGGCGCCTCTCGGGTGGGCTCGGCGGAAGGGCGCGTGCGCGCCGTCGTCGTCCCAGGGCACCGGAGCACCGGCTCGACCTGGGAGCACGCCGATGACGACCCTTGCCGACCCCGCCGTCCGACCGCCGTCCGCCGCGGCACCCCCAGCGCCCGACGGCCGCATCCACGTCACCAAGCGCGACGGCTCGCGCGAGCCCTACGACGCCGACCGCATCAACCGCGCGATCGAGCGCGCCACGACCGGCCTGGCCGACCCGATCGCCAAGGTCACGCAGATCGCGTCCGAGCTCGCGATCACCCTCTTCGACGGCATCACCTCCGAGCAGCTCGACGAGGCGGCGATCGCCGTCACCGTGCAGAACGTCAAGGACGACCCCGCGTTCGACACGATCGCGGCCCGCCTGCTGCGCAAGGTGATCTACAAGCGCGTGCTCGGCGGCTACCGGACCGACGTCGAGCTGGCCCTGCTGCACCGGGCGCGGTTCCCGGGATACGTGCGCGACGCCGTCGAGGACCGCCTGCTCGACGCGCGCCTGGCCGAGCTGTTCGACCTCGACGCGCTGGCCGCGGCGCTCGACCCCGGACGCGACGAGCTGCTGCGCTACATCGGCACGGTCACGATGACGAACCGCTACATGATCACCGGGCGCGACCGGAAGCCGCTCGAGGTGCCGCAGTACTTCTGGATGCGCGTGGCGATGGGCCTGTCGCTGAACGAGGCCGACCCCACCGCGACGGCGCTCGCGCTCTACGACGCGATCTCCCGGCTGGAGTACCTGCCGGCAGGCTCGACCCTCGTCAACGCCGGGACCGCCTACCCGCAGCTGTCCAACTGCTTCGTCATCCAGATGGACGACGACATCGAGCACATCGCCACGTCCGTGCGCAACGTCATGTGGCTGACCAAGGGCACCGGCGGCATCGGGCTGTCCGTGACCAAGCTGCGGTCCGAGGGCTCGCCCATCCGGTCGAACAACACGGTCTCGACCGGCCCCATCCCGTTCATGCACACGATCGACTCGACGCTGCGCGCGATCTCCCGCGGCGGCAAGAAGTTCGGCGCCCTGTGCTTCTACATGGAGAACTGGCACCTGGACTTCGGCCAGTTCCTGGACCTGCGGCAGAACTCCGGCGACCCGTACCGCCGCACCCGCACCGCGAACACCGCGGTCTGGATCAGCGACGAGTTCATGAAGCGCGTCGCCGCCGACGAGGACTGGTACCTGTTCGACCCCGCCGAGACGCCCGACCTGGTCGAGCTCACCGGCGCCGCGTTCTCCGCCCGCTACGCCCAGTACGTGGCCGACGCCGAGGCGGGGCGGCTGCGCACCTTCGGCCGGGTCCGCGCCCGCGAGCAGTACAAGCAGATTCTGGTGACCCTCCAGACGACGTCGCACCCGTGGCTGACCTGGAAGGACACCATCAACACCCGGGCCCTGAACACCAACACCGGGACCATCCACCTGTCGAACCTGTGCACCGAGATCTGCCTGCCGCAGGACCGGGACACCATCTCCGTCTGCAACCTCGCCTCGATCAACCTGCCGGTCTTCCTGGCCGACGGCGCGGGCGCCGCTGCCGATGGCGCGGGCGACCTCGACTGGGAGCGGATGGCGCGAGCCGTGCGTCTGGCCGTCCGCCAGCTCGACAATCTCATCGACATCACCATCTCGTCCGTCCCGGAGTCCGAGCGCGCCAACGCCGACAGCCGCGCCGTCGGGCTGGGCATGATGGGCTTCACCGACATCGCCGAGCGGCTCGGGCTCGCCTACGACTCGCCCGAGGCGGCCGACCTCATCGACCGGGTGGTGGAGTTCGTCTCCTGGCACGCGATCGACGCGTCGGCCGACCTGGCGGCCGAGCGCGGCGCCTACCCCGCGTTCGAGGGGTCGGGCTGGTCGCGCGGCCTCGTGCCGTTCGACACCCTCGCCGCCGTCGAGGCCGACCGTGGCGTGCCCGTCGAGGTCGACCGCACCACCCGGCTGGACTGGGACGCGCTGCGCACCAAGGTCAGCCGCGGCATGCGCAACTCGACGCTCATGGCCATCGCCCCCACGGCGTCCATCGGCCTCGTCGCCGGCACAACCCCGGGCCTGGACCCCCAGTTCTCGCAGATCTTCAGCCGGGCGACGTCGTCGGGCAAGTTCCTGGAGGTCAACCGCAACCTGGTCACCGACCTGCAGCGGCTCGGTCTCTGGGAGAACGTGCGCGAGCGCCTGCTCGCCGCCCAGGGGGACCTGTCGGCGATCGACGAGGTGCCCGAGCATCTCAAGGCCGTCTACCGGACGTCCTTCCAGCTGTCCCCGTACGCGTTCCTCGAGGTCGCGGCCCGCGCCCAGAAGTGGATCGACCAGGCCATCAGCCGCAACATCTACCTCGCCGACCGCAGCGTCGACGCGATGACCGACCTGTACGCCACCGCGTGGCGCAAGGGCGTCAAGACGACGTACTACCTGCACATGATGCCGCGGCACACGGCCGAGCAGTCGACCGTGCGGGTCAACAAGACGGAGAACATCAACGCGACGGGGTCGGCGAGCGGTCGTCCCGCATCGGCGGCCCCGGCGCCGGTCGCCACGGGCGGCCCGGCCCGCACCGGCTTCGCAGGGTTCGGCGCCGCTCGCAAGGCGACGACGCCGTCACCCGCCGCGCCGCCATCGGCCGCCGTGCCCGCCGTGCCCGCCGTGCCCTCCGTGGCCACCGAACCGCCGTCGGGCGCGACGGTGCTGGACCTCGCCGACACGGAGATCGTCGACGGCGTCGCCTGCCCCGTCGACCCGATGGAGCGCCTCCAGTGCGAGTCCTGCCAGTGACCTCGTGACCCGTCGACCCCTCATCCGACCCCTGATCGCTACGCAAGGAGCACACCCATGACCAGCACGCGCACCGGCATCCTCGGCGCCGGCATCTCCGACGGCCTCCTGCTCAAGCCCGTCACCTACCCCTGGGCGATGGACCTGTACAACCAGGCCGTCGCGAACACCTGGTTCCCGAACGAGATCCAGCTCGGCGAGGACCTCGCCGACTTCGCCCGGATGACCGACGACGAGAAGCATGCGCTCGTGCACCTCGTCTCGTACTTCAACCCGAACGAGCTGCTCGTGAACAAGGCACTCGCGTTCGGCGTCTACCCCTACATCAACGCGCCCGAGGGGCACCTGTACCTCGCCAAGCAGATGTGGGAGGAGGCCAACCACACGATGGCCTTCGAGTACATCCTCGAGACGTTCCCCATCGACCGCGAGGCCGCCTACTCCAACCACGTCACCGTGCCGTCGATGGCCGCGAAGGAGGCGTTCGAGACCCGCTTCATCCAGCGGATGACGTCCGAGACGCTCGACATCACGACCACCGAGGGCAAGAAGGACTTCGTCCGCAACCTCATCGCGTACAACATCGTGCTCGAGGGGATCTGGTTCTACTCGGGCTTCATGGTCGCCCTGTCGTTCCGGCAGCGGAACCTGCTGCGCAACTTCGGCTCACTGATGGACTGGATCATCCGCGACGAGTCGCTGCACCTGCAGTTCGGCATCAACCTCATCCTCACCGTGCTCGCCGAGAACGAGGACCTGCAGACCGCCGAGTTCGCCGACGAGGTGCGGGCGATGATCCTCCAGGCCGTCGAGATGGAGGAGGCCTACAACCGGGACATGTTCCCGCGCGGCATCCTCGGCCTGAACGCCGACTACGTGAACCAGTACGTCAAGTACCTCACGGACCGTCGGCTGGAGGAGCTCGGCTTCGAGCCCGAGTTCGGCGTCTCCAACCCCGCGAAGTGGATGGCGACCGCGAACGACACCCTCCAGCTCGTGAACTTCTTCGAGGCGACCAACACCTCCTACGAGGTCAACGCCCAGGCGACGGGACGCTGACGAGCCGCGCGCCGGGCCCCTGAGGGGGCCCGGCGTGGCAAGATGCGTCCGATCCCCCGCCGAGGAGCACCATGAACGTCGCCCGCCTCCTGCGCAGGCGGGCGCGGGCCCACGCGGGGCTGCTGCTGCTCGTGCTCGCCCAGGTGGCCCTGACGACCGCCGCCGTCGCGGGCGCGACCGGCTACGTCTCGCTCGCGGTCCGCGCGGGCCTCGGCGACACGCTGACCGGTTCCCCCGACGCAGCGCTCCGGGTGCAGACCGGCCTGTCCGACGACGCGGCCGCGCAGGCGCAGGCGGCCG
>AXCX01000154.1 GCA_000767215.1 Actinotalea fermentans ATCC 43279 = JCM 9966 = DSM 3133
CGGGTCGGGCGGGAACTCGCCGGCGCCGGCTCGGCCGACGACCTGCTCGCCGGGCTCGCCCGGAGCGTCGGGGAGTCCCTCCGGCTCGAGTCGGTCGTCCTGCGGACGGCGCCGCCGCTGGCCGTCGACGCCTCCTGGGGGCTGGCCACGGCTGCGGCCGAGACCCTGCCCGTCCTGCACGCCGGGCGGCGCGTCGGGGAGCTGACCTGGACGGCGCGGCCCGGGGAACGTCTCGACGCGCGCAGCAGGCAGGCCCTCGACCACCTGCTCCCGGTGCTCGCGGCCGGCATCGCGCTCGCGCACGCGGCGCACGAGCAGCGCCGCGCCCACGACGCCGCGACGCTCGCCCGGCTGGCCGAGCGTCGGCTCATCCGCCGCGAGATCCACGACGGTCTCGGTCCGTGGCTGAGCGGGCTGCGCCTGGGCCTGCAGGGCGCGCTCAACCTCTGGTCGGCCGACCCCGCCGCGGCGCGGGCCCTCGTCGCGGCGCTCGCCGACGAGGCCCAGCTGCGCGTCGACGACGTGCGGTCCCTCTCCCGCAGCCTCCTCCCCCCTGCGCTCGACGAGCTGGGCCTCGCCGCGGCCCTGAGCGAGCTGGTCCAGCGGCACGCGACCGAGGGCTTCACGGTCAGCGTCGAGGCGCACGGCTGCGACGGGCTGGTCGGACCGGAGGCCGCCGCCGCGTACGGCATCGCGGCCGAGGCCGTCCTCAACGCCGCGCGGCACTCCGGCGCCGCCGGGTGCACCCTCACGGTCCGGCGCTCGACCGAGGGACTCGAGGTCGTGTGCGAGGACGCCGGGCGAGGCGTCGCGCCCGACGCGCCGCCCGGCGTGGGCACCCGGACGATGCACGAGCGCGCGGCCGAGCGCGGCGGGACGCTCGAGATCACCGCCCTGCGGCCGGGCACGCGCGTGCGCGCGGTGCTGCCCGCCACGACGGCCGTCGGGGCGGTCGCATGAGCATCCGCGCCGTCGTGGTCGACGACCACCCGGTCTTCCGGATCGGGATGGTCGCCCTGCTCGGGTCGCTGCCGGGCGTGGAGGTGACGGGCCAGGCCGCCAGCGCCGCCGAGGCCCGGGCGCTCCTGGGACCCGGCGGACCGGCCGCCGACGTCGTGCTGATGGACCTCGACCTGCAGGACGGGTCCGGCGTCGACGTGACGCGCGACGTGACGCGCGATCGCCCCGGCGTCGCGGTCCTCGTCGTCAGCATGCACGAGGACGACGACGCCGTCGTCGCCGCCATCCGGGCCGGGGCGCGCGGCTTCCTGGTGAAGTCCGCCTCCCCCGACCAGGTCGAACGCGCCGTCCGCGCCGTCGCCGCGGGCGAGATGATCCTGTCCCCCGCCGTGGCCGATCGCGCCATGGCCTACGTGCTCGGCGGGCGCACGTCGGTCCGCCTGCCCTTCCCCCAGCTCACCGACCGTGAGCGCGAGGTGCTCGACCACCTCGCGGCCGGGCACGACACCGCGGGCATCGCCCGGCGCCTGTCGCTCAGCGAGAAGACCGTGCGCAACACCGTCGGTACGGTCCTGGCGAAGCTCGGCGCACGCGACCGCGCCGCCGCCGTCGTCCTCGCGCGCGCCGAGGGCCTGGGCTCAGGCGCGAACCCGGGAGACTTGCGGTTGACGTAACGTCAACTCGTACGGTCGTCAGCGTCCGGAGAGGAGGTGACGGCATGCACTCGATCCAGGAGGTCGCCCGCGCGAGCGGGACGACCAGCCGCACCCTGCGGCACTACGAGGCCGTGGGCGTGCTGCCGGCGACGGAGGTCGGGGCCGGGGGCACCCGGTACTACGACGACGACGCGCTGGTGCGCCTGCAGGAGGCGCTCGTCCTGCGCTCGCTGGGGATGCCGCTCGCCGAGGTGCGGGCCGTCCTGGACGGCGAGCGCGACCGCCTGGCCGCCCTGCGCCGTCACCTCGCTGCGCTGCAGACCGAGCAGCGACGGCTGACGCGGATGGCCGCGTCGGTCGCCCGGACGATCGACACGCTGGAGACGGGAGGCCCGATCGTGGCCGAGGAGATGTTCGACGGGTTCGACCACACGCAGTACCAGGCGGAGGTCGAGCAGCGCTGGGGCGCGGACGCGTACGCCACGGGCGACCGGTGGTGGCGTGGCATGTCCGACGACGAGCGCCGCTCGTGGCAGGAGCGCACCGCCGCCATCGCGCAGGCGTGGGCGGCGCTGGCCGCTGCCGGCGTCGCACCGGACTCCGACGAGGCTCAGGACGTCGCCCGTCGGCACGCCGCGTGGCTCGCGTCGATCCCGGGCACGCCCGGGTACGGCACCGGCGCCCCCGACAAGGGCTACGTGCTGGGCCTGGCCGACATGTACGTGGCCGACCCGCGGTTCGCGGCGAACTACGGCGGGGAGCCGGGCGCCACGCTCGTGCGGGACGCCCTGCGCGTCTGGGTCGAGCGCTCCGCCTGACGGGGCCCGACCGCCCGGGCCACCGGGGCCGCCCACCCCCTGCGGGGGCGGCCCCGGTGGCCGACCGGTCAGCCGACGGTCGCGGCTGCGCGCGCGTACTGGGCCGCAGGGTGGTCCGGCAGGGCGCGCGCGTGGCCGGCGCCGAAGAGCCGCTCGCGCAGGGTCTCCCCCGGCGTGTACGCGGTCCGGTAGCGACCGCGCCGCTGGAGCTCGGGCACCACGTGCTCGGTGAAGTCGGCGAAGGTCCCCGGGGACAGGTGCTGGATGAGGTTGATCCCGTCCGCGTCGGTCGTGTCGATGAACTCCTCGATCCGGTCGGCGACCTCCGCCGGGGTCCCGGCGATGAAGCGGTTGTCGTTCTCGGGTGCCGACAGGTGCTGGACGAGCTCGCCGACCTTCTTGCGGTCCGCACCTTCGGACCACATGCGCTCGAAGGTCTGCATCGCGTCGCCCGCCTTGTACTCGAGGTAGGCGTCCGTGTCGTCGCCCGACAGGTCGATGCCGGCCCAGCCGCTGAAGAGCACGAGGTGCCCCTCGACGTCGCGGTACTCCTTCAGGAGCGCGACCTTGTCCTCGACCTCGGCGCGGGTCGGCGCGACGACGACCTCCGCGCCGACGAACGCCTTCACGTGGTCGGGCGCGCGACCGGCCTCCACCGCCAGCCGGCGCAGGTCGGAAATCTCCTCGCGCGCCTGCTGGTCGTCGCGCGGCAGCAGGAACACGGCCTCGGCGTGGCGGGCCGCGAAGCCCTTGCCGCGCGACGACGTGCCCGCCTGGTACAGGACGGGCGTCCGCTGCGGGCTCGGCTCGGCCAGGTGCGGGCCGGCCACGCGGTAGTACTGCCCCTCGAAGCCGATCTCGTGGACCTTGTCCGGGTCGGTGTACACGAGCGCCTCCGCGTCCTGCACGACGGCGTCGTCGTCCCACGAGGACTCCAGCAGCCGGTAGACGACCTCGAGGTACTCGTCGGCGATCGCGTAGCGGTCGTCGTGCTTGATCTGCTCGCTCAGCCCGTAGTTGAGGGCCGCGTCGGGCAGGTACCCGGTGACGATGTTCCAGGCGAGCCGACCGCGCGTGAGGTGGTCCAGGGTGGACAGGCGGCGCGCGTGGCCGAACGGCGGCTCGTACGTCGTCGTGGACGTGACGGCGAAGCCGAGGTGCTCGGTGACGGCCGCCATCGCGGGGACGACGAAGGCCGGGTCGATGTTCGGCACCTGCATCCCGGCGCGCAGCGCCGCGCGCCGGTCGCCCTTGTAGGTCGTGTACGTCCCGACGACGTCGGCGAGGAAGACGGCGTCGAACAGGCCACGTTCGAGGACCTTGGCGAGGTCCGTCCAGTAGGTGAGGTCCTTGTACTCGGTGCGGCGGTTGCCGGGCACGCGCCACAGGCCGTGGTTGATGTGGCCGGGCGTGGCCATCTCGAACGCGTTGACGTGGATCTGCTTGGGCATGGTTGCTCCTGGGTCTGGGTGGAGGTCGCGGGTGAAGGTCGCGGGTGAAGGTCGCGGGTCGTGAGTCAGGTCGTGAGTCAGGTCGTGGCTCAGGGCGCCGCGACGAGGCGGCGGTCCTCGTCCGCGGCGAGCTCGATCGCCTCGCGGAACGCCGCGGCCGTGCGGGTCACGCACTCGCGGGCGGCGTCGTCGACCAGCACGGGCCCGCCCGACGTGTGGTCGATGTGCACGTCCAGCACGAAGCGGCCGGCGGTGACGTGCCGCGCACCGAGCGAGGCGAGCACGGGGCGCAGCGAGTAGTCGATCGCGAGCAGGTGCGCGATCGTCCCGCCGGTGGCGATCGGGAGCACGATCTTGCCCGCGAGCGCCGCCTGTGGCAGCAGGTCGAGGAAGGCCTTGAGCAGGCCCGAGTAGGCGGCCTTGTAGATCGGCGTCGCGACGACCAGCGCGTCGACGCCGATGACGGCACGGACCGCCGCGGCGATCTCCGGTGCGCCGGTGTCGGCGGCCAGGAGCGCCTGCGGCGGCAGCGTGCGGATCGCCAGGGTGGACACGTCGTGCCCCGCGAGGCTCAGCTCGCCGCCGATGTGGTGCGCGAGCGCGGCGGTGCGTGAGGCGGCGGACGGACTGCCGGTGAGGACGAGGACTGAGGCCATTCGATCTGCCCTTTCGAACGGTGTGGCGACGGGTGGTGCTCGGACGGACCTGGCGCGGGCGCACGAGGGCGCGCGGGAGCCAGGCGATGAGGCGCCGCGGGCCGGTGCGCGCGGCGAGGGGGCCGGCCGCGGTCGCGGACGGACGTCGGCGCGGAGGTCAGCGCGGACGTCGGCGCGACCGGGCGTGGGCCGGGTCAGCGGGGGCGGGAGCCTGCACCCTCCCGGGCGCGCGAAGGCGCCTGCTCAGGAGGTGGCGACGACGGGCGTCGCGCGCGTCGTCTCAGCGACAGACGGCGAAGGCCCCCGCGGGCATGCACATTCGCGCGGCGACGAGGTCGCAGGGCACGAACGGCAGCCGGACGGAAGTCATGGGGTGACTCTGGCAGGCGCGTGGACGCGCCGGGAATGCACGGTCCATCATCTGGGACGTTGGTCCCATGCTCGGGCTCCTCGGAGCGCGGAGGACGCGGGCCGCCCGCGGACCTAGGACACGCGCCGGGCGACGACCGTGTTGCTCGCCTGGGCGCGCGGACGGATGACCATCGAGTCGATGTTGACGTGGTGCGGCCGCGTCAGGCACCACGCGATCGCGTCGGCCACGTCGTCCGCCGTCAGGGGACCGTCGACCCCGGCGTAGGTCGCGGCGGCCCGGGCCGCGTCGCCGCCGAACCGCACGAGCGAGAACTCCTCGGTGGCGACCATGCCGGGCGCGATCTCGATGACCCGCACCGGCTCCCCCACGAGCTCCAGGCGCAGCGTCTCCGCGATCGTGCGCTCGGCGTGCTTGGCCGCGACGTACCCGCCGCCGCCGGGGTACGTGCCGTGCCCGGCCGTCGAGGTGAGGAGCACGACGTCGCCGCGCCCCGACGCCCGCAGCCCCGGCAGCAGCGCCTGCGTCGTCCGCAGCGCGCCGAGCACGTTCACCTCGTACATCGCGCGCCAGTCGGCCAGCGACCCGGTCGCCACCGGATCGAGCCCCAGCGCCCCGCCCGCGTTGTTGACCAGCGCGTGCACCGCCCCCTGGGCGGCCACGACCTCGGCGAGCCGGGCGACGTCGTCGTCCGAGGTGACGTCGCACGTCACGGGCACCGCCCCGGTCTCCGCCGCGAGCGCGGCCAGGCGGTCGCCGCGCCGGGCCGCCGCGACGACGTCCCACCCCTCGGCGCGCAGGCGGCGCACCGTCGCCGCCCCGATGCCGGACGACGCTCCCGTCACGACGGCGCGCAGCGCGGACGTGGGGGCGGCGGTCATGGCGGGCTCCTTCGACGGTGTCGCAGCCAGGGTAGGCCGCTCGCGCGCACCGACCGCTCACCAGCGGCGCGGCGCGGCCGATCACCAGGCAGGAGCCGACGCTGACAGGGGGGCCATGACAACGGTCGACGGCGCAGGGAGCCCGCTCCGCGCGGCGGACGACGACGCCCCGGAGTGGGACGCGCTCGTCGACGACCTCGCCTTCCTCGCCGACCACGACCCGCAGGCCTGCCTCGTGCGCGCGCAGCGTCCCCTCGAGCTCGCCCGCGCGCAGGGCCCGGCCGACGCCGAGATGCGGATCAGCCTGCACGTCGGCTTCGCGCACCTGCACCTCGGCCACGACTCGGACGCGCTCGCCGCCGCCGAGCGGACGGCACACCTGGCCCAGCGGGCGTCCGACCTGGTGTGGCAGTCCCGGGCCCTCGTGTGCCGGGGCCTCGTGCACCACGCCCTCGGCCACGTCGAGGACGCGGTCGACCTGCTGCGGCGCGCGGTCGAGCTGCGCCGCGAGGCCGACGACGCCGCGGGCACCGCCGAGCTGCTGAACCACCTCGGCACGGTCTACACGGGGATGAGCCAGTTCGGCCCCGAGGCGGCAGCGGTGCTGAGCGAGTCCCGGCGCCTGTGGCTGGCCGAGGGGGACACCGACCAGGCGGCCGTGGCGCAGGTCAACCTGGCGCGCGCCTTCGTCGTGACGGGCCGGCGCATCGCCGAGCAGAACCCGCGCGGCGCCCTGGCGGCCGCGCGCCGCGCCCTGACCTTCGCCGAGCAGGCGGTCGAGGAGGCGGACGCGGCGGGGCTGACCCGCTTCGCGATCGACGCCCGCCTCGCCGTCGTCGGCGCGCACATCCTGGCCGGGGACCTCGCGGCCGCCGGGGTGACCCTCGAGGCCGCGCGCGCGATGGTCGAGCGGTTCCCGACGCGCAACGGGCAGCTGGCCATCCACCGCGAGGCCGCCCGCTGGCTGGTCCTCACGGGCCGTCACGACGAGGCCGTCGCCGAGGTCGAGGCGGGCCTGGCGCTGTGCGAGACGCTCGACCGACCGGGTGAGCGGGTCGAGCTGCTGCGCTCGCTCGTGGCCGCGCACGAGGGCCGCGACGACGCGCCCGCCGCCCTCGGTGCCCTGCACGAGCTGCACGAGCTGACCGTGCGCCTGGCGGACGCGGTGGCCGAGCGCCGCTCGGCGCTGCTGTCCTCGCGGCTGGAGGTCGAACGGGCGCAGCGCACGGCGGAGGCCGAGCGCCGTCGGGCGGCGGCGCTCGAGGAACGCAACGCCCGCCTGGCGTGGGAGGCGTCGCACGACGCCCTCACCGGGCTCGCGAACCGCCGGGTGCTCGACGCCGTGCTCCTGCGGCTCACCAGCACGCGGGCGCGCTTCGCCGTCGCGCTGCTCGACATCGACCACTTCAAGACCGTCAACGACACGTGGTCGCACCAGACCGGCGACCAGGTGCTCGTCCGGCTCGCCGCCGAGCTCCGCGGCACCCTGCGGGGCGACGACCTGGCGGCGCGCTACGGGGGCGAGGAGTTCGCCGTCGTGCTGACCGACGTGGAGATGGCGACGGCCGTCCTGGTGTGCGAACGGATGCGCAGGGCCGTCGCGGACATCGACTGGGGCGAGCTCATGCCCGGGCACCGGCTGACCATCAGCCTCGGTGTGGTCACCTCCGACCTGCACGGCACGCCGGAGGCGCTGCTCGCCGCCGCGGACGTCGCCCTCTACGCGGCCAAGGCCGACGGCCGCAACGCCGTGCGCGTCGCGACGGCGCTCTCGGCTGCGGAGGGCGTCGCCGCGGCCGACTAGGCTGGGCTCGGGTCCCCGGCCGACGCCCGGTCCGGCACCCGGTCCGTTCCTGGGCCGTGACCCGTGGTCGGCAGCTGGCCCGACCGAGCCTCCCCGTGTCCCGACCCGTCCGGAGCCTCGATGACCCCCAGCACCCCTGCGCCCGCTGCGGCCCCGCGCACCGCCCGGCGCGCGACAGCCGCGACCGTCCCCCTCGCCGTCGCCCTGGCGCTCCTCGGCGGCTGCGCCGACGCCCGGCCGGCGGACGAGCCCGCCGACGCGCGGGTGACCGCCGCCGCCCCCGACGACGCCGCCACCGACGACGCCGCCGACGCCTTCCCCGTCACCGTCGACAACTGCGGGTTCGACGTGACCGTGGACGCGCCGCCCGAGCGGGTCGTCACCATCAAGTCCAGCGCGACCGAGATGCTCCTCGCCCTCGGGCTCGGCGACCGCATCGTCGGGACCGGGTTCCCCGACGGCCCCGTGCCGCAGGAGTGGGCGCAGGACGCCGGCGACCTCCCGCTGCTCTCGGACCGCGTGCCGTCGGCCGAGGTGGTGCTCGGCACCGAGCCCGACCTCGTCTACGCGGGCTGGGAGTCGAACCTCACCGCCGAGGGCGCCGGCGACCGGGCGGTCCTCGCCGACCTCGGCGTCGCCACGTACGTGTCGCCGTCGGCGTGCAAGGACCCCGCCTACCAGCCGGACCGGCTGACCTTCGCGTCGGTGTTCGCCGAGATCGTCGAGGTCGCCGCGCTGCTCGGGGCGCCCGAGGCCGCCGAGGAGCTGGTGGCCGAGCAGGAGGACGCGCTGGCCGGCGTCGTGCCGGACGACCGGGGGCTCACGGCGCTGTGGTACTCCTCGGGCACCGACATCCCCTACGTGGGCGCGGGCATCGGCGCCCCGCAGATGGTCATGGACGCGCTCGGGCTGACCAACATCGCGGGCGAGGTCGCCGACACCTGGACCTCCTTCGGCTGGGAGCAGGTCGCGGCCGTGGACCCGGACGTCATCGTGCTCGTCGACGCCACCTGGAACACCGCGGAGGCCAAGCGCGAGCTGCTCGCGTCGAACCCCGTGACCGCGAACCTCACCGCGGTCCAGCAGGAGCGCTACCTCGTCGTGCCGTTCGCCGGCTCGGAGGCCGGGGTGCGCACCGTTCCGGCCACGGTCGACCTCGCGGCGCAGCTGGCGGCTCTGGACCTGACCGGCCGGTGAGCGACGTCCTCGAGCGCGCACCGGCGCCGCCCGCCCGCGCGGGCGCGCCGGT
>AXCX01000155.1 GCA_000767215.1 Actinotalea fermentans ATCC 43279 = JCM 9966 = DSM 3133
CGGCGAACCGCTCCAGCCACCCGGGGGTCCGGTCGATGACCGCGTCGCCGATCGCCACGACGAGCGAGCGCGCGCCCAGGGCGCCGGCGGCGAGCTCGGCGACCCCGAGGGCGACGGCCGTCGCGAGCAGCCCGGCGAGCGAGGCGCGTCTCACCGCCGGTTCCCGACGCCGGCCGCGACCTCGGCGCGGACCTTGCGCAGGGCGCCGCGCACCATGAGCGTGGCCAGCGGCCGCGAGATCCAGGCGACGGCCCAGCGGGGCAGGCCGCGCAGGTGGATGTCCTCGACCCACGTGACGTCGGAGGCGTCGGGGCCCGCGGGCTCGACGAGCACCTCGGCCCCGCCGAGCAGCACCGGGCCGAGCTTGCGGTAGACCGCGCGGCCGGGCGCCGGGGGCGCCGTCGTCGGCGAAGTGGTCGCGGTGACCTCCATGCGGTCCACGAGCGCGAGGCGGTGCAGCGACCCCGCGGGGCCCGTCGCGGCGGAGAACCGGTCGCCGACGCGGAGCGGGTGCGGGGCGTCGATGCGCGTGAACGGGACCCAGCGGGCGTGGTTGCGGACGTCGGTGACGAGGTCCCACGCGCGCTCGGCGGGGATCGGCAGGTGCGTCGTCGCTGACGCGCGGCGGCTCATGTGATCTCAACACCACCGGGCGCCGGGGTATTCGGCCGACCGCTGCCGTCCCCGTCTCCGGCGACGGCCCCGCGTGGGTCGGATCGATTCGAGCTGCGGTTGCCCCGCGGGGTACCGTCATGGTCATGGAGACGCGTGTGCTGGGGCGGACGGGCAAGGACGTGAGCGTGGTCGGGCTGGGCTGCTGGCAGCTCGGCGCCGACTGGGGCGAGGTCGCCGAGGACGACGCGATGGCGATCCTGCGCACCGCGGTCGACGAGGGCGTGACGTTCCTCGACACCGCCGACGTGTACGGCGACGGCCGCAGCGAGCGCCTGGTCGGGCGCCTCCTGCGCGAGCGGCCCGACGCCGGGCTCGTGGTCGCCACGAAGATGGGCCGCCGCATGGCCCAGGAGCCGGGCAACTACGTCATCGACAACTTCCGCGCCTGGAACGACCGGTCGCGCGAGAACCTCGGCGTCGAGACCCTCGACCTGGTGCAGCTGCACTGCCCGCCGTCGTCGGTCATCGAGGCGGACCGCACCTACGACTGGCTGGACGGCATGGTCGCCGAGGGGCGCATGGCCGCCTACGGCGTCTCCGTGGAGACCGTCGACCAGGCGCTCGCCGCCATCGCGCGCCCGAACGTCGCGAGCATCCAGATCATCCTCAACGTCTTCCGCCGCAAGCCGCTCGAGCGCGTGCTGCCCGCGGCCGCGGAGGCGGGCGTCGGGATCATCGCGCGCGTGCCGCTCGCCTCGGGCCTGCTCTCGGGCAAGTACGACGAGCACACGCAGTTCGCCGCCGACGACCACCGCACCTACAACCGCGGCGGCGAGGCGTTCGACGTCGGCGAGACGTTCGCGGGCGTGCCGTTCGAGGTGGGGGTGGCCGCGGCCCGCGAGGTCGCCGGTCTCACGCCGCACGGCGCGACGACGGCGCAGCTCGCCCTGCGCTGGATCATCGACCAGCCGGGCGTGAGCACCGTCATCCCGGGCGCGAGCCGGCCGGAGCAGGCGCGGGCCAACGCGGCCGCCGCCGCGCTCGAGCCGCTCACCGAGGCGCAGCTCGCCGCGCTGGAGGACATCTACGACCGCTCGATCCGCGAGCACGTGCACGACCGGTGGTGACGCACTCCCGACGCGCGGCTGAGGTGGCCTGAGGCGCTACTGAGGCGCTACTGAGGCGCTCGCCGGTGCGGCAGCCGGAAGCGCGTCGGGAGCCGCTCGAGGTCCTTCGCGATGGCGACCACCTCGATCGTCGCCGGGAACGACGGCGGCGGCGGGCCGAACGCCCGCCGCGCCCCCTCGACGACCGTCCTGCCCAGCGAGCGTGCACCCGCGACGCCGATGGCTGCGCCGACGCCGAACGGCACCAGCCGGCCGAAGGCGAGCGCGCCGTGCTTGGCGGCCTGCCGCTTGAGCATCCGCCGTGCCAGCGCGCCGTTGACCTTGCGTACCGTCGACGACGGCATCTTCGTGAGCACCTGCTTGGCCCAGGCGCCCCCCATGCTCGTCAGCCCGGCCTCGGTGCCGACGACGCTCGCACCCTGGTCGCCGAGGACCGTGGCGAGGACGAGCGTGCGGCGTCGGGCGACGTCCTCCACCTGGATGCCGTGCACCTCGGCGACGGCGAGCGCGAACGCCGCGGACGCCCCGAAGAAGGTCGCGACCTCGCTGGCGGTCAGGGTCATGGCCACGCCCGTCCCGACGGCGGGCGCGGCGGCCGCGGCCCCGACGGCGCCGCCCGACGCGCTCACGGCGAGCAGGTACTCGCGCTCGAGCAGCGTGACGATCTGCTGCGGGCTGGCGTGCGGGTTGCGCGCGCGCAGCTTGTCGACGTGGTTGCGGATGCTCGCGGACGGCACCGACACGGCCTTGTCGAGTGCCGCGTCGAGGATCCGGATGCCGGTCACGGACGTCAGGTGCGGCTCCGGCTCCACGGGACGGTCGACGACGCGGGTCACGTCGGGCGCGGCGTCCGGCGTCGGGGTGGCGACCTCGGAACCCGGGCCGGGAGTCTCGGGGGGCAGGGCCATGCCCCGATGGTCGCACGGGCGCCTCGGTGATCGCGCGGCGGTCGTGCAGGATCCGGCCCGCTCGCGACACAGCGAGGTATGGGGATCGAGCGCGTGCCACGGGCAGTGCAGGACGCCTCGCCGGCCTCCCTTTGGGGGCTCGTCGCGGCCGTCGCCCTCGCCATCGCGGCGGCGGGTGTGCTGGGGGCTGTGCTGCCGGCGAGTCCGGCGGGCCCGGAGCCCGGGGTGGAGCTCGGTGTCGTCCAGGTGGCCGACCTGGTCGGCTGAACAGGCGGGCCCCGCCAGAGAATGATGCATTCGGCGGATTGCGAGAAATGCATTTCTGTGGTATGGTGGAATGCATTCCAGGGCGCGAATGTGATAGTTGAATGGAGTGACGACGACCTCCGTTCCCTCGCCCGCCTCTGCTCCCCGTCTCGGCACCACGGCGTATGCCGCGGCGGCCGCCCGCGCTGCCCACCTCGAGGTGGACGAGCCTCCGCACCTGCTCGTCGACGACGTCGCGGCGCGCCTGCTCGGTGACGCCGGCACCGGGTTCCTCGGCTACCAGCGCGCGTACCCGGCCGAGCCCGTGCTGGCCACGGCCCGGCTGTGGGCGGTGGCGCGCTCGCGCGTCGCCGAGGACCTCCTCGCGGCGTCGGCGGCACGCCAGTACGTGGTGCTCGGCGCCGGGCTGGACACGTCCGCGCTCCGCGTGGCCGCGCCGTCGGGCCGGATCGCGTTCGAGGTGGACCTGGCCCCGGCGGGCGCGGGGAAGCGCGCCGCGCTCGCTGATGCCGGCCTCGCGGTCCCGGCTACCGTGCGCTTCGTCGCCGCCGACCTGCGCGACCCCGAGTGGCCGGCGGCGCTGCTCGACGCCGGCCTCGACCCCACCCAGCCGGCCTTCGTCGCCTGCCTCGGCGTCTCGATGTACCTGACCGCCGACGACGTCCGCGGCCTGGCCCTGGGCGTCGCGTCGCTCGCGCCGGGCTCCGAGCTGGTCCTCGACCACGTCCTGCCTGCGGCCCACCGCGACGACGTCGGCGAGGCGTACGCCCAGGGCGTGGCCGCCGTCGCCGCGCAGTCCGGCGAACCGTGGCGGTTCGAGGCCGCGCCCGACGAGATCCGGGCGCTGCTGGAGGCGGTCGGGCTCGCCGTCGAGCGCACGGGAGACCTCGCCGACGCCGTCGGGCACCTGCTCGCGGGGCGTACCGACGCGCTGCGCCCGGTGCGCATCGCGGGGTTCGCGCACGCCCGGGTGCCGGAGCCCGCGGACGTCAGCGGCCGGGCGTGGTGAGGAAGATCGCGAACATGTCGGGGTTGTGGGCGTGCACGATCGCGAGGAACACCACGGCGTCGAACAGCAGGTGCACGATCAGCACGTACGTCAGGGACCCCGTGCGGGCGAAGATCGCGCCCTGGAGCAGCGCGAACGGTGCGGTGAGCAGCGGACCCCACTCGCGGTAGCCGAGTTCCCACAGGAACGACGTGAAGATGACCGCCTGCAGCAGGTTCGCCAGCCACACCGGGAAGTGCCGGCGCAGCAGCGCGAAGCACGTGCAGATGAAGAACAGCTCGTCCCACGTGCCCACCGCGTTGACGCCCACGAAGAACCGCGCGAGCTCGCTGCCGTCGGTGATGTGCGGCCAGTTCTCGTAGGCGCCGGAGGAGATGAAGTACCAGGGCAGGATCAGCCAGCCCAGCAGCGGCACCGCGAC
Organism: Actinotalea fermentans ATCC 43279 = JCM 9966 = DSM 3133; assembly: GCA_000767215.1. Lineage (GTDB taxonomy): Bacteria > Actinomycetota > Actinomycetes > Actinomycetales > Cellulomonadaceae > Actinotalea > Actinotalea fermentans. The sequence goes on from AXCX01000155.1 coordinate 4,348, forward strand.
GAGGTAGGCGCGCTCCGCCCGGGGCCAGGCGCGCCCGCCCCGCCACGGGAACCGGATGGCCCGACGCCGGAAGACCACGCGGTCGACGACGAACGGGACGGTCACGGCGAGCACCAGCGCCGTGCCGATGGCGACGAAGCGCGGCCACGACACGTCGGCCGCCATCGAGGTGGTGCTGACGATCGAGATGCCGAGGCCGATGAGCAGGAGATCCTTGGCGTGGTCGCCACGGGCGGGGCCGGGCTCGCCGTCGGGGGCGGGTGTGCTGTCGGGCGCGGGTCCCACGTTGGGCGCGGCGTCGCGGGTGGACGGCCGGTCGAGCAGCCAGGCCGCGACCAGGGACGCGGCGAGCACGACCCAGCCGAGCGGGCGCACGTGGGCGCCGAACAGCAGGAACGCCGACAGCGAGACGCCCGCGGCGGGCACGACGGCGCGCCAGGAGGGGCGACGCCCGTCGTGCTGTGGGACCGCATCGCCGGTGATGGGCGTCGAGGACGGCGACGCCGGCGAGGGTGCGGAGGACGGTGAGGTCGCGGCGGCGGGGCGATGGGCGTCGTCGGGCACCGATCAAGGATGCGCGGCCGTGTCGGGTCTCGCGCGCCGGGGCCCATCGCGCACCGATGCCGCTCCCTCCCTCGCGAGGTCGAGCTCTGTGCTCGAGGTCGAAGGTCGTGACGCTCGACCTCGGGCGAAAAGCTCGACCTCGGCGGGCGGCGGCGGGCAGCGCTGATGTCACCGGGGCGCGCGGGCGGGGATCTCCTCCACCGACGTCCAGACCGGGAGGCCGCGCTCGCGGGCGAGGGCGACGTCCTGGTCGGCGCCGCGGGAGTCGCCCGGCAGGCGCAGGACGGCGTCGCAGTGCGCGAGGAGGCGCTCGGCGGTCGGGTACATGACGGCGTCGGCGAGGGGCGCGGTGACGTCGGCCTCGCCACCGGGCCGGACGGCGCCCGCGCCGCGCAGCACCGGCAGGGCGACCCACTCGCCGATCATCGGCACGTGCCCGCGCTCGAAGACGGGCCAGGCGGCGGACTCGAGGCGGGCGAGGTTCGCCGCCATGAGGGCCGGGTCGTCGCCCGTACCCGAGCGGTACGGGCCCGCGATGAGGACGAGGAGCGGGCGGTCGGCGCCGGAGCCCGCCGGCGCGGGGGCGGCCGCGGGGGGAGTGGCAGGGGCGTCGGCGGCTGGAGCGGCCGGAGCGGCGGTGACGGGTGCGGCCGGGACGGTCGGAAGGGTGTCGTGAGTGGTCATGGTGCGGTACCGTACGTGCAGAATCGTGCAAGAACAAGGAGAATCGTGAAACCGTTCGCCTCGAGACCCTCCACGCCGCACGCCGCCCACCGCCGCGAGCTGCTCCTGGAGCGGCTGCGCGCCGACGGGCGCCTCGTCGCCAAGGACCTCGCCGCCGAGCTCGGCGTCTCCGAGGACTCCGTGCGCCGCGACCTGCGCGACCTCGCGGCCGCCGGGCTCGTCCAGCGCGTCTACGGCGGCGCGCTCCCCGCATCGCCGGCCGTCGTCGGCTACGCCGCGCGGCAGGAGGTCTCGGTCGCGGGCAAGGCGCGCGTCGCGAGCGTCGCGGCGGCCCTCGTGCGGCCCGGGATGACCGTCCTGCTCGACGGCGGCACGACGGCGCTCGCCGTCACCCGGGCGCTCCCGGCGGACCTGCGCGCGACGGTCGTCACCCACAGCCCGACGGTCGCCGCGGCCCTCGCGGAGCACCCGACCGTGGACGTGTACGTCATCGGCGGGCGGCTGTTCAAGCACTCGGTGGTCGCCTGCGGCGCGGCGGCCGTGGAGGCCGCGTCGGCCGTGAGCGCCGACCTGTTCCTGCTGGGCGTCACCGGCGTGCACGCGGAGGCCGGCCTGACCACCGGCGACGCCGACGAGGCGGCGATGAAGCGCGCGCTGGCCGCCCGCGCCGCCGAGACGTACGTGCTGGCCAGTGCGGAGAAGGTGGGTGCGGCGTCGTCGTTCGCGGTGCTGGGGCTGGACGCGGTGGCGGGCGTGATCACGGACGCGGACCCGGACGGCGCCCCCTGCCGCGCGCTCGCGGAGGCGGGGGTGCGGCTGCTGCCCGCCTGAGCCGGCCCGGGCGGCGCCCGGGCTCAGCCCTGCAGCCGGCCGGAGTGCAGGTCGAGGACGCGGTCGGCGCGCTCGACCATGAGCGGGTCGTGCGTCGTGACGACCGCCGCCACGCCGCGCGTGTGGACCAGGTCCGCCAGGAGGTCCATGACGACCACCGCGTTGCGGGAGTCGAGCTGGCCGGTCGGCTCGTCGGCGAGCAGCACGGCGGGCTGGGCGACCAGCGCGCGGGCGATGCCGACGCGCTGCTGCTGACCGCCCGACATCTCGCCGGGGCGCTGCTTGGCGTGCCGCGCCAGGCCGACCAGCTCGAGGGCCTCCGCCACCCGCGCGTCGCGCTCGCGGGGGTCCAGCTCGAGCAGCCGCAGGGGCACCTCGACGTTCTCCGCCGCCGAGAGCGACGGCACCAGCCCGAACGACTGGAACACGTACCCCAGGTGCTGGCGGCGCAGCTCGAGCACCTCGTCCTCCGACATCGCGGTGAGCTCGCGCTCGCCCACCCAGACCCGGCCCGACGTCGGCCGCTCGAGCCCGCCGAGGAGGTTGAGCAGGGTCGTCTTCCCCGAGCCGGACCGCCCGCGGATCATCACGAGCTGCCCGGCGCCGACCTCGAGGTCGACGCCGCGGACGGCCTCGACCGCGCCCCGGCCGGACCCGTAGGTCCGCACGAGGGTCTCGCCGCGCAGGGCCGCTGCCGCGCTCATCGCCCCTCCTCCCGGTCCGGCCACACGCTCACGTGGTCCTCCTCGAGCCCGAGCCGGACGCGGTCGCGCAGGTCGAGCGCCTCGACGAAGCCGTGCGGCAGCTGCAGCCGGCCCACCTTGTCCAGCACGGCGAACTCCTCGGCGACGAGGTGCTCGCGCCCGTGCTCGTCGACGGTCGACCGGCGCAGCACCTCCGTGGACGTCCGGCCGTCCCGGATCTGCACCGTGCGGCGCACGTGCTCCGCGACCGCAGGGTCGTGCGTCACGATGAGGGTGGTCACGCCGACCTCGCGGTTGACGTGCCGGATCGCCTCGAAGACCGCGGCCGACGTCTCTTCGTCGAGCTCGCCCGTCGGCTCGTCCGCGAGGAGCACGCGCGGGGAGTTCGCGACGGCCGCGGCGATCGCGACGCGCTGCTGCTGCCCGCCGGACATCTCGCGCGGCAGGCGGTCGTGCACCTCCGCGACGCCCATGAGCTCGAGCAGCTCGGCGACCCGCGCCGCACGGGCCCGGGTGCCACGCGTGCGCCGGGCGACGACGAGCGGCAGCGCGACGTTCTCGGCGGCGGTCAGGTAGGGGAGCAGGTTGCGTCCGGTCTGCTGCCAGACGAAGCCGACGACGTCGCGCTGGTAGGCGGTGCGCTGGGCGTTCGTCATGGTGAGCAGGTCGACGCCGGCGACGACGGCGGACCCGGCGGTCGGGCGGTCGAGCCCGGACAGGATCGTCAGCAGCGTCGACTTGCCCGACCCGGACGCCCCGACGACGGCGACGAGGTCGCCGGCCGCCACGTGCAGGTTGAGCCCCTGGAGCGCCTGGACCTCCACGCCCTCGGTGGAGAACACGCGCACGAGGTCCTCGCACACGATGTCCGGCCGCTCGGGCGGCGCCGCGCCCCCGGCCGTGGCCACGTCGACCTCAGCGCTCATGGTCGTTCCCCTTCTCGCAGCACGACGACGGTGCGCGTGCGCCGGGCGCGGGCCGCGGCGAGCGCGACGGCCAGCACGGTGATGACGACGGCGAGCCCGACCCCCGCGAGGGGGACACCCGCGTCGACGGTGATCGGCGGGTGGGCGATCCCGCCGGTGAACGGCCGCAGGTCGGCGACGTCGAGGACCACCCACGGCAGGAGGGCTCCGACGCCGGTGCCCGTCGCCAGCGCGACCGCGACGAGCGGCACCACCTCCCAGGCCACCAGGCGCCACGTCGTCCCGCGGGGTGCGCCGACGGTGGCCAGGAGCGCCACCAGCCGCCCGCGCTCGGGTGCGCGGATGGTCAGGGCCAGGCCGAGCACGACGACGGCGAGGAGCGCGACGAGCCCGGACGCGGCGAGCAGGCCGACGGTCAGGCCACGGACGAGGGCGCGGTCGCCGACGGAGGCACGGACGGCGTCGGTGCTGGTCGTGGCGATCCGCGGGCCGGCGTCGAGGCCGGGCCGGTCGGCGGCGTCGTCGGGCGCACCCAGGGCG
>AXCX01000156.1 GCA_000767215.1 Actinotalea fermentans ATCC 43279 = JCM 9966 = DSM 3133
CACGGCGGGCACGGCGGCCGCGGCGGGCCGTTCGACTTCGCCCCGCTCGCGGGCTCGGCGTACGGCGCCTCGACCACCGACTGGGCGCAGCCGTTCCTGCTCCCCCAGGGCTACACGCAGAGCCTCGTCGCCGACGAGACGGTCCTCGACGTGTACGCCGGCGCCGACGACCTCAGCGACATGACCACCGTCAACGAGACCGGCCGCCAGGCGGGCCGCTACCTCTACCGGACGCACGAGGTCGGCGAGAACGGCGCGGTCAGCGTCGTCGACCTGCGCACCGGCGAGGCCGAGGTCATCGCGCAGGACGCCGGCTGGCGCCGCCTCGACGGCCTCGAGTGGACGCCCTGGGGCACCCTGCTCTTCGCCGAGGAGACCACCGGCGGCCGCCTGTTCGAGGCGTTCCTCGACCCGCACGACCCGACGGTCGTCACGCGCATCGAGGCGCGCCCGCAGGTCGGCATCCTGCGCCACGAGGGCATCGCCGCCACGCGCGACGCCGTCTACGTGGTCGACGAGCTGAACGGCGGCTCGATCTACAAGTTCGTCCCGGCCCGGCGCGGGGACCTCTCGCAGGGCCAGCTCTACGCCCTGAAGCTCACCGGACTGTCCGACGCCGACCAGCTCTGGAACCCGGCCACCTACCCCACCAAGGTCGGCGACCTCGACTGGGTGCCGCTGGACATGGCGCAGGTCGTCGTGGACGGCGACGCCGCCGCGAACGCGGTCGGGGCCACGGAGTTCGGCCGGCCGGAGGACCTCCAGGTGATCGGCGACACGCTCTACGTGGCGAACACGAGCGAGGACCGCGTCATCGCGATCGACCTGCGCGCCGAGCGCGTCACCGGGTTCGTCGAGGCCGGCGTGAACGTGCCCGTCGAGGACGCCGCCAACGGCGTCACCGGCTTCAACTCGCCGGACAACCTCGCGGCGACGGCGGACGGCCGCCTGATCGTGATCGAGGACAACGTGCCCAGCGACATCTGGTTCGCCGGCGCCGACCGCAACCGCGACGGCGTCGCCGACCGTGTGGACCTGTTCGCCTCCCTGGTCGACCCGGGCGCCGAGGGCTCCGGCATCTACGTCGGGACCGACCCGCGCACGCTGTACGTCAACGTGCAGCACCCGGACAAGCCGCAGGCGGACGGCACCTGGCGCATCTCGCGCGGCTGACCAGCGGCTGAGCAGCGGCTGACCAGCGGCTGAGCAGCGGCTGACCAGCGGCTGAGCACGACGCGCGGCGCCGGTCGGGGCGATCCCCGGCCGGCGCCGCGCGTCGTGCCGCTGGTCCCCGTACCGCCGTCCCCGCTGTCAGGGGCGCAGCAGCACCTTGATCGCGCGGCGCTCGTGCATGGCGGCGTAGCCGGCCGCGACGTCGGCCAGCGGGAGCTCCAGGTCGAAGACCGGCGACGGGTCGAGGCGCCCGGCCAGCACGTCCGCCATCAGCTCGGGCAGGTACGCGCGCACGGGCGCCACTCCCCCGTGCACCGAGACGTTCCGGCCGAACATCGGCCAGTGCGGCAGGGCCGTGACCTCGACGGGCACGCCCACGTACCCGACCGTCCCGCCCGGCCGCGCGAGCCCGACGGCCGTCTCCCACGAGAGCTGCGTGCCGACGCACTCGAGCACGTGCGGCACGCCGAGCCCCTCGGTCAGGTCCCGCACCGCGGCCACGGCGTCCTCGCCGCGCTCCGCGACGACGTCCGTCGCCCCGAATGCCCGGCCGAGCGCCGACCGGTCCTCGTGGCGGCTCATGAGGATGACGCGCTCAGCGCCTAGCCGACGCGCGGCCAGCACGCCGCAGAGCCCGACGGCGCCGTCGCCCACCACCGCGACCGCCGAGCCGGGGCGCACGCCCGCGGCCAGCGCGGCGTGGTGCCCGGTGCCCATGACGTCGCTGAGCGTGAGCAGCGCGGCGAGCCGCTCGTCGTCGGGCGCCACGGGCGCGGCGACCAGCGTGCCGTCCGCCTGCGGGACGCGCACCGCCTCGCCCTGCCCTGCGTCGACGCCGGGCCCGCCCCAGTCCCCGCCGTGCAGGCACGACGTGTGCACGCCGGCGCGGCAGTTCGGGCACGTCCCGTCGCTCCAGACGAACGGCGCCACGACGACGTCGCCGGGCCGCACCGTCACGACGTCGGCCCCGACCTCCTCCACGACGCCCACGAACTCGTGGCCGATCCGCCCCGGCCCGCCCTCGCGGGGACCCGGGCGCCGGTACCCCCACAGGTCCGAGCCGCAGATGCACGAGACGAGCACCCGCACGATCGCGTCCGTCGGCTCCACCAGGACCGGGTCCGGCACCTCCTGGAGCCGGACGTCGAAGCCACCGTGGATCACCGTCGCGCGCATGGGCCCATCCTGCCGTGCGCGCGACGGTGCTCCGACACGGTCAGGGCAGCTCGCGGCCCGTCAGCCGCCGGTACGCCTCGAGGTACCGCTCGCGCGTGTGCTCCACGACGTCGGCCGGGAGCGGGGGCGGCGGCAGCTCAGCCTTGCGGTCCCAGCCCGACGCCGGCGACGTGAGCCAGTCGCGCAGGTACTGCTTGTCGAAGCTCGGCTGCGCGCGGCCGGGCTGCCACGTGTCCGCGGGCCAGAAGCGCGAGGAGTCGGGCGTGAAGATCTCGTCGCCCAGCACGATCTGCCCGCGGTTCGGACCGTCCAGCGCCCGGCCGAACTCGAGCTTCGTGTCCGCGAGGATGATCCCGCGCGCCCGGGTCAGCTCCTCGGCCCGCGCGTACGCGGCGAGCGTGAGGTCGCGCAGCACCGCCGCGTCCTCCGCGCCGACCGTCGCGGCGACCGCCTCGAACGAGACGTTCTCGTCGTGCTCGCCGATGGCCGCCTTCGTGGCCGGCGTGAAGATCGCCTCGGGCAGCCGCGAGCCGTCCTCCAGGCCGCCCGGCAGCGGGATGCCGCACACCTCGCCCGACGTGCGGTACTCGACCAGGCCGGAGCCGGTGAGGTACCCGCGCGCGACGCACTCGACGGGGAACATGTCCAGGCGCCGGCAGACCATCGCGCGGCCGGCCACGGCCTCGGGCACGCCCGTCGGGCCCGTCTCGGCTGTCACCAGGTGGTGCCCGACCAGCCCCTCGAGCTGCTCGAACCACCACAGGGTGAGCTGGGTCAGCACGCGCCCCTTGTCGGGGATCGTCGTCGGCAGGACGAAGTCGTAGGCGCTGATCCGGTCGCTCGCGACGACGAGGACGACGTCGCCGTGCTCCGCCGCGACGGCGGAGCCGTCAGCGGGCAGGTACAGGTCGCGGACCTTGCCCGAGTAGGTGTGCACCCAGCCCGGCAGCTCGATGGGCGTGACGCCCGTCAGCCCGGCGCTCACGCGACGATCTCCACGGGCGTGCCGAGCGGCAGCCCGAACTCGGTGACCATGCGCGTGATGTCCGCGTCGAGCATCCGGATGCACCCGTGCGAGGCGTCCGTGCCGACGGTCTCCGGCTCGTTCGTGCCGTGGATGCCGATGACGCCGGTACCACCGGCGAACGACTCCAGCACCGGCGAGTAGCCGGACAGCCCGTACGCGTAGGCGCCGTACGTGCCGCCCGGCGTCGGGGGCTGGAGCAGCTCCTTGATGTAGTACACGCCGCCAGGCGTGGGCACCTCGTCGCGGCCGACGCCGACAGGTACGTCCATGACCACCTCGTTCCCCTTGTGCAGCAGCAGTCGATGCTCGGTCAGCCGGACCTCGATCCGGTAGTCGGTCGTCGCCAGGTTGACGTCCGACAGACGCACCCAACCAGAGGAGCCGTTCGGCCGCACGGGGAGGTACACGTGCAGCCAGCTGTCCTCCTGCTCGATCACCAGGAACGTCAGGGGGATCTGCCCGGGCAGTGACACGACCTGCTCGGCGGTGATCGTCTGCTCCACCGGGAACTGGTTCGGCTCGGTGAAGATCTCGATGGCGTCCTCGGTCGCCGTCGCGATCACGGCGGGCGCGGGGCCCTCGGGCGTGGGGGACGCGGAGGGCTCGGGGCTCTGCGACGTGGTCGCGGTGGGGGTGGCGGACGGCGTCGGCGCGGCGTCCGTGTCGTCGGACGAGCCCGAGCAACCGGCGACCAGGGCGACCGTGAGGAGGGCGACGGAGAGCGCGCCGGCGGCGCGGGAGCGGTGCATGGGCGACAAGGTACCTGCGGCCCCGGGAGGGGACGAAACGGACTCGTCCGGTCGGTGGACCCCGCCCGTCGTCAGAGGACCGGGAGCTCCGGCATCCGCGCGGCGATGTCGCTGCGGTGGTGCGAGCCCCGCAGCGCGATCCGCTCGACACCCGCGTAGGCCGCGGCCCGCGCAGCCTCGATGTCGGCCCCCGTGCCGACCACCGACAGGACGCGGCCGCCCGCCGAGACGAGCGTGCCGTCGTCGGTCAGGGTGGTCCCCGCGTGCAGCACGTGGACGCCGGGCAGCGCCTCGGCGTCGGCCGCGCCGTCGATGGGGTCGCCCGCGCGCACCGAGCCCGGGTACCCGTGCGCGGCGACGACGACGGTCACCGCGGCGTCGGGCCGCCAGTGCAGGCGCGTGGCCTGGTCGAGCGTCCCCTGCGCGGCGGCGAGAAGGACGGGCGCGAGGGGCGTCTCGAGCCGCGGGAGGACGACCTGCGTCTCCGGGTCGCCGAACCGCGCGTTGAACTCGATGACGCGCACGCCACGGCGGGTCAGCGCGAGCCCGCAGTACAGGACCCCGACGAACGGGATGCCCCGGTGCCGCATCTCGTCGACGGTCGGCTGCGCGACCCGCGCGACGACCTCGTCGGTCAGGTCGTCGGGCGCCCACGGCAGCGGCGAGTAGGCGCCCATGCCGCCGGTGTTCGGGCCGGCGTCGCCGTCGAGCGCACGCTTGAAGTCCTGCGCCGGGGCCAGGGGGACGACCGTCGTGCCGTCGCTGAGGCAGAACAGCGAGACCTCCGGGCCGTCGAGGTACTCCTCGACCAGCACGGTGCCCCCGGGCCGCCGGCCGATGCAGGCGAGCGCGTGCGCGAGGGCCTCGGCCCGGTCGTCGGTGACGACGACGCCCTTGCCCGCCGCGAGCCCGTCGTCCTTGACGACGTACGGCGCCCCGAACGCGTCGAGCGCGTCGGCCACCTCGTCGGCGGTCGCGCACACGTGCGCCATCGCCGTCGGGACGCCGGCCTGCGCCATGACGTCCTTCGCGAACGCCTTGGAGCCCTCGAGCTGGGCCGCCTCGGCGCTCGGGCCGAAGCACGGGATGCCCGCTGCCCGGACGGCGTCGGCGACACCCGCGACCAGCGGCGCCTCCGGCCCGACGACGACGAGGTCCGCCGCGAGCTCCGTCGCCAGCGCCGCCACGGCGTCGCCGTCGAGCGGGTCCACCGCGTGGCAGGTGGCGAGCGCGGCGATGCCGGGGTTGCCCGGCGCCGCGTGCAGCTCGGGCGGCATGGCGTCGGGGCCGGTCGAGCCGGCACCGCCGGCGAGCGCGGTCACGACGGCGTGCTCACGCGCACCGGACCCGATGACGAGGATCTTCACGGGCGGTCAGCCTAGCGAGCCCGGCGGGTCAGCCCAGCAGGTCGTGCCGGACGATCGTCGCGTCGCGGCCGGGGCCGACGCCGATCGCGGACACCCGCGTCCCGCTCATCTCCTCGAGCGCGAGAACGTAGCGCTGCGCGTTCACGGGGAGCTCCTCGAAGGTGCGGCAGTGCGAGATGTCCTCCCACCAGCCGTCGAGCTCCTCGTAGACCGGCGTCGCGTGGTGGAACGCGCTCTGGTCGGCGGGCATCTCGTCGTGCCGCACGCCGTCGACGTCGTAGGCGACGCAGACCGGCACCTTGTCGAGCCCGGTGAGCACGTCCAGTTTGGTCAGGACCAGGTCGGTGAGGCCGTTCACGCGCGAGGAGTACCGGGCGATCACCGCGTCGTACCACCCGCAGCGACGCGGGCGACCGGTCGTCACGCCGTACTCGCCGCCGGTCTTGCGCAGCCACTCGCCGGTGTCGTCGTGCAGCTCGGTCGGGAACGGGCCCTCGCCGACGCGCGTCGTGTAGGCCTTGATCACACCGACCACGCGGTCGATCCGCGTGGGCCCGACGCCGGACCCGGTGCACGCGCCGCCCGCGGTCGCGCTCGAGGACGTGACGAACGGGTAGGTGCCGTGGTCGACGTCGAGCATCGTCGCCTGGCCGGCCTCGAACAGGACGGTGCGGCCCTGGTCGAGGGCGGAGTTCAGCACGAGCGGGGTGTCCGCGACCATCGGCCGCAGCCGCTCGGCGTAGGACAGGAGGTGCTCGAGCGTCTCCTCCACCGTGATCGCGCGCCGGTTGTAGACCTTCACCAGCAGGTGGTTCTTCTGGTCCAGCGAGCCCTCGATCTTCTGCGCGAGGATGTGCTCGTCGAAGAGGTCCTGCACGCGGATGCCGAGGCGGTTGATCTTGTCGGCGTAGGCGGGGCCGATCCCGCGGCCGGTGGTGCCGATCTTCCGCTTGCCGAGGAACCGCTCGGTGACCTTGTCGATGGTCTGGTGGTACGGCGCGATGATGTGCGCCGCGGACGACACCAGCAGCCTCGAGGTGTCCACGCCGCGCGCCGAGATGGCGTCGAGCTCGGCGAAGAGCACGGCCAGGTCGACGACGACGCCGTTGCCGATCACCGGGGTCACCCCGGGCGAGAGGATGCCGGACGGCAGCAGGTGCAGCGCGTACTTCTCGCCGTCGATGACGACCGTGTGGCCGGCGTTGTTGCCGCCGTTGAACTTGACGACGTAGTCGACGCGGGAGCCGAGCTGGTCGGTGGCCTTGCCCTTGCCCTCGTCACCCCACTGGGCGCCGAGCACGACGACGGCTGGCATGACTGTCTCCCTCCAGGCGTCCTGACGATCGCCGCGACGAGGCTACTCGCTGCCGCCCGGCGCGGCGGCGCTGTCCGCGCCCGGCCCCGGCACTCCGCCCGACGTGCGGGCCCGGGGAGCCGGGGTTACATTCGTCGCGCCCGGGGCCCCGCCGGGCGAAGGAGCCCCGGCCCATGATCGAGATCGCGACCTCCCCGACGACGACGACCATCACCGTCACCGGGGACCTCGACCTGATGGAGCGCGAGCAGTTCCCCGAGATCGCCGCGCGCGTGACCGGCCTCCGCCGTCAGCTGCTCGTCATCGACATGTGCCGCGTCAGCTTCATGGACTCCACCGGGGCGGCGTTCCTCATCTCCCTTGCCGACGCCGGGCGCAAGCGCGGTGGCGCGACGGCCCTGCGGGGCTGCAGCGACCGCGACCTCTTCGTGCTCGAGGTCTGCGGCGCCCTGGAGCTGTTCCGCGTCGACGAGGGCCACGCCTGCCCCCCGCTCGTCGCCCCGGGCCTCGTCTAGCCCTGCGGCGTCTCGCCCTGCGGCGTCTCGCCCGGCGGCGCCTCGCCCTGCGCCGGGCGGCCCGACCGCGCCGTGCGGAAGTCCTGCGGGCGCACGCGCGCCCAGACCAGCTTGCCCTCCCCCGACGGCCGCCAGCCCCACTCGCCCAGCCGCTCGACGATCCGCATGCCGAACCCTCCGACGCGACCGGGGTGCCCGTCCGTGGCCACCGGCGGCGCGGGGTTGGCGTCCTCCACCTCGATCTGCAGGCCGTCGCCGGTGTCGTAGAGCCGCAGCACCACGTGCCCCCACCCGTGCATGACCGCGTTCGCGACCAGCTCGGAGACCACCAGCTCGGCGCTCGCCGCACCCTCGATCCCCCACGCCTGGCACGTGCGCACGACGGCGTGCCGCGCCCGGGCGATGGAGGCCGGCTCGCTCGGCAGCGACCAGCGCCGACGGCGGGGCGCGCCGTTGCCCGTCGGCTCGGCACCGGGGTCCGGTATCCGCACGACGACGACCGCGACGTCGTCCTCGGGCGCGTCGGCGAGGCGCGACAGGAGCTCCTCGCCCACGCCCGCCGCGTCGGTGCCGCGCGTCCCGGCGCCGATGCGCGCGAGCGCGTCCAGCCCGTCGCGCAGCGTGCGGTCCCGGCGCTCGATGAGGCCGTCCGTGTACAGCACCAGGACGTCGCCCGAGCGGAGGTGCGCCGTCGCCGTCCCCCGGCCGCCGGAGCCGAAGCCGACGAGCGGTCCGCCCGCCTCGTCGAGCCGGACGACGCCGCCCGCGCCCATGACCAGGGGCGGCAGGTGCCCGGCCCGCGAGTACCGCACGTGCCAGCCGTCGTCGCGCCGGGCGAGCGTCGCCAGCACCAGGCTGGCCGAGCGTGGGATCCGCATGCCCGAGACGAGCTGGTCGACGCGGTCGAGCACCGCACCGGGGTCGGCGCTGTCGAAGACGTAGGAGCGGACCACCGAGCGCAGCTGCCCCATGGCGGCCGCCGCCTCGACGTCGTGCCCGACGACGTCCCCGACGACCACCGCGACGAGGTCGGGCGAGACCTGCAGCACGTCGTACCAGTCGCCGCCGACCTGGGCGTGCCCGGACGCGGGCGCGTAGTAGGTCCACACGTCGAGGTCACGGATCTCGGCCTGCTCGGGCAGCATCGCCCGCTGGAGCGTCTCGGCCAGCCGGTGCTCGCGCGCGTAGAGGCGCACGTTCTCGACCGCCATCCCGACCCGCCGCACGACCAGGTAGAGGACCGTCCGGGCGTGCTGGTCCAGCCCGGCCAGCCCGTCCCCCTGCCGGGGCACGGTGACGAGCGCGCCCAGCACCCGCCGTCGTCCCTGCACCGCGTGCACGACGACGCTGCGCGGCCCGTGCGCGCAAGGCGGCACCGCGGCGCGCAGGCGGCGCGCGAGGGCAGCGGTCG
>AXCX01000017.1 GCA_000767215.1 Actinotalea fermentans ATCC 43279 = JCM 9966 = DSM 3133
CGGCGCAGCTCGGTGCCGCGCTCGCGACCGCGCCCGAGGGCCGGCTGCCGCAGGGCCCGGACGGTGCCCTCCTCGCGGCAGTGGAGGCGGTCCGGGACGCCGCCCGGTCGCTGCTGACGGCGCTGCGCCCCGAGGCGGTGACCACGGGCTCCGGACCCGGGGACACGACCCGTCAAGCCGGGCTGAAGATGGCGACCTCGGCCGTGCTCGTCCTCTTCGAGGTCGCCGAACGGATGGCCGGGGACGGCGCACGGAACGGTCGGGACGTGGTCTGGACGGCGGGGGAGGAACCCGGGGACCGCCCGAGCCGACTCCTCGCGGCGCCCCTGGACGTCGCGGGCCTCGTGCGCGGCGGCCTGTTCGCCGGCCGTACCGCCGTGCTGACGTCCGCCACCCTCACGCTCGGCGCGAGCTTCGTCCCCCTCGGGTCGGCGGTCGGCCTCTGGCCGAGCGAGCTCGTGGACGACGCGCGGACCGAGCCCGGCGCGTCGGGCGGCGGCGACGGCGACGGGGCCAAGGAGAACGGGCGGCCGGACGGCGAGGGTACGGAGGTCCGCGACCCCTCGGCGATGCCTCAGCCCTGGCGTGGCCTCGACGTCGGGAGCCCCTTCGACCACGCGCGCCACGGCATCCTGTACGTCGCACGGCACCTGCCCGCGCCGGGTCGGGAGCCGGCCACGGCGGCCCAGCTGGACGAGATCGCCGCACTCGTCGAGGCCGCCGGCGGCGCGACGCTGGGTCTGTTCTCCTCGCGGAGGGCGGCCGTCGCGGCGGCCGAGGCGATGCGCGAGCGGCTCGCGGTGCCCGTGCTCTGCCAGGGCGAGGACTCCGTGCCCGCGCTCGTCCGGCGGTTCGTCGACGACGACGCGACCTGCCTGTTCGGCACGCTCTCGCTCTGGCAGGGCGTCGACGTCCCCGGTGCGACCTGTCGGCTCGTGGTCATCGACCGCATCCCGTTCCCCCGGCCGGACGACCCGGTGCGGTCCGCACGTGCCGACGCCGTGGCGGCTGCCGGCGGGAACGGCTTCATGGCGGTCTCGGCGACGCACGCGGCGCTGCTGCTCGCGCAGGGGTCCGGGCGGCTGCTGCGGACCGAGAGCGACCGCGGCGTCGTCGCGGTGCTGGACCCGCGGCTCGTCACGGCGCGCTACGGCTCCTTCCTGGTCCGGAGCATGCCGCCGTTCTGGCGGACGACGGACCGCGCCGTCGCGCTCGCTGCGCTGCGGCGCCTCGCCGACGCCGCCGGGCCTGTCCCGCCGGCTCCCGGAGCCGACGTGGACGGCGACGTGGACGGTGACGTGGGTCGGGGCGCCGAGTCCGGTTAGGGTCGGTTCAGATGTCGCCACCAGGGCGACCGTCGGCGAGAGGCGGCCATGGAGACCACGACCCGCGGACAGCAGGGAGGCCCGGAGGACGGCGCGTCCGGCGCCGCCCGGCGGACCACGAAGGTGTCGGTCGTCGGTGCGGGCAGCGTCGGGGCGACGCTCGCCTATGCGGCCCTCATGCGGGGTGCCGCGCGCACGGTCGCGCTGTACGACATCAACGCCACCAAGGTCGAGGCCGAGGTGCTCGACATCGGGCACGGCATTCAGTTCATGCCGATGGCGGAGATCATCGGCTCGGACGACGTCGCGGTCTGCGCGGACTCGGACGTCGTGGTGGTGACCGCCGGGGCGAAGCAGCACGCCGGGCAGTCCCGGCTCGACCTCGCGGAGGCGACGGTCGGCCTGGTCAAGACGATCATGCCGAAGCTCGTCGAGGTCGCCCCGAACGCGGTGTACCTCATGGTGACCAACCCCGTCGACGTCGTGACCTACGCGGCGCTGAAGATCTCCGGCCTGCCCTCGGGCCAGGTCTTCGGCTCGGGCACCGTCCTGGACTCGTCCCGGCTGCGCTACCTGCTGGCCCGGCACACGGGCGTGGCGGTGCAGAACATCCACGCCTACATCGCCGGCGAGCACGGGGACACCGAGATCCCGCTGTGGAGCTCCGCGACCATCGGCTCGGTGCCCCTGACCGAGTGGCGCGGCATGACCGGCCCGGACGGCACCGTCGTCGGGCGGCTCACGGAGGCCGACCGGGAACGGATCGCCCACGAGGTGGTCACGTCCGCCTACAAGATCATCGAGGGCAAGGGCGCGACGAACTACGCCGTCGGCCTCGCCGGCTCCCGGATCATCGAGGCGGTGCTGGGGGACGAGGGCCGGGTGCTGCCCGTGTCCTCGTTCCTCGACGGCTACCTCGGCATCGACGACGTCTGCCTGTCGGTGCCGTCGATCGTCGGGCGCGAGGGTGTCCGGCACCGGCTGGAGATCCGCATGTCCGTCGAGGAGCTCACCGGGCTCCGGCGCTCGGCCGACGCCCTGCGGGGGGTCGCCCGCTCGCTCGGCCTCTGACGCCACGAAGGCTCCCCGGCGGTCGGCCGGGGAGCCTTCGTCGTCTCGTCCTCAGAGGCTGCGCAGCACCGCGACCACGCGGCCGAGCACCGACGCGTCGTCGCCGGGGATCGGCTGGTAGGCCGGGTTCTGGGGCAGGAGCCAGACGTGGCCGTCGGCCCGGCGCAGCGTCTTCACGGTCGCCTCGCCGTCGATCATCGCGGCGACGATCTCGCCGTTCTCGGCCACGGGCTGGCGGCGCACGACGACCCAGTCGCCGTCGCAGATCGCCGCGTCGACCATCGAGTCGCCGGAGACCTTGAGCAGGAAGAGCTCGCCCTCGCCCACGAGCTGGCGCGGAAGGGGGAACACGTCCTCGACGGCCTGCTCCGCGAGGATCGGCCCACCGGCGGCGATCCGCCCCACGAGCGGGACGTACGCGGGGGCGGGGGCGGCGTCGTCCGGCGCCAGGTGGTCCTCGCCGAGCGCCAGGGGCGCGGCCGCCCGGGAGTCGTCGGGGTGGACGACCTCGATCGCACGCGGGCGGTTGGGGTCGCGGCGGAGGTAGCCCTTGCGCTCGAGCACCGTCAGCTGGTGCTTGACGGACGACGGGCTCGTCAGCCCCACCGCCTCACCGATCTCGCGCATGCTCGGCGGGTACCCCCGCTGCTCGACGCTCGCGCGGATCGTCTCGAGGACGAGCCTCTGGCGCGGCGTGAGCGGCCCGCCCCGGGCGTCGTCGAGCTCGTGGACGGACGCGAGCCGGTCCTGGTCGTCCGGCGCCTCGTTCGCCCAGGGGAACGTCGGGTCCGACGGCGGGATGCGTACCACTGTGCCCTCCTTCGCCACGGCCGTGTCGGTGGCTCGTGGTGGCCTTGTCCTCGCCGCCAGCGTAGGTGCGGGCGACACGGAGATCAAACATCTGTTCGAGCGTGTCGTCGACAATGTCGGCCGGCAGTGATAGACATCGTACAGACGTTCGTCATACAGGCGTTCGAGCGACACCCGATGTGGCAACAGACCTGAGCACGACCCGGATGAGCGAGACCGAGGAGACGAGATGAGCGCGATCGCTGCGGACCTCCCGCGGGGGACGAGGCTTGCTGCCGCGCCGCGGTCCACGGGCACGGCGGCCGATGCGCCGCTTCGGCTGACGCGTCGGGGGAGGGTCACGGTGTTCCTCCTCGCGCTGGGTCTGGGTCTGGTCGGCATGCTGGGCAACCAGGTCGCGAACGCCGGCACGCCGAGCCCTGGCGTCCCCGTCGAGACCTACACCGTGCGGTCGGGCGAGACCCTCTGGGACATCGCCTCCGGCATCGCCGCGCCCGGACAGGACCTGCGGGACGTCGTGGACCACCTCGTGAACCTCAACGACCTGCCCGGTGCCGGCCTGACCGCGGGTCAGCAGATCCTCCTGCCGGCCGAGAGCTGAGTCGGCACGCCTCCGGGCGCGCCTTGCGTGTGCATGGGGGCCTGCGTAGCGTGAGCGCCGCCCGTCCGGCACCCGCCGGGCACCGGTCAGCCGGTGCCCGCGTGGCGACCCAGGAGGTCCGCGTGCACTGCCCGTTCTGCCGACACCCCGACTCGCGCGTCGTCGACTCGCGCACCTCGGACGACGGCGCGTCGATCCGCCGGCGTCGGCAGTGCCCCGAGTGCCACCGGCGGTTCACCACGGTCGAGACCGCGAGCCTGTCGGTGGTGAAGCGGTCGGGCGTCGTCGAGCCGTTCAGCCGGGAGAAGATCGTCACCGGGGTGCGGAAGGCCTGCCAGGGCAGGCCCGTGAGCGAGGACGACCTTGCACTCCTCGCGCACCGCGTCGAGGAGACGCTGCGGAGCACGGGGAGCGCGGAGCTGGACGCGCACGAGATCGGCCTGGCCATCCTCGGCCCGCTGCGCGAGCTGGACGAGGTCGCGTACCTGCGCTTCGCGAGCGTCTACCAGGCCTTCGAGTCGCTCGAGGACTTCGAGGCCGCGATCACGGCGCTGCGCGCCGAGCGAGCGGCGTCCGGGGACGACGCGTCGGTCGAGCCCCCGGGAGACGAGCCCGTGACCGGACCCGTGACGGGCGGCGAGGACGCGCTCAGCCGCGGCTGACGATCTGCTCGCGCACGACGCGGCGCAGCACCTTGCCGATCTGCGAGCGCGGCAGCTCGGGCACGATGACGAGGTCGCGCGGGTGCGCGTAGCGCGCCAGCCGCTGCTCGCTCCAGGCGCGCACCGCCGAGAGCTCGACCTTCGTGACCCCCTCGGCGAGCACGATGGCGGCCACCACCTTCTCGCCGAGGTCTCCGCCGCCGGGGATGCCGACGACGGCGACGTCGCCGATCTCCGGCATCTCGCGCAGGAGGTCCTCGACCTGGGACGGGTACACGTTGAACCCGCCGGTGATGATGACCTCCTTGATGCGGTCGACGAGGCGCACGAAGCCCGCCTCCTCGACCACGACGATGTCGCCCGTCCGCAGCCAGGTCCGGCCGTCGATCTCGAGAAGGACGGCCGCGGTGTCCGCGGGGTGCTCCCAGTAGCCGTCGAAGACCTGGGGTCCGGCGACGAGCAGCTCGCCGCGCTCGCCCGGAGGAACCTCCACGGTGGGGTCGTCCGGGTCGACGACGCGCATGCGGCTCGAGGGGAACGGGATCCCGAGGTAGCCGGGGCGCCGATCCGGCGACATGGGGTTGCCGAGGATCACGGGGGAGGTCTCGGTGAGGCCGTACCCCTCGACGAGGATCCCGCCCGTGACCTCCTCCCAGGCGCGCGCCGTCTCGGTGGGCAGGCTCATGGCGCCGGAGATCGCGTGCCGGCAGCTCGTCATGTCCACGCCCTGCGCCTTCGCCGCCGTGGCGAGCCGCTCGAACATCGGCGGGACGCCGGGGAAGAACGTCAGCGGGCGACGGCGCTGGGCCGCGAGCACCTGGTCGACGTCGAACTTGGGGAAGACCACGACGGTCGCCGCGATGCGGATCGCGTACGTCAGGCAGAGCGTCATGCCGAAGGCGTGGAAGAACGGCAGCGCTGCGCCGATCGTCTCCTCCGCCTCGCGGTGCTGGGTCCACGCCGCCCCCTGGGCTGCGTTCGCCACGAGGTTCCGGTGCCGCAGGATGGCGCCCTTCGGGACGCCCGTCGTCCCGCCGGTGTACTGCAGCAGCGCGATGTCCTCGGCCGTGGGGTGCGGGTGATCCGCGGGGAGCGCGCGAGCGGCGGAGACCAGCCGGTGCCAGCGGAGCACGTGGGCGCCCGCGGCGAGGGGAGCGCGCATCGCCGAGCGGAGCTTGCGAGCCGCCGGGACGGGCAGGTGCAGGGCGGCGCGCTTGGCGGAGGGAAGGTCGCGCGTGAGGTCCACCACGACGACCGTCCGTACCTGCGTGCGCGGCTGTGCGGCGAGCACGGCGGCGGCGGCCACCTCCCAGACGACGGCGGTCGTGGCCCCGCTGTCGGCCAGCTGGTGCGCGAGCTCGTCGGCGGAGTAGGTGGGGTTGTGCTCGACCACGACGGCGCCGAGCCGCAGCACCGCGTAGAAGGCGACGACGTGCGTCGCGCAGTTGGGCAGCACGAGCGCGACGCGGTCGCCCTTGCGCACGCCGATCTCCCGCAGGGCCTCGGCTGCGTGCTGGACGCGGCGCCACAGCGTGTCGTACGTGGTCACGGCACCCATGAAGTCCAGGGCCACCCGTGAGGGGTGCGCAGCGGCGGACCTCTCGAGCGCAGCGGTGAGCGGCTCGTCGAGCGGTTCGAGGTCGGCGGGCACGCCGGGCGCGTAGGCGCCCAGCCACGGTCGGTCAGCGAGCGTCACCGGATCATCGTAGACCTACGGGTGCGTAACCTACGACGCCGTAGGGGAGCGGTCGGCGGGGCCCTTGAGCGGCCGCGACGCGCCGAATGCGCTGGCTCCCGCAGCCCCCTGGCGGCAGACTGGGCGAGCGGCCCGACCGCGGACGAGAGGAACGACCATGACTGGTGACCGAGATCGCGCACCCGCGGCGTCCGAGGACGCGAAGGCCAAGTTCCGCGAGGCTCTCGAGCGCAAGAAGCAGGCCGCGCACCGCAGCGCCGACGCTCGCGACGCCGACGGCAGCGTGCACGGCCCCGAGGTCACCGGCGGTGGCCGGCGGACCTTCCGTCGCAAGACGGGCTGAGCACGGCCGTGCTCAGGACAGCGAACGCAGCCGGATGGTCTGCGGCATCGCGAGGAGCATCTCCCGCACCTCGGGCTGCAGACCCGACGCGATGTCGGTGACCACGTAGCCGACCTCGCCGCGCGTCGAGAGCAGCTGGCCCTCGATGTTCACACCGTGCTCGGCGAGCGACTTGTTGATGCCTGCCAGCACGCCGGGCGTGTTCTGGTGCAGGTGCGCGAGCCGGTGGGCGCCGGTCCGGGCGTCCAGCGCGAGGTTCGGCAGGTTGACGCTGAGCGTGGTCGAGCCGTTGGCGATGTAGTCGCGCAGCTTGTTCGAGACGAACTGGCCGATGGCCTCCTGCGCCTCGAGCGTCGAGCCACCGATGTGCGGGGTGAGGATGACGTTGGGCAGGCCGCGCAGCTCGGAGGCGAACGCATCGCCCCGGCGCTTCGGCTCCTCCGGGAAGACGTCCACGGCCGCGCCCGCCACGTGACCCGAGACGACCGCGTCCCGCAGCGCGCCGTAGTCGACCACGAAGCCCCGCGACAGGTTCAGGAAGATGGCGCGCCGCTTCATCCGGGCGAACTGCTCGGCGCCGAACAGGCCCGCGTTGCCCGGGCGGCCGTCGACGTGCAGCGTCACGGTGTCGGCGACCTCGAGCAGCTCGTCGAGGGAGCCCATGCGCCGGGCGTTGCCGAGCGCGAGCTTCTCCTGGGTGTCGTAGAACACCACGGACATGCCCAGGTTCTCCGCGAGCACCGAGAGCTGGGTGCCGATGTTCCCGTAGCCGACGATGCCGAGGACGCGGCCCCGCACCTCGTGGGCCCCCTCGGCGGTCTTGTCCCAGACGCCGTCGTGGAGCGCCTTGTCCCGCTCCGTGAGGCGGCGGGCCAGGGCGATGATCTCGGCCAGGGCGAGCTCGACCACCGACCGCGTGTTCGAGAACGGGGCGTTGAACACCGCCACACCCCGGCGTGACGCCGCACGCAGGTCGATCTGGTTGGTGCCGATGCAGTACGCGCCGACGGCGAGCAGGTCGGGCGCGGCGTCGAGCACGCGCTCGGTCACCTGCGTCTTGGACCGGATGCCGAGCAGCTGGACGCCGTCGAGCGCCGCGATGAGCTCGTCCTCGTCGAGGGCACCGGTGCGCGAGGTCACCTGGGTACCGTCCGACTCGAGGATGGTGGTCGCGAGCGGGTGGAGGTTCTCGAGGAGGAGGGCACGTAGCACCTGCCTATCGTGGCCCGGTCGCGTCCGCGGTGGGAACCGCGACCGGCTGGCGGACGATGCCCCCGGTGCCGGGCGGGTGAATCTGGCCCGGTCCCACGCGAGCGCACGGCCCTGGCGCGAGACTGGACCGATGGACGCCGACGCCCGCGAGGAACGACGCTCGCGGCGCGTCGTGCGTCGGATGGACCGCGAGGCGGCCCGGTTCGCCCGGCGGGCGCGGCGCCGTCGGCCGGGTGCGGCGGGCGCGCTGCTGGTGCTCGGCACCGTCGTGGGCCTCGCCGTCGTCGGGGCGGTGGTGGCCGGGTTCTCCTGGCGCGACTGGTTCGAGCCCCGGGCCTACGTCGAGATCGACGGCCGTGCCCTGGGGATCCCGGACCCGGCCCCCTCGGCCGGGCGGCTGCGCCCGGCCGTCCCGGTGACGACCGACGGCGCGTACGCGTTCCTGCACACCGACGAGCTCGGCGGACCGGTGGGCTACGACCCGTGCCGGCCCGTGCGCTACGTCGTGCGTCCGGACGGGATGCCGGCCGGTGGGCAGGCGGTCATCGACGAGGCCGCCGCGGTCGTCGGCGCGGCCTCCGGACTGGTCCTGGAGTACGCGGGGACGACCGACGAGGAGCCCGCCGTCGAGCGCGCGCTCATCCAGCCGGAGCGCTACGGCGACTCCTGGGCGCCCGTCCTCGTCGCGTGGTCGGACGAGGCGACCATCCCGGAGCTGGCCGGGGAGGTGGCCGGTGTCGGCGGGTCGGCGGCCGTGCCGGGCGCCGACGGCACCGGGCAGTGGCTCGCTGCCGGGCGCGTCGTGCTCGACGCCGCGGACCTGGGGGCGATGCTCCGCGAGCCGGGCGGGCACGACCGGGCGCGCGCGCTGGTCGTGCACGAGCTCGCCCACGTGCTCGGGCTCGACCACGTGGACGACCCGACCGAGCTCATGTACCCCGTGAGCGCGAGCCGCACGGACCTCGGCCCCGGTGACCTCGCGGGCCTCGCGCAGGTCGGTCAGGTGGCCTGCGAGGACTGACCGGGCCCGGTCGCCGGCGCGAGGCCCTCGGGCAGCTCGCCCGCGGCCACGACGTGCAGGGCCCGCGTCGGCCGGGTCATCGCGACGTACAGGTCGCCGACCCCGCCCTCGCGCGCGACCTCGGCCGGCTCGGCGAGGACGACGGCGTCGAACTCCAGGCCCTTGGCCGCGCGCGGCCCCAGGACCGCCAGCCGGGCGTCCAGGAACGACCCGCCGTTCAGGTCGTCCGCCAGGTCCGTCCCCCGCAGCGCCTCGTGCAGCGCGTTCACGCGCGCCGGCGCGGCGATGACGGCGACGCGCCCCGCACCCTCGTCGTTCGTGCCGAGCTCGGCGAGCGCGGCCCGGGCGTGGGCGACCACGCCGGCCGTGAGGTCGGCCACGCGGTCCACGACGAGGGAACCCGGCACGCGGCGGGCCGACGTCAACGGGCTCGTCGGCAGGTGGGCGGCCCGTGCGACCTCCTGCGCGGTGTCGGCGACCTCGGCGGGCGTCCGGTAGTTGACGGTGAGCTCCGCCAGGCGCCACGACGGACCGAGCACCGGTGCGAGCATCGCCCCCCACGCCCTGGCCCCGGCCGCCGACGACGTCTGGGCGAGGTCGCCCGCGATCGTCATCGAGCGGGTCGGCACGCGGCGCACGAGCATCCGCCAGGCCATCGCGGACAGCTCCTGCGCCTCGTCCACGATCACGTGCCCGTAGGTCCAGGTGCGGTCGGCGGCCGCGCGCTCGGCGGTGGTGAGCAGCGGGCCGGAGTGGGCGAACCGGTCGACCAGCACCTCGGCGCTGACCAGGGCCCCGGCGCCTGAGGTGGTCAGGACGTCCCGCGCGTACTCCAGCTCGGCCTGGCGCCGACGGGCGTCCTCGGCGGCCTGCGCGCGCTCGGCCTGGTCGTCCTCCCCGAGGAGCTCCGCGGCCTCGTCCAGGAGCGGGACGTCGGCGGGCGTCCACGCCGAGCCCGCCGGCCGGGCGAGTGCCGCGCGCTCGGCGTCCGTGAGCTCCGGGGCGGCCGCCGCGAGACGCTCGGGGCGGGTGTACAGGGACTCGAGCAGGCCCTGCGGCGTCAGCGGCATCCAGGCCAGGTTGAGCGCGATCCGCACCTCCCGCGTCGTGCGCAGGTCCTCGACCACCTCGCCGCGCTCGTCGGGCGGCACGGGGAAGGCGAGCTGGGTGACGTACTGCTGCGCGAGCCGGCCCAGCATGTCCCGGACGAAGGTGGCGCGCGCGAGGTTGTGCGGCTGGCCCGTGCGTCGGGCCCGCGCGGCGGCGTCGGCGACGTCGCGGGGGTCGACCGTGACGAGGTGCCCGTCGAGCGTCACCTCGCGTGCGGGCAGGCGCACGCCCTGCCGTTGCCGGACCGCGCGCGCCAGGATCTGCCGCCACACGTCGCGGCCCTTGATCTCGGCGACCGCGTCCGGCTCGACGCCGTCGGCCCGGACGCCCGGGAACAGCTCGGCGACGGTGGCCGTGACGACGCCCGTCTCGCCGAGCGACGGCAGGACCTGGTCGATGTAGCGCAGGAAGACGCGGCTGGGCCCCACCAGGAGCACGCCCGACCGCTCGAGCGTGCGCCGGTGCGCGTAGAGGAGGTAGGCCGCGCGGTGCAGCGCGACGGCGGTCTTGCCGGTCCCGGGCCCGCCCTGCACCACCAGGGCGCCGGTGAGGTCGGAGCGGATGATCGCGTCCTGCTCGGCCTGGATCGTCGCCACGATGTCGCCCATGCGGCCGGTCCGGGCGCCGGCCAGCGCGGCGAGGAGGGCACCCTCACCCGCGAGCGTGGTGGCATCGGTCTCGCCCGACGCCACCGCGTCGAGGTCGAGCACCTCGTCCTCGAGCCCGGTGACGACCCGCCCGCGGGTGACGAGGTGGCGACGCCGCCGCACGCCGTCGGCCTGGGCGGCGGTGGCGCGGTAGAACGGCTGGGCCGCGGGCGCCCGCCAGTCGGTGAGCAGCACGGTGTGGTCGGGGTCGGTGAGTCCGATGCGCCCGACGTAACGGGTGCTGCCGTCCGCCATGTCCAGCCGGCCGAAGGTGAGGCGCTGCTCCACGGCGTCGAGCTGGGCGAGGCGGTCCTCGTAGAGCGTCGCGAAGGCGTCCCGCTCGGACCGGTTCTGCGGCGAGCCGCTCGGACCGACCCTTCTGGTGCGCCGCAGCCGGTCCGCCGTCTGGGCCCGCAGGTCGTCCAGACGGGCGTACCGGCGGTCGACGGCGTCCTGCTCCTCGCGCAGCTGTTCTGCCCGCACCCCGCTCCCTCCCGCGGTCGCCCGCGCGACCGGCCGTCCATTATCCGCCTCGGACGCCCCCACGTGGGGTGCCGTCCGGGGTGCGGGCTCGTCGCAGGGCACGGTTCACCCGTCCGGCCCTGCCGGGCACGCTCGACGCGCGCCGCTGCGGGCGCGACCCTAGGATCGGCCCGCGTCGTCGAAAGGTGGACCGTGCCCTACCACGAGGTTCAGCCGAAGCCGGTCTCGGTGCTGCTGGTCGAGGACGACGACGGCGACGCCCTGCTCGTGCGCGAGCTCTTCGCGGACTCCGGCGCTGCGGTCGACCTGCGCCACGTGCGCACCATGGACGACGTCCCGATGTGGCTGGACGTGGACTGCGTGCTGCTGGACCTGGGCCTGCCGGGGATGGCCGGCCTCGAGGCGCTGGAGGCGCTGCTGCGGCGGCCCGGGTCCGCGGCCGTGATCGTGCTCACGGGGCACGCCGGCACGGGGCAGGGCCTGCGGGCGGTGGCCGCCGGCGCCCAGGACTACCTCGTCAAGGGCGAGGTCGACCCGGAGCTGCTGCACCGGGCCGTCCGGTACGCCATCCAGCGCCGCCGCTTCGAGCTCGCCGAGCGCGAGCTCTACCGGGCCGAGCTGCGTCAGTACGAGACGAGCCGTCTGGAGCGCGCGCTGCTGCCGCGCCCGGCCGTCGAGGACGACCGCCTGGAGGTCGACGTCGGGTACCGCGCCGGGCGCGACGGGCTGCTCGGTGGGGACTTCTACGACGTCGTCGAGCGGGACGACGGCGTGGTGCTCGCCGTGGTGGGCGACGTCGCCGGGCACGGCCCGGACGAGGCGGCGCTGGGCGCGACGCTGCGGACGGCCTGGCGCACCGGGGTGCTCGCCGGGCTCGACGCGCCGGTCGTGCTCGACGTCGTCGAGCGGGTGCTCCTGGCCGAGCGCGCGCGGCCCGAGATCTTCGCGACCCTGGTCATGGTGGAGGTGGCCAAGGACCGGCGCAGCCTCGACCTGTACCTGTGCGGCCACCCGACGCCGTTCCTCGCGGGGCCGCCCGTCGTCCCGCTGCCCGCGACGCACCGCGGTCGCGCGCTCGGTGTGCCGGTGCCGGGCGGCTGGTCGCCCGCGCGGGTCGAGCTCGACGACGCGTGGCGGGTGCTCCTGTTCACCGACGGGCTGGTCGAGCCGACGGTCGACGGCGGTCGGCAGCGCCTCGGGGAGGACGGCCTGCGGGAGATCGTCGCGCAGGCGCTGCTCGCGGACGCCGGGCAGCCCGCGGGCGACGTCGTCGACCGGGTGCTGGAGGCCGTCACCGCGCGGCACGGCGGCCACCTGGTGGACGACGCCGCGCTGGTGGTCGTCGGGTGGGCCGGGTGGGCGGCGTGACGGCCCCCACGAGCGTGCGCGACGGGAGATCGCTGCGGCGCCGGCTCGGCACGGCGCTCGTCGCCGGCGGGGTCGCCCTCGGCGTGCTCGCCGGTGTCGCGGGGACGGCGCTCGTCGTCATGCGCGACCGGCAGGACGCGATCACCGGCACGTACTTCCGGGCGGTCACGGAGGTCGACGCCGGGCACATCCTCCTGCTCGACGCCGAGGCCGCGATCGACTCCTACCTGGCGACCGGCAACGCCTCCACCCTGGACGTGCTCGACCGGATCGCCGAGTCGCCCGAGCCCGAGGTCGACGTCGGCGCCGAGCTGGCCCGCGAGCTGGGCGCGGACCACCCGGTGCTGCGGCTCCGGGCCGCGGCGACGGCCGCGCTGGACACCTGGTACGGCGGGCACGTGCAACCGCTCGTCGCCGTCGTGCAGGAGGCGGGTCCGTCGGCGGTCGACCCCGCCGACCTGCGCGCGGAGGACGCGGCGTTCGCGGCGCTCGAGGACGTGCTCGACGAGTACACGACGGCCGTCCGCGAGGCGCGCGAGGACGCCAACGACCAGCTGCGCCAGTGGATCGGCGTGACGTCGGTCGCGTCCGGGCTGCTCGTGGCCGGCGCGGCGGCGGCGGGTGTCGCGCTGTGGGTCTCGCTCCGGCGATGGGTGACCGACCCGCTCGCGGCGCTCGCCAGCGAGGCCCGGGTCGTGGCCGGGGGCGACGTGCACCACCGGGTCGACGTCACCGGCCCCGGCGAGGTGGGCGACCTGGCCGGCGACGTGGAGCTCATGCGCGAGCGGCTCGTCGTGCTGCTGGACGAGTCGGCCCGCGCGCGCGAAGAGCTGGAGGCCTCGCACGCCGCGCTCGAGGAGCAGGCGGAGGAGCTCCGCCGGTCCAACCGCGACCTGGAGCAGTTCGCCTACGTCGCCTCGCACGACCTGCAGGAGCCCCTGCGCAAGGTCGCGAGCTTCACGCAGCTGCTGTCCTCGCGCTACCGGGGGCAGCTGGACGAGCGCGCGGACCAGTACATCGACTTCGCCGTCGACGGCGCCAAGCGGATGCAGCGGCTCATCAACGACCTCCTCGGCTTCTCGCGCGTCGGGCGCATCGGCACGGAGGTCACCGACGTGGACATGCGCGCCGTCGTCGACCAGGTCGTCGCCGACCTGGGCCCGCTGGTGGAGGAGACGGGCGCGCAGGTGACCGCGGGTGAGCTCCCGACCGTGCGGGGCGAGGCGCCGCTGCTCGTCCAGCTCGTGGCCAACCTCGTCGGCAACGCCGTGAAGTTCCGCCGGCCCGGGGTGCCGCCCGTCGTGCGGCTCGAGGCCGAGCGGGTGGGGGACGTGTGGCAGTTCTCCTGCCGGGACAACGGCATCGGCATCGACCCGCAGTACGCCGAGCGGGTGTTCGTGATCTTCCAGCGGCTGCACGCCAAGGAGGTCTACGAGGGCACCGGGATCGGGCTCGCGCTGTGCAAGAAGATCGTCGAGTACCACGGCGGCGACATCTGGGTGGACCAGGCGGTCGGTGAGGGTAGCGTCGTCCGCTGGACTCTCCCCGCGGCGCCCGCCCCGGGGACCACCGTCGTCCCGGACACCGACCTCGGTGGCGACCACGCGCAGGAGGGCCCGCACGATGACTGAGCGCAAGGAGATCGACGTCCTGCTGGTGGAGGACGACCCGGGCGACGTGCTGATGACGCGCGAGGCCTTCGAGGAGAACAAGGTCGCCAACCGGCTGGCGGTGGTCAGCGACGGCGAGAGCGCGATGGCGTACCTGCGCAAGGAGGGGCCGTACGCGGACGCGCCCACCCCGGACCTCGTGCTGCTCGACCTGAACCTGCCGCGCATGGACGGCCGCGAGGTGCTGGCGGCGATGAAGGGCGACGACGCGCTGCGGAGCATCCCGGTCGTCGTGCTGACGACGTCGGAGGCCGAGGAGGACGTCCTTCGTTCGTACGCGCTGCACGCCAACGCGTACGTCACGAAGCCCGTCGACTTCGAGCGGTTCATCGACGTCGTCCGGCAGATCGACGACTTCTTCGTCCAGGTCGTCCGGCTGCCCGCGCGGTGAGCCGTCCGCGCCGGTCAGCACGCACGGCGCGAGCCAGGAATTCTCGGCCCCGCTCACGGCGTTGCACCCTGCAGACGACGCAGAGGAGCACACCGTGACGAGCGACCCGCGAGACCTCTTCGAGGTCGAGGAGGAGACGGCGGCCGAGCTGGCGACCGCTGCACCCGAGGACGGCCTCGTCCTGCTGCACGCCATGCGCGGCTTCATCGACGCCGGCGGCGCGGGCGAGGTGGCGACCGAGCACCTGCTCGAGCGCTTCGCCGGCCGACGCCTGGTGACCTTCGACACCGACCAGCTCGTGGACTACCGGGCGCGGCGGCCGGCCATGACGTTCGACGTGTGGCGTTGGCGCGAGTACGACCAGCCGCAGCTGGTGGTCGACCTCATGCGCGACGCCGCCGGGCAGCCCTTCCTGCTGATGCACGGCCTGGAGCCGGACGTGCAGTGGGAGCGGTTCGCCGCCGCCGTGCGTCAGGTCGTCGAGATGTTCGGCGTCCGCCTGGTGATGGGCATGCACGGGATCCCGATGGGCGTCCCGCACACCCGACCGCTGGGCGCGACGCGGCACGGCACGCGCCGGGAGCTGACGGGCCCGACGAGCTGGTTCGGCACGGTGCAGGTCCCCGGCTCGGCCGCGTCGCTCCTGGAGTACCGGCTCGGTCGCTGGGGCCACGACGCCGGCGCGGTCGGCGTGCACGTGCCGCACTACCTCGCACAGTCGTCGTTCCCGCCCGCTGCGCGGACCGCGCTGGAGCACGTGGAGGAGGTCACCGGGCTCGCCCTCGACCCGCTCGCGCTCGCGGACGCCGCCGCCGAGGCGCTCGAGGCCGTGGCGCAGCAGATGGCGGACGCCCCCGAGGTCGCCGCCGTCGTGCGGGCGCTGGAGGAGCAGTACGACGGTCTCTCGCGGTCGCTCGGCCGGGTCGGGCTCCTCGCCGAGTCGACGCAGCTGCCGACGGCGGACGAGATCGGGGCCGAGTTCGAGCGCTTCCTCGCCGAGCAGGACGGGTCCGAGGAGGCCTGAGCGTCCTGCCCCCGGCTAGCGTGAGGGCGTGAACAGCCGGACGTGTCGGGCGCCGTCGTCGGCGGGCATCCGGCTGTGACCGCGAGACGGGGGTCTCCGGTCGCCCGGCTGCGCCACCTTCTCGCGTCCGGCCCGGTGGTCTGGGGCGCTGCGGTCGTCGCCTACGCGGTCGCGGTGCTGCACCGGGCCTCGCTCGGCGTGGCCGGCCCGCAGGCCGTCGAGCGGTTCGACGTGGGCGCCGCGGTCCTGTCGACGTTCGTGGTGGTCCAGCTGGCGGTCTACGCGGGCCTGCAGGTCCCGGTCGGCGTCCTCCTGGACAGGTTCGGCTCGCGTGCCCTCATCGCGGGCGGCGCCGCCGTCATGGGGACGGGCCAGGTCCTGCTGGGCGTCGCCGGCGACCTCCCGACGGCGTACGTCGCCCGGGTGCTCATCGGCGCGGGCGACGCGGCGACCTTCATCTCGGTGGTCCGTCTCGTGGCCCTGTGGTTCCCCGCGCGCAGGGTGCCGCTGTTCACCCAGCTCACGGGCATGGCGGGGCACCTGGGCCAGCTCACGGCGTCCGTGCCGCTCGTGGCCGTGCTCCAGCACCAGACCTGGGAGCACACGTTCGTCGGGCTCGGCGCGGTCGGTGCGCTCGCGGCCCTGCTCGCCTGGGCCGTGGTGCGCGACGGGCCCGACGCCGGTTCCGCCGCGGGCGGGACGTTGCGGGCCAGCCTGCGCGGCGCGGTGACGACGTCCGGGACCTGGCTCGGGTTCTGGTCGCACGCCCTGGGGACGTTCCCGCTCGCGGTCTTCCTGCTGCTGTGGGGCTTCCCGTTCCTCGTGGCGCAGGGTCTGTCGGCGAGCGCGGCCGGCGGGCTCATGAGCCTGGCCGTCGTGGCCGCCGTCGTGACCGGGCCCGTGATCGGGGTGCTGACGGGTCGCCACCCGCTGCGCCGCTCGTGGATGGTGCTGGCGGTGGGCGTCGCCGTCGCGCTCGCGTGGGCGGCCGTGCTGAGCCACCCCGGCCGCAGCCCGGTGTGGCTCCTCGCCGTGCTGGTGGTCGTCATCGGCATCGGTGGCCCGACGTCGGCCATCGGCTTCGACTACGCCCGCACCTTCAACCCGAGCGGGCGCCTCGGGACCGCGTCCGGTCTGGTCAACGTCGGCGGCTTCTCGACGGCCGTCGTGAGCGTGCTCGCCGTGGGCGTCGTGCTGGACCTCGTGGCGGACGGGAGGCAGTGGAGCGTCGACGACTTCCGGGTCGCCTTCGCCGTGCAGGCGGTGCCGTGGCTGGTCTGTGTCGGGGGAGTGCTCGTCACCCGACGCCGGACCCGGCGGACGATGGCCGAGGACGGCGTGGTGGTGCCGCCGGTCCGGGAGGTCGTGGCACGGCGGCGCGCTCGTCCGTGACGGGGCCCGGCGGGGCCGGGCGCGGGCTGCCCCGGGCGGGGCCGCGGACCCGTCCTTGCCCAGGTGGGACGGTCGAACCGATGATCACGACCTGTGGCGCCGCGCCAGGTCACCGTGCCATGCTTGCGCCTGTTGCAGTGACCAGCAGGGCCCTCGGGCCGTCCGGGCCCCCGTCGTGACCTCGTCGTAGGTCGGTCGGAGCAGGACGCGGGACGTGGCATTGCGGCACTGGACCGGGCACAGGGTTCGGTCATGACGTCCCCGGATGGACAGAAGGACAGGCACAGCATGGCGCAGGGTTCCGTGAAGTGGTTCAACGCGGAGAAGGGCTACGGCTTCATCGCCCAGGACGGTGGCGGCGCTGACGTCTTCGTCCACTACTCGGCGATCGACGTGTCCGGCTACAAGACCCTCGAGGAGGGCCAGCGGGTCGAGTTCGAGATCACCCAGGGGCCCAAGGGCCCGCAGGCGGAGAGCGTCCGCCCGGTCTGACAAGGTCGTACGACGAAGGCCGCGCCGTCACGGCGCGGCCTTCGTCGTCTCCTCACCCGTGCGCGGGCGGGTCGCGCAGCGCGGCCGATCCCGCGACCAGCCCGGTCAGCTCGTCGCCGTGCACGAGCCGGGCGGGGACGGCGAGCGACCGCAGCGCCCGCGCGAGCCCAGGACCGTCGAGACCCGGACCGGCGTCGCGCGCCGGGACGGCGACGAGGACCACGTTGCCGTAGCGCCGCCCGCGCAGGACCCCGGGCTCGGCCACGATCGCGACGTCCCCCATGGCCCGGCGCAGCGTGGCCGCCTCGGCCCTGGCGAGGGTCAGCGGCGGGCGGTCGGCGCAGTTGGCCAGGTAGACCCCGCCAGGTCGCAGCACGCGGGCGACGTCGGTCGCGAACTCCAGCGTCGTCAGCTCGGCCGGCGTCGTGGTCCCGGCGAAGACGTCGCGCACGACGACGTCCTGGCTCGCGTCGGGCAGCGAGGCGACGGCGGCGCGGGCGTCCTGGACGCGCAGGCGAAGCCGCGGGGAGCGGGGCAGGTCGAACCACTCGCGGACGAGCCGCACGAGCTCGGCGTCCACGTCCACGGCGAGCTGGCGGGACCCGGGGCGCGTGGCGTCGAGCCAGCGGGGCAGGGCGCAGGCCGCAGCGCCCAGGTGCACGGCGTCGAGCGGACCCGGGGGCAGCGTGTCGACGACCGCGGCCATCTGCTGCATGTACTCGAACTCCAGCCACCGCGGTTCGGCGAGGTCCAGCGACGAGCTCGGGACGCCGTTGAGGTACACCGTCACCTGGTCGCTGCCGGCTTCGCGCTGCAGGCGCACGGTGCCCGTGCTGACGGGCACCTCGCCCTCCGGCAGGACGCCGCCCGCACGGCCACCGCGCCGGCCGCGGGCAGGCCCCGGCGCGGGGCGGGACGACGGGTCGCGGCGGGCCATGGGGCCAACGGTACGCAGGCTGTCGGAGGCGGGTGCCATCATGGAGGTCGAACAGGCGTTCGACCCCGGAG
>AXCX01000157.1 GCA_000767215.1 Actinotalea fermentans ATCC 43279 = JCM 9966 = DSM 3133
CGGGCTCGGGCGAGGTACCGCGCCCGACGGCGTCGGGCGACCCGGGCGCGCCGGGGACGGTGCCGGCAGCGGGCGGCACGACGACGCCGTCGGGCACGGGGCGGGGGGCGGCCTGGATGCTCACGAGTAGTGGACCTTCCGCTCGATGACGCGCAGCTGGATCGCCGTGACGGCCAGCAGGATGAGGAAGAGGACCGTGGCCCCGGCCGACGCGTACCCGGCCCGGCCGTCGACGAACCCGTCGGTGTAGACCTGGTACATCAGCGTCGTGGTGCTGCCGAGGGGGCCGCCCTTGGTCATCGCCTTGATGAGGTCGAACGACTGCATCGAGGCCAGCAGCATCGTCACGAGCAGGAAGAACGTCGTCGGGCCGAGGAGCGGCAGGACGACCGAGCGGAACGTCCGGGCGGGCGTCGCGCCGTCGAGTGCGGCGGCGTCGCGCAGGTCCTGCGGGACGGCCTGCAGGCCGGCCAGGTAGATGAGCGCGACGTAGCCGACGTTCTTCCAGACGTAGACCACGACCAGCATGACCAGCGGCCACGGCTGGGCGGTGTACCACTGCGGCGAGGCGACGTCGAAGAACCCGAGCAGCGCCGACATCAGGCCGTAGCGCGGGTCGAAGATGAACAGCCACAGGATGCCGACGGCGAAGCCCGACAGCACGTACGGCGCGAACGTCACCGTGCGGGCGAGCGAGCGCCCGGGCAGCCGCCGGTTCAGCACCAGCGCCAGGCCGAGGCCACCCGCGAGCGACAGGCCCACGGTGGTGACGGTGAAGACGCCCGTCGTCGTGAAGACCTGGGCGGCGTCCGGGGCGGTGAACAGCTCGCGGTAGTTCTCGAGCCCGACGAGCCGCGCGACGGGGGAACCGAGGTTCCACTGGAGCGTGGACAGGTACAGGCTCTCGGCGAGCGGCCGGTAGACGAAGACGAGCAGCAGCGCGATGTTCGGCCCGGCGAGGGCCAGGAACGTCAGGGCGTCGCGCCGACGACGGCGGCGCTGGCCCGGGCGCAGGGCCGGGCGGGCCGCGCGTCGTGCGCGGGAGGGTGCTGCGGTCGCCGGGGCACCCAGGGCGGGCGCGGCGGCGGCGAGGGCTGGCGTGGACATCGCTCGCTCTCGGTCGGGGGAAGCGGACGACGGCCAACGTAGGGGCTCTCTCGGGACGAATGGCCTGGTCAGAGGTGGTTTTCGGCAACCGTTCGGCGAGTGTTCACCTCGGTCACCGCGCGTCCGACCACCGGTCACGGACCCGCTGCCCCGGCGCCACCTCAGCCTGCGCCCGCGCAGGCTCTGCGGAGGACGCGTCGCGGTTCTCGCGACGCATCCTCCGCAGAGACCCGGGTCAGGCCGTCCGGGCGAAGAAGACCCGCAGGTCGTCCACGAGGAGCTCGGGGACCTCGAGCGCCGCGAAGTGGCCGCCCCGGTCGAACTCCGACCAGTGCACGATGTTCGTGTTGTCCCGCTCAGCCAGGGGCCGGATGGTCTGGAAGTCGTCGGCGAAGACGGCCACACCGGTCCGGCCGTGGCTGACCTGGGGCTCGGCGCCCGAGTGCTGCTCGGCGTAGTGTTACCGAGCAGCGGTCGCCATCGTGTTCGTCAGCCAGTACAGCGACACCTGAGTCAGCACCTGCCCCGGCGAGACGAGGCTCGTCCCGTTCCCGAAGTTCTCGAGGAGCTCGCTGTAGGCGAGCTGGCCGACGGGCGAGTCGGCCAGAGCCGCCGCGATGGTCTGGGGCCGCGTGCCGTTCATCGCGTTGTAGCCACCCACCGACTGGAACCAGCCGAGGAACTCCAGGGCCGCGTACTCCTTCGGCCCGAAACCCTCGAACTCGGTCGGGTCGCCGGACGGGAACGAGAACAGCTGCAGCACGTGGGCGCCGAGGAAGCCCTCGGGGTTCGCCACGGCGAGCTCGCGGGAGACCATCGCGCCCCCGTCGCTCCCGTGCGTGCCGTACGACGCGTACCCGAGCCTGCGCATGAGGGCGTCGTAGGCCCTGGCGACGCGCGCCATCGTCCAGCCGGCATCGGTGACCGGCGTCGAGAAGCCGAAGCCGGGCATCGACGGGACGACGACGTGGAAGGCGTCCTCGGCCCGGCCGCCGTGCGCCTCGGGATCGGTGAGCGGGCCGATCATGTCGAGGAACTCCGCGAACGAGCCGGGGTAGGTGTGCAGGAGCAGCAGAGGCGTCGCGTCCTCGTGCCGCGAGCGGACGTGGACGAAGTGGACGGCCTGGCCGTCGATCTCCGTCAGGAAGTTCGGCACGGCGTTCATCCGGGCCTCCTGGGCGCGCCAGTCGAACGCCTTCCAGCGCTCGACCATGTCGCGCAGGTAGGCGGTCGGCGTGCCGTACTCCCAGCCGTCCCCGGGTGCCGCCTGGGGGAGGCGCGTGTGGTCGAGCCGGCGGCGGAGGTCCTCGAGCGCCTCCTCGGGAACGGCATCGAGGAGACGAGCGCGCGCGCACTGGCGAAACTCGAGCACGTCCTCCCGCCGTCCCTGCGCCGACGCGTCAACGCCCTGCGCGACGCCGTGACGGCGGGCCCCGAGAACACCGGGTCGAACGTCGAGGACCCCGCCGTCGACCCGGAGCTGATCTCCGAGGTCGCCGCTGCGATCCGCGACCGGGTGGAGCTGCGCTTCGACTACCGGGACGACGTCCGGCAGGTCGAGCCGTACCGCCTCGTGAGCTGGCAGCGCCGCTGGTACGTCGTCGCCCGTGACGCCCGTGACGGGTCCTGGGCGCCCTACCGGCTGGACTGGATGCGGCCACGGACCCCGGGCGGCCGGCGGTTCGCGCCGCAGCCGCTGCCCGACGGCGACTACGCGGCGTTCGTCCTGCGGGAGGTCGCGTTCTCCGGCTGGAGCGTCCACGCGCGCATTCCCGTGGACGCCTCCGCGGAGGAGGTGCTGGCGCGCATCAACCCCGCCGTCGGCGTGGTCGAGCCGGTGGACGACGAGCACTGCGTCCTGGTCACCGGCGGCGACAGCGTCGAGATCGTCGCGGTGTACATCGGGATGCTCGGGCTCGAGTTCCACGTCACCGAGCCCCCGGAGCTCGTCGAGCAGGTGGCGCTGCTGGGCGAGCGCTACCGACGCGCGGTGGCCGGGAGTGAGGGCAATTTGCAACGGCTGAAAACGTCGAATAACGCGGGCGTTCAGACGAGATAGGAAAGGCTCACCTCAGGCAACTGGAAGGGCCCCGCCTTTCCACCCATGAATTGCCTCTGACGTGGGCCGGAAGTCCGGATTCCGCGATCCGCGCGCAACTTACCGTGGTGATCAGCCGGCCTCGGTGCCCAGGCTTCCTCGACGTCGTGGGAGCTGGCGGACGTCCGCCCACCAGCCGTGCTCGCATGCCCGACAACGGAGGAACTTCAAGGTGCGCGCACTGGACGAGAACGACCGGATCCCCGTCACGGTCAACAACCGCGAGATCCAGGTCTTCGGCGACCTGACGATCCTCAAGTCGCTGGTCATGGAGGGCATCGAGATCCCCTCGCTGTGCCACGACGTCCGGCTCAAGCGGTCCAACGGCAACTGCGGCCTGTGCGTCGTCGAGGTCAGCAAGGACGGCGAGAACCCCCGCGACGTCAAGGCGTGCACGACGCCGATCACGCCCGGCATGGTCATCACCACCCACAGCCCGCGCCTCGAGGACTACCGCAAGGTCCGGCTCGAGCAGCTGCTGTGCGACCACAACGCCGACTGCGTCGCCCCCTGCGTGCAGACCTGTCCGGCGAACATCGACATCCAGACGTACCTCAAGCACGTCGCCGACGGGAACTACGCCGCAGCGTTGCGCGTGATCAAGGACCGCAACCCCTTCCCGTCGGCCTGCGGCCGCGTGTGCCCCCACCCCTGCGAGGCCGAGTGCCGCCGCAACCTCGTGGAGGACCCGGTCAACATCAACCACGTCAAGCGCTTCGTGGCGGACTGGGACCGCGCGCAGGAGACGCCGTGGATGCCGCACCTGGCCGAGTCCACGGGCAAGCGGATCGCCATCGTCGGCGCCGGCCCGTCCGGCCTGTCGGCCGCGTACTACGCCGCGATCAACGGCCACCAGGTCACGGTCTTCGAGAAGCAGGACCACGCCGGCGGCATGATGCGCTACGGCATCCCCGAGTACCGCCTGCCGAAGGCGACCCTCGACGAGGAGATCGCCTTCATCCAGGCGCTCGGCGTCCAGATCGTCACCGGCATCAGCCTCGGCACGCAGCTGCACCTCGAGGACCTGCGCCGCGACTTCGACGCCGTCTACCTGGCCATCGGCTCGTGGCGCGCCTCGCCCATGCGGATCGACGGCGAGCACCTCGAGGGCGTCGAGCTCGGCATCGACTACCTCCGCCACGTCACCAAGGGCGCCAAGGTCAACCTCGGCGAGACCGTCGTCGTCGTCGGTGGTGGCAACACCGCCATCGACTGCGCGCGGACCGCGCTGCGGATGGGCGCCAAGAACGTCAAGCTCGTCTACCGCCGCACCCAGGCCGAGATGCCGGCCGAGCCGATCGAGATCGAGGAGGCGCTGCACGAGAACATCGAGATGGTGTTCCTCACCGCGCCCACGAAGATCACCGCCGGCGAGAACGGCCGCAAGCAGGTCCACTGCGTGCGCATGGAGCTGGGCGAGCCCGACCGGTCCGGCCGTCGCCGTCCGGTCGTCGTCGAGGGCAGCGACTTCGCGATCGAGGCCGACTACGTCATCGGCGCCATCGGCCAGACGACCGACACCACGTTCCTCTACAACGACCTGCCGGTGCGCCTGAACA
Source organism: Actinotalea fermentans ATCC 43279 = JCM 9966 = DSM 3133 (assembly GCA_000767215.1). Classification (GTDB taxonomy): domain Bacteria; phylum Actinomycetota; class Actinomycetes; order Actinomycetales; family Cellulomonadaceae; genus Actinotalea; species Actinotalea fermentans. The sequence continues at coordinate 4,765 of AXCX01000157.1, forward strand.
AGTGGGGCGACATCGACATCGACGGCACGACGATGCAGACGTCGGAGCTGAACATCTTCGCCGGTGGTGACTGTGCGACCGGTCCGGCCACGGTCATCCAGGCCATCGCGGCCGGCCGCCGGGCGGCGAAGGCGCTCGACGACTTCGTGATGCGCGGCTACGTGCGCCCGTCGCACGAGGACTACAGCTGCAGCCGGGGCACCAACGAGGAGCTCCCGCGGGCCGAGTTCGACGACATCCCGCGCCTGGCCCGCGCCGTCATGCCGGCCCTGCCCCCGGGCGACCGCATCGACAGCTTCATCGAGGTCGAGCTCGGCCTCACCGAGGAGCAGGCCCGGGCCGAGGCGGCCCGCTGCCTCGAGTGCGGCTGCTCCAAGCAGAACCACTGCGCCCTGCGCAACGAGGCCACCGACCACGGCGTGCAGTTCGCACCGACGCTGCACGTGCGGCCCTACACGCCGATCATCGAGGACCACCCGTTCATCGTCCGCGACAACAACAAGTGCATCTCCTGCGGGCGCTGCGTCGCGGCGTGCGCGGAGATCGAGGGCGTCGGGGTCCTGGCGTACCAGTTCAGCGAGGGGCGCCTCACCGTCGGCACCCACAACGGGCTGCCGCTCGACCAGACCGACTGCGTCTCCTGCGGCCAGTGCGTCCGCGCCTGCCCGTGCGGCGCGCTCGACTACAAGCGCGAGCGCGGCGACGTCTTCACGGCGATGAACGACCCGAAGAAGGTCGTCGTCGGCTTCGTCGCCCCGGCCGTCCGCACGGTCATCGCGAGCGAGTACGACCTGTCGGTCGAGGAGGCCTCGGGCTTCATCGCGGGCCTCATGCGCAAGGTCGGCTTCGACAAGGTCTTCGACTTCTCGTTCGCCGCGGACCTGACGATCATGGAGGAGACCACCGAGTTCCTCGGCCGCGTCACGAACGGCGGCACGATGCCGCAGTTCACCTCGTGCTGCCCGGGCTGGGTCAACCTCGTCGAGCGTCGCTACCCCGAGCTCATCCCGCACCTGTCGAGCTGCAAGTCCCCGCAGCAGATGATGGGCGCGACGGTGAAGAACCACTTCGCGCAGCAGGCGGGCATCAGCCTCGACGACCTGTACGTCGTCTCGATCGTGCCGTGCCTCGCCAAGAAGTACGAGGCCGCGCGGCCGGAGTTCGCCCCGGAGGAGATCCGCGACGTCGACGCCGTCCTGACGACCACCGAGTTCCTCGAGATGGTGCAGATGCTCCGCCTCGAGCCGAAGGACGTGGAGCCGGGCGCGTTCGACGAGCCGTACAAGCGCGTCACCGGTGCGGGCGTCCTGTTCGGCGCCTCCGGCGGCGTCGCCGAGGCCGCGCTGCGGATGGCCGTCGAGAAGCTCACCGGCACCCCGCTGGTGGACGACCTCGACTTCGAGGAGGTCCGCGGCTTCGAGGGCCTCAAGGAGGCGACGATCGTCGCCGGCGAGACGACGGTGAAGGTCGCCGTCATCTCCGGCCTGAACAACGTCGCCCCCATCGCGGAGCGGATGAAGAACGGCGAGCACCCCGGCTACGACCTCATCGAGGTCATGGCCTGCCCCGGCGGCTGCATCAACGGTGCCGGCCACCCGGTGCCCGACCGCGTCGGCGAGATGGCCGCCCGCCAGCGGGTGCTCGTCGAGATCGACAAGCTCTCCAAGTACCGCAAGTCGCAGGAGAACCCGGACATCCTCCGGCTCTACGACGAGTACTACGGCGAGCCGAACAGCCACGTGGCGCACGACCTGCTGCACACCACATACGCGCCCTTCCGCGGCTGACACGCTTCCCGCCTGCGAGCGAGCAGGCGTGGAGTCAGAGCCGGGCCGGTCCATGTCGGGTGGACCGGCCCGGCTCTTCCTTTCCCACGGGACCGAAGTCCGAGGTCAGGGGCTCGCGGCGGCCCTAGGGTCGATTCCAGCGGTCCGGGGCGGGGTTATCCATGATCACGGGCCCGCAAGCCCGGACATCGCCGCCCGCGCGGGACGTCCGCGCGGGCGGCCCTCGAGGAGGTCCCCGTGACGCGCACCACCCGCGTGCTGGCCACTGCCGCCGTCGTCGCCCTCGCCGCACTCCTGCCAGGCTGCAGCGACTCGGCCGAACCCGCGGCCACGCCGTCGGCCTCGGCCACCGTCGAGGACACCGCCACCGCGGCCCCCGCCGAGGAGCCCACCACGGTCCGCGTCGCCTCCCTCAAGGGCCCGACGACGATGGGCCTGGTCGACCTCATGCGCGACGCCGCCGCGGGCGAGACCGAGCAGGACTACGAGGTGAACGTCTACGGCACGCCCGACGAGGTGGTGCCGCTGGTCAGCCAGGGCGCGGTCGACGTCGCCCTGATCCCGGCGAACCTCGCCGCCGTCCTCTACAACCGCACGCTCACCGACGACGGCGCCCAGGTGCAGGTCGCCGCGATCAACACCCTGGGCGTGCTCGGCATCCTCGAGAACGGCGAGACCGTCGACAGCATCGACGACCTGGCCGGGAAGACGATCTACGCCTCGGGCAAGGGCGCGTCGCCGGAGTACGTCCTGAACTTCCTCCTCGAGGCGAACGGCCTGACGCCGGGCGCCGACGTGACCATCGAGTGGCGCAGCGAGCACACCGAGGTCGCCGCGGTCCTCGCCTCGACCCCCGGCGCCGTCGCGATGCTGCCGCAGCCGTTCGCCACCGTCGTCACCACCCAGAACCCCGCCGTGCACCCGGCCCTGGACCTCACGCAGGAGTGGGACGCCGTCGTCGACGACGGGTCGCAGCTCGTGACCGGCGTCGTCGTGGTGCGGACCGCGTTCGCCGAGGAGCACCCGCAGGCGCTGGCCGCGTTCCTCGCGGACTACGAGGCGTCCACGGAGTTCACGAACGCGAACCCGGAGGAGGCCGCGCAGCTGATCGTCGACGCCGGCATCGTGCCCGCGGCGCCGATCGCGCAGGCCGCGATCCCCGGCTCGCACATCACCTTCATCGACGGCGCCGAGCTGCGCTCGACGTTCTCCGGCTACCTCCAGGTCCTGTTCGACGCCGATCCGGCGTCCGTCGGTGGGACCATGCCGGGCGATGACTTCTACTACGAGCAGTAGGCCGGCTCCGGTCCGGCGGCCGGGCGAGCGTGTCCGACGCGTCGCCCGGCCCCTGCTCGTCCTCGCCTTCTGGCTGGGGGTCTGGCAGCTCGGCGCGAGCACCGTCGGGCACGACTTCCTGCTGGCCTCGCCCGCGTCCACCGGCAGCCGGCTGACCGAGCTGGTGGTGACCGGCGAGTTCTGGTCCACCGTGGGCTACTCGCTCGCGCGGATCACCGTCGGCTTCCTCGCCGCCGTCGCGGTCGGCGCGCTGACCGCCGCTGCGGCCGCCGCCTGGCGGGTGGTCGACGCCGTGCTCTCGCCCGCGATGACGGCGGTGCGGGCCGCGCCCGTCGTGAGCTTCATCCTGCTCGCGCTGATCTGGGCCGGGAGCAGCTGGCTCGCCGCCGTGACGAGCTTCCTCATGGTGCTGCCGATCGTGCACGGCACGGTCCTCGGCGGCATCCGGCAGCGCGACCGGGCGCTGCTGGAGATGGCCGAGGTGTTCCGCGTCCCGCTGTGGCGCCGGTTCGTCGCGATCGACGTCCCGTCGGTGCTGCCGTACTTCGCGACGGCGTGCCACGTCGGCGTCGGGCTCGCGTGGAAGGCGGGCGTCGCTGCGGAGGTCATCGGGCTGCCGGAGGGCAGCATCGGCGAGCGCATGTACCAGGGGAAGCTCCTGCTGAGCAGCGCGGACGTGCTCGCGTGGACCGTGGTGGTCATCGCGGTGAGCTTCGCGAGCGAGCGCCTCGTCGCCGCCCTCCTCGCGCGCGGCCAGGCGCGCCTCGCGATCGGCCGACCGGCCGGCGGGGACGGCCCGGCCGGGTCAC
>AXCX01000158.1 GCA_000767215.1 Actinotalea fermentans ATCC 43279 = JCM 9966 = DSM 3133
GACGCGGCCGTGGGCGACGTCGGCCCCGCGGGCACCGAGTCGCTCGACCGCTCCCGCGGCGACGAGGGCGCCCGGGCCGGCGCCGTGCCGCGCGTCGCGGTGGCCGGAGTCGTAGGGCACCTCGAGCAGGCGGAACCGGACGCTGGTGGACACGTCGCCCATCATGCACGGGAGCGGCCGGGCGCGACGTGGCCGCGCCGATGGCGCGCAGGCCCGGGTGGGGTCCACGCGCCATCGGCTGCGGCTCGGGGGTGGCGGCTACCGGTTCAGGCCCGGCGGGGTGCGCGGGGAGATGCCCGGGGTCGCGTTGGTGAGCGTCTCGAGCAGCGCGTCGTACGCCGGCTTCTTCTCGAAGTCGCCGGTCATGATCGTCGCGTAGCCCTCGGGGAAGACGAAGGGCACCCAGGAGCGCTCGTCGTCGAAGCCCCAGACCGTGAAGCTGGTGCAGGCGGCCACGTTCAGGCAGGCCTCGAGCATCGCGTCGTAGCGCTCCGCCTGGAGCGCGATCTGCTCGGCGGTCGGCTCGCCGTCCTCGCCCAGCGGCATGCGGACGTCGGCCTCGGTGACGGCCACCTTCAGGCCCAGGGCGGCGAACCGCTCGAAGTTCTCCTGGATGGTGTCGTCGAACCCGTACTGCAGGCTTAGGTGACCCTGCGAGCCCATACCGCCCAGCGGCACGCCGTCGGCCAGGAGCTCCTGCGCGAGCGCGTAGTAGGCGTTCGTCTTGGTGTTGATGCCCTCGGCGTTGTAGTCGTTGAGGAACAGCACGGCCTGCGGGTCGGCCTCGTGCGCCCAGCGGAACGCGTCACCGATGAGCGCGACCGGGTCGTCCGCGCACGCCGCGAGGAACGGGTTCGCCTCGGTGCGCAGCCGCACGCCGCCCGCGTCCCAGTCGTCCTGGAAGATCTCGTTGGCGACGTCCCACTCGTAGATCTCGCCGGCGTAGCGGCCGACGACGGTGCGGATGTGGTCCTCGAGGACCGCGCGGGCCTCGTCGCAAGTCCACGTCGCGGCGGCCTGCGTCACCCACTCGGGGTTCTGGCTGTGCCACAGCAGCGTGTGCCCGCGGACCTCCATGTTGTTGGCCTTGGCGAACGCGACGACCGCGTCGGCCCCGGAGAAGTCGTAGACGTCGGGCTCGGGGTGGATCTCCGCCCACTTCATGTCGTTCTCGGGCGTGATCGAGCTGAACTCGGCGGCCAGGATCCGCTGGAACTCGGTGGGGTTCTTGCGGTCGTAGTCCAGCAGGTCGCGCTGACCCCAGACTGCGGTGCCGATCTCGAGGTCACGCGGCGCCTCGTGCCGCAGGGTCGACGCGCGGGGAGCGGCCTGGGCAGCAGGCAGGGAGACGGCGACGGCGGTCAGCGCCGCTGCCGCGACGGCGACCAGGCGCGTCGCGGTTCGTGGATGGGACATCGTTGTTCCTCTCCGATCAGGTCCGGCGGCCTCGGACAGGTGGGCGCGCACCGATCTGGACCGGTCACGCCGCGGACGTCGATAACGATTTCTCACGGTCTGAAGGTCGGCAACCGGACGACGGAGTCCGGGCGCCGAGGCCGCCGGCCCGCGAGCGCGGGCCGACAGCGTCGCGCCCGGCCGCGGACCAGGCGATCAGTTCCCGCCCGCTCCGCGGTCTGTTCCGACAGGCGTGGCACGCGCCGCGCCCACCCGCCCCACCGCGCACCGGAGGCTCCCATGACGACCCCGCTCACCGACCCCGCCACCGACCCGACCGCGCTCCCCGGCCGACCGCGCGTCGTCGACCGGGAGAGCTGGCAGGCCGCCCGCGACGAGCTGCTGGCCAAGGAGAAGGCGCACACGCGCGCGGGCGACGAGCTGGCCGCGGCCCGACGCCGGCTGCCCATGCTGGAGTTCGACGGCTCGACGCAGGTGGTCGGACCGGACGGGCCCGTGCCGTTCCGGAAGCTCTTCGCCGGCCGCGACGAGCTCCTCGTCTACAAGCACATGTGGTACGACCACACGCCCCACCAGGGCCAGTGCGAGGGGTGCACCTTCACCGCGTGGCACCTGCGCGACGCCGTGTACCTGGCCGCCCGGGGGGTGTCGTTCGCCATCGTCACCGAAGGCCCGTGGGACGAGGTCGCCCCGTTCGTGGACTTCATGGGCTACACGCAGCCCTGGTACTCGGTGCGCGGGCTGGCGGAGCCGATCGGCGGGCCGATGGGCACCTTCGCCGTCTACCTGCGCGAGGGCGACCGCACCTTCCTCACCTACGACACCACGGGCCGGGGCGTCGAGGGCGGCGTCGGCACGTTCGCCCTGCTGGACATGACGCCCTACGGCCGCGGCGAGGCGTGGCAGCAGAGCCCCGCGGGCTGGCCGGAGGGGCACCAGCCCTGCTGGTACTGGCGCACCGACGTCGAGGGCACGCCCACGTTCGGCCCGACGAGCCGCCCCGCCGCCCAGTGGACCCGCCCGGGTGCGACGCCGGAGACGACGCTCGGCAGGCACGGGCACCACCACGGCTGACGGGCGGCGGCGCGTCGTCCGCGCGTCGTCCGCGCGTCGTCCGCGCGTCGTCGGGGCGTCAGCGGCCGGTGGCGCAGCCCACCCCGATGCACTGCGGGGTCGACGCGTTCGCGGCTGCGGCGTTCCCGCCGCCGTCGACGACGCCGGACACCTCGATCCCGTAGCCGCCGTTGCGGTAGGCGGTGTTGCGCGTGAGCGTCGCGACCCCTGCGCCCGTGCCGACGATGCCCGTACCGCCGTTGCCGACGGCGCGGTTGCCGACGACGTCGACGCGCCCGAACGAGCCGAGGACCGAGAAGACGAGGCCCTCCTCCGCGTTGCCGAGGAACTGGTTGCGCTCGACCCGCACGCCGTTCGCCCCGCTGCCCGGGGCCGCGACGTTCAGCTCCACGCCCGTCCGGCAGTCGATGAAGCGGTTGCCGCGCACGAGCGTGGGGCTCGCCGGCCAGCTGTCGCGCGCGTCCACGCCGACGTCGCAGCGCAGGAACGTGTTGCGCTCGGCCACGACGTTCGCGGCCAGGCCGGTGGTGACGCCGCCGCCGATGAACGTGGAGTCGTAGACGTCGGTGTAGGTCTGCGCGGTCGAGTCCACCCCGGACCGGACGAAGTGCGAGCGCCGCACCACGGTCCGCGACTCGACGTTCCCGCCGCCGACGCCGGCGTCGACGAACGTGGACCGCTCGACGCTCAGCGTGCCGGGATAGAGCGGCCCGGCGCCGAGCCACTCCCGCACGCCCCGGACCGTCAGGTCCTTCAGCGTCAGGTCGAGAGTGCCGTCGCCCCCGACGGCCGTCTGGAATCCGCGGACCTGCCCGTTGCGCACGACGACGGCGCCACCCCCGGTCGAGGTGACGCGCACCCCGGTCCCGGTGCCGTCCCCGACGACGGAGCGCCGGCCGAGGTCGAGCGTGATGGTCTGCCCCGGACCCACCTGGACGTTGATGGCGGTGCCCGAGCACCGCAGGTCCGAGCGGAGCGTGTAGCTCGAGGTGACGGTCAGGCCGCAGTCGGCCGGGCGCGCCTGCGCGGGCGCGGCCGCCAGGGTCGCGATGAGGGCGAGCGCTGCGGCCGCGGCCAGCTGCGCTCGTCGGTGGGTGGTGGTGGGTGCTCGTCGTGCCATGTCAGTTCCCCGTTCGTCGCCGGACGGGTCCCGGCCCGATGCCGGAATCCCCCTTGGACGCGCGTCTGGCGGCGCGCGTCAGGGGGATTGTGCACACAAACCGGGCGATTACACCCGGACTTCGCGAGTTTTTCTCGCGCGCAGGGGCTGCCCGCCGCGGCGGACGAGCGCGACCACCCCGAGCGCGAGCGCGAGGAGCACGCAGGCGACGACGAGCACCATGCCCGCGCCCAGGCAGACGAGGCCGAACACGAGCCCCGCCAGCCAGCCGCCGGGGGTCACGGTCTGCCGGGCGAAGGGCAGGCCCCCGCCGTCGGCGTGCGCGCTGCGGAGACCCTGGGTGCCGAGGGACGTGATCACGACCGGGGACGGGGCGACGAGGGTCTGCGACATACCCTCAGCCTCCCGACCGGGCCCGGGTCGGCGGAACCACCCGAGGTCGGGTTCGCCGTCATCCGAAAGCGGTGCTTCTCCCCCGCCCGGGGTACGCCTGAGGGGGGACAGGCCGGGCTCAGGACGCGCGGGACGGGGCAGGACGGGTGCCGATCGCTCCATGACTCTTTCGACCGTCGGAGGCAGGGTCAATGATTGGCCGATGACGACCTACTTCCGCACCAAGGAGTTCGAAGGCGCGAGCTTCGTCAAGGCGAGCTTCAAGGGCGCCACGCTGCGGTTCTCCGACGTCAGCGGCGTGACGATGCGCGCCGTCGACGTCGGCGGGCTCGACATCGACAGCCACGACCTGTTCTTCGGCAGCCTGATCGTCAACGGCGTCGACGTCGTGCCGCTGGTGGATGCCGAGCTCAACCGGCTCTTTCCCGGGCGCGAGCTGCAGAAGGCGGAGACGCCCGAGGGGCTGCGCGAAGGGTGGGTGGCGGTGCAGGCCGCGTGGCGGGAGACGGTGGAGGGCACGCCCGCCGAGCTCCGCGACGCGCACGTCGAGGACGAGTGGTCGCTGGCCCAGACCCTGCGGCACCTCGTGCTCGCGACGGACGCGTGGCTGCGCGGCGGCATCATGCGGATCGACCAGCCGTTCCACGAGATCGGGCTGATCTTCACCGGCGCGGCCGAGATGGGCTTCGACATGTCGATCTTCCGCACGGACGAGCCGACGTTCGAGGAGATCCTCGCCGTGCGGGCGGAGCGGCAGCAGCTGGTCACGGACTTCCTGGCCGACGTGGCGCCGGAGCTGCTCGCCGAGGAGCGGGCGGACCCGTGGGGCGGCGGGGACGAGTGGCGGCCGACGGTCGGCGACTGCGTGCGCGTGATCCTCAAGGAGGAGTGGGCGCACCTGCGCTACGTGCGCCGGGACCTGGCGATCCTGAGCGCGGACTAGGCCACGGCCGCGGGCCAGCGAGCCTCGCGCCACTGCGCCCAGGTGGCGAAGCCGGCCGGCGGGTCGTCGAGGGGCTCGGTGCCGTCGATCTCGCCGGGCGTCGGCGGGGTGAAGCGCGCGGCCCAGCCCGCGAGCTCGGCGTCGGACATGTGCCAGGTGGTGTGCGGCTCGTCGGCCTGCCGGCGGTCCAGGCGGCGCCGCTGCTCGGCCAGGTCGAGCTCGAGGTAGCGGATGACGACGCGCGCCCCGACCGCCGCACCCGCCTCCCGCAGCGCCGTGCGCTCCTCCTTGCTCCACAGCCCGAAGTCGACGACGACATCGACGCCCAGCTCGAGCGCGCGCAGCGCGATGGCGATCAGGCGGCCCTCGATGACGTCCGTCGCCTCGGGTGGGTTCGCCTGCCCGTAGAGCGCCTTGACCCACTCGTCCTTCGTGAGGCGGAGGGCACCCTCGGCCTCGACCTGCCGCGCGACGGTCGTCTTGCCCGTGCCGGGCAGGCCCACCATCAGGACGAGCGTGGGCCGCACCGTCGTCTCCTCCGCCACGCGGAGACCCTAGCGGCGCGGCGATGAGTTCGGGCGCCGGCGGGAGTCGTCACCGACACTGGCCCTGCTCGCACCATCCCTGGAGGCACCGTTGAAGCTGCTCCTCACGTCGGGCGGCGTGACCAACCCGAGCATCCACGCGGCGCTCGAGCGGCTGCTCGGCAAGCCCGTCGGCGAGGCGCACGCGCTCTGCATCCCGACGGCGCAGTGGGGCCACCCCGCCTGCGGCCCGACGTCGGTGCGCGGCCTCCTCGCGGCCGACTCGCGGTGGGCCCACCTGACTGGCCTGGGCTGGGCGTCGCTCGGGGTCCTCGAGCTCACCGCGCTGCCGACGATCGGCGCGGAGCGGTGGGTGCCCTGGGTGCGCGCCGCGGACGTCCTCCTGGTCGACGGCGGCGACGCCGCCTACCTGGCCCACCGGATGCGGGAGTCGGGGCTGGCCGACCTGCTGCCCTCGCTCGAGGAGACCGTCTGGGTGGGCGTGAGCGCCGGCAGCATGGTGCTGACGCCGCGCATCGGGCAGTACTTCCTCGAGTGGGCAGGAGCGCCGGACGACCGGACGCTCGGCGTCGTCGGCTTCTCGCTCTTCCCGCACCTCGACGCGTTCCCGACCAACACCATGGCCGACGCCGAGCGGTGGGCCGCCGACCTCGACGTCCCCGCCTATGTCATCGACGAGCAGACGGCGATCGTCGTGGCCGACGGCGCGGTCGAGGTGGTCTCCGAGGGCCGCTGGGCGATGCTGGAGCCTCAGGAGAGGGGGCGTCGATGACGCAGGATCCGCCGGGGTGGACGCCGGTCACGTACGAGAGCTGTGCCGACGTCGTCGGGCCGTTCTTCCACGGGACGCGGAGCGAGGTCACGGTGGGGACGGAGCTCGTGCCCGGGTACGGGTCGAACTACCAGGACGGCCGCGTGTCGAACCACATCTACTTCACGGGCCTGATCGAGACCGCCGCGTGGGGCGCCGAGCTGGCCACCGCGCTCGCCGGGGTCGAGGAGCGCGGGCACGTGTACGTCGTCGAGCCGCTGGGGCCCTTCGAGGACGACCCGAACGTGACGAACAAGCGCTTCCCGGGGAACCCGACGCAGTCGTACCGGACGCGCGCGGGCCTGCGCGTCGTGGAGGAGGTGCCCGACTGGCCCGGGCACGAGCCGGAGGTGCTGCAGTCGATGCTCGACAGCCTCGCGCGGCTGCGCGAGCAGGGGCTCGACGTCATCGACGACTGAGCAGACGGGCTGCGGGCGCCGCCCATTCCGCCGGCGCAACCAGTGCGTCAACTCCTCTAAAAATCGGCGACGGCGGCCGATGGGGCAGGTGCACGCAAAGACGCGTGGCAGGGACGCACGGCTCACCCTCCCCCCTGTGGCCGTAGATCAGGACATGTCGGATGAAGGCACTGGTCGTTTTCGAGTCCGCGTCGTCGAACACCAAGATGATCGCCGCCATGGTGAGCAAGGGCATGGAGGAGTTCGGTGAGATCCAGCGCACCGACGTCGCCACCGCCCCCGCGGAGATCCCGAAGGACCTGAACCTGCTCATTGTCGGCGCCGCGGGCGGCGACGGTCAGAAGGCACTGATGAACTGGCTCGACAAGGTGCGCGTGCCGCTCGGCTGCTCGGGCGCGGCGTTCGACACCCGGGTGAAGAAGCCGCTCTTCGGCGATCCCGCGGCGCGCACCGTCGAGAAGCGCCTCGGGCAGATCGGCTTCCGCGTCTCGGCACCGGCCGAGGGCTTCATGGTCGACGCCGCCACGGGCGGCCTGGTCGCCGGCGAGTCCGTGCGCGCGGTGCGCTGGGGGGCGACGGTCGGGGCGCCGTTCAAGAACCGCTAGGGGCGCGCGCTCACCACTGGGGCTCGAAGTACGGCGGCGACATGGTCTGGAGGATCTCGCCGGTGTCGGCGTCGAGCACGACGACGGCGTCCGGCGGCAGCGCCAGCCCTGCCGGGACGGCGTAGTCGGGGATCGAGCTGCAGGCGATCCGGTCGAAGGACTCGAGGACCTTCCCGTTGCGGGTGTCGACGAGCACGGTCCGCGGGTGCTCGCGCATGATCGGTGGCCAGTCGGCGGGGTCGGTGCGCACCCCGCCGTCCTCGGTGGCCGGCGTGGAGCTCCACCAGCCCTCGTAGGACGGCCCGGTGCCGGCGATGCCGGCCGGAAGCTCGGCGCACATCTCGGGCAGGGCGCTGACCGGGTCCGCCACGGCGGCGACGCACGCGTCGACGTCGCTGCCCGGGCAGCCCGCCAGCAGGGCCCGGCCGGGGCCGTCGGTGATCGTGACGGCGTAGCCCTCGCCGTCGCTGACGCCGGCGCTCGGGTCGAACGCGACGAGGTAGAGCAGACGGCCGTCCGGGGTGGGCGCCGCGAAGGTGGGCACCGCGAGCGCGCGGCCGGTGCTCCCGTCGGCGAGCCGCACCTCCCCGCTCAGGTGCAGGGTCACGGTGGGATCGGTGATCCACGACGGCACGGCGCCGAGGAGCAGCGTGTGGCCGGCGACCGACTCCTCCACGACCTTCGTGGGCGCCGGGTAGACGCCGTCGGGGTAGTCCGCCGGGGTGTCGGCCGGCAGCCAGGACAGCGTCGCCACGCGCGTGCGCAGCCCCTCGGCCGACGCCGTCCACACGCGGACCTCCGCGCCGGGCGGTGCGGCGTCGAAGACGGGGTCGACGTCGGGCTCGGGGTTCGCGCCCTGCGCCGGTCCGGTCGTGAGCGCGAGGCGGTCCCCGAGCGAGGGCCACGCGTCGCCGAGCCCCAGGTCGAGGACGGCGGTGCCGTCGGCCAGGGTCGTCGCCACGGGCAGGTTCACGGCCCGGATGCCCTCGGCGAGCCCGACGGCGGCCGCGTCGTCC
>AXCX01000159.1 GCA_000767215.1 Actinotalea fermentans ATCC 43279 = JCM 9966 = DSM 3133
CCACGCGACCCCGCGGGCGGCCAGGGCCGCCAGCTGCGCGCGGGCGCCTTCGGTGGCGGTCGCCTCCCCGGGCCGGGAGTCGGCCACGGTCACCAGCCGGCCGGCAGGGGCCGGCCCTCCTCGTAGCCGGCCGTCGACTGGATGCCCAGGACGGCGCGGTCGGCGAACTCGGCGAGCGTCGCGGCGCCCGCGTAGGTGCACGCGCTGCGCAGGCCGGCGGTGATCTGGTCGAGGAGGTCCTCGACGCCGGGCCGGTCCGGGTCCAGGTACATCCGCGAGGAGGAGATGCCCTCCTCGTAGAGCGCCTTGCGGGCGCGCTCGAAGGGGCTGTCGCCGACAGTCCGTGCGGCCACGGCCCGCGCCGACGCCATGCCGAAGCTCTCCTTGTACAGCCGGCCGTCGGCGTCGGCGTGCAGGTCGCCCGGGCTCTCGTGGGTGCCCGCGAACCAGGAGCCGATCATCACCTGGGAGGCGCCCGCCGCGAGGGCCAGGGCGACGTCGCGGGGGTGCCGGACGCCGCCGTCGGCCCACACGTGGCGGCCGAGCGCCCGGGCCGCCTCGGCGCACGCGAGGACGGCCGAGAGCTGCGGGCGGCCGACGGCCGTCATCATCCGGGTCGTGCACATCGCACCCGGGCCCACGCCCACCTTGACGATGTCCGCACCCGCCGCGACGAGGTCGCGCGTGCCCTCGGCGGTGACCACGTTCCCGGCCACGAGCGGCACCTGGGGGTGCAGGGAGCGCACCGCGGCGACGGCCTCGAGGGCCTTGACCTGGTGCCCGTGCGCGGTGTCCACCACGAGCAGGTCCACGCCGGCCTCGAGGAGTGCAGCCGCCTTCGCGCGGACGTCACCGTTGATCCCGACGGCCGCCCCGACGCGCAGTCGGCCGTCGTCGTCGAGCGCCGGGCGGTAGACGCTCGAGCGGAGGGCACCGGTGCGGGTCAGGACGCCGACCAGCCGGCCGCCGTCGACCACGGGCGTGAACCGCCGACGCGAGGCGTGCAGCCGGTCGAAGGCCTGGGCGAGGCCGTCGCCGCCGTCGAGCACGGACGCCTCGATGATCGTGGGTTCGGGCGTCATCACGGCGGCGACCTGGGTGAAGCGGTCCACGCCGTGGCAGTCGGCCTCCGTGAGCACCCCGACGGGCGCGCCGTCGGCGACCACGACGGCCGCCCCGTGCGAGCGCTTGCCGATGAGCGTCAGGGCCGTGTGCACCGTGTCCGTCGGGGACACCACCACCGCGCTCTCGACCACCGGGTGCCGCTGCTTGACCGAGGCGACGACGTCCGCCACCACCTCGGCGGGGATGTCCTGCGGGATGATCGCGAGCGCGCCGCGCCTGGCGACGGTCTCGGCCATCCGGCGCCCGGAGACGGCCGTCATGTTCGCGACGACGACGGGGATCGTCGTGCCGGCGCCGTCCGGCGGCGTCAGGTCGACGTCGAAGCGCGAGGCGACGTCGGAGCGGGACGGAACGAGGAAGACGTCACCGTAGGTGAGGTCGCTGGCCGTGTGGTGACCCGGGAGGAACCGCATGCCGCCAGCGTACGTGCGGGCCCGCCGCGACCGGCCCGCCGCGACCGGCCCGGTGGCCGCCCACCACGTACGATGGCCCGATGGCCGTCCTGCCCCGGATCCACGCGCCCGCCGACGTGCGTGCCCTCAGCCGGGACGACCTCGACCGCCTCGCCGCCGAGATCCGGCACTTCCTGGTCCAGTCCGTCTCGCGGACCGGCGGGCACCTCGGGCCGAACCTCGGCGTCGTCGAGCTGACGATCGCGCTGCACCGGGTCTTCGAGTCGCCGCGCGACACGATCGTCTTCGACACCGGTCACCAGGCCTACGTGCACAAGATCCTGACGGGCCGCGCGGACGACTTCGCGGGGCTGCGCCAGCGGGGCGGGCTGTCCGGCTACCCGAACCGCGCGGAGTCGGTGCACGACGTCGTGGAGAACTCGCACGCGTCGACGGCGCTGTCCTGGGCGGACGGGATCGCGAAGGCGTACGCCATCAAGGGCAGCATCGATCGGCACGTCGTCGCGGTCATCGGCGACGGCGCGCTGACCGGCGGCATGGCCTGGGAGGCCCTGAACAACATCGCCGCCGCTCAGGACCGGCGCCTCGTCATCGTCGTCAACGACAACGGGCGCTCCTACGACCCGACGATCGGCGGGTTCGCCGAGCACCTGGACCGGCTCCGGACCGCGCGCTCGTACGAGGACGTGCTGGCGTGGGGCAAGCGCGCGCTGCGCCGCTCCGGCCCGCCCGGCCGCCTCGTCTACGGCGCGCTGCACGGGATGAAGAAGGGCCTCAAGGACGTCGTCGCGCCGCAGGGCATGTTCGAGGACCTCGGCCTGAAGTACATCGGGCCGGTCGACGGACACGACGTCGGCGCCGTCGAGCGCGCGCTGCGCCTGGCGCGCGACTTCGGCGGGCCCGTCATCGTGCACTGCATCACCGAGAAGGGGCGCGGCTACGTGCCCGCGGAGCAGGACGTCGCGGACCGGTTCCACGCCGTCGGCCAGATCCACCCCGAGACCGGGCTGCCGGTGGCGCCGTCGCGGTTCGGGTGGACCTCGGTGTTCGCCGACGAGATCGTCACCATCGGCCATCGCCGTCCGGACGTGGTCGCCGTCACCGCCGCGATGCTGCAGCCGGTGGGGCTGGCGCCGTTCGCCAAGGCGTTCCCGTCGCGCGTGTTCGACGTCGGGATCGCCGAGCAGCACGCCGTGACGTCCGCCGCGGGCATGGCCTTCGCTGGCCTGCACCCGGTGGTCGCGGTGTACGCGACGTTCCTCAACCGCGCGTTCGACCAGGTGCTGATGGACGTGGCGCTGCACAAGGCAGGCGTCACGTTCGTGCTCGACCGGGCGGGCATCACCGGCGACGACGGTCCGAGCCACAACGGTGTGTGGGACATGGCCGTGCTGCGGGTCGTCCCTGGCCTGCACGTCGCGGCGCCCCGGGACGAGGAGACCCTCAGGTCCGCGCTGCGCGTGGCCGTGGACATCGACGACGCCCCGAGCGTCGTGCGGTTCCCGAAGGGCCCGCTTCCCGAGCCCCTTCCGGTGATCGACACGGTCGAGGGCGTGGACGTCCTCGCGCGCACGGCGGGGGAAGGACCGCGCGTCCTGCTCGTGGGCGTCGGGCCGATGGCCGCGACGGCGGTGCAGGCAGCGGAGATCCTCGCTGCGGCGGGCGTCGGCGCGACGGTCGTCGACCCGCGCTGGGTGCTCCCGCTACCCGCGGCGCTCGTGAAGCTGGCGGGGGAGCACGACCACGTGGCGGTCCTCGAGGACGGCTCGGTGGAGGGCGGCGTCGGCGCGCTGGTGGCGCAGCGGTGTGCGGAGGCGGGCCTGACGACGTCGTTCACGTTCGCGGGCGTGCCGGCCACGTTCCCGGTCCACGCCACCCGCGGCCAGCTCGTGGAGGAGCTGCGCCTGCGCGCCGAGGACGTCGCGCAGGACATCCTGCACCGGGTGCGCGCGGGCTCCTGACGCGCGTCGGTCCGGTCCGCCGGTCGGCCCTGCGGGGGACCCGTCGGTTCCGCTCGTTCATCAGGCGGGCTTTTGTTCCGGCGGATCGTGCGCGGGGCGCCGGAGATTGTGACGCAGGTCACCAAGTCATCCCATGATCTTGCCCGAAGGTCCCAGGTCATCCCATGTTTGCGTTCCTAGCGTGGTCATCACCGACGTAGACAGGGAGTAAGGCGATGGCAGTCACCACCGAGGCGCAGGCCGGCATCACCCCTGAGGCGTGGCGCGGATTCGTGCCAGGGCCGTGGAGCGAGCAGATCGACGTCCGCGACTTCATCCAGCGCAACTACACCCCGTACACCGGCGACGCGACGTTCCTCGCCGGCCCGACGCCGCGGACGACCGGCATCTGGGCGCGCCTGCTCGAGATGTTCCCCGCCGAGCGGGCCAAGGGCGTGTACGACGTCGACCCGCACACGCCGTCCACGATCACGTCGCACGCGCCGGGCTACATCGACCAGGCCAGCGAGCTCATCGTCGGCCTGCAGACGGACGCGCCGCTCAAGCGCGCGATCATGCCCAACGGCGGCTACCGCATGGTGGAGAACGCCCTCACGACCTACGGCTACGAGCCCGACGCCGACGTCCGCAAGATCTTCACCGAGTACCGCAAGACCCACAACGACGGCGTCTTCGACGTCTACCCGCCCGACGTCCGCGCCGCGCGCTCGTCGCACATCGTCACCGGCCTGCCCGACGCCTACGGCCGCGGCCGGATCATCGGCGACTACCGCCGGGTGCCCCTGTACGGCGTCGACGCCCTCGTCGCGGCCAAGAAGGCCGAGAAGAGCGAGCTCAACCTCGAGCGCTCGACCGAGGACATCATCCGCGACCGTGAGGAGCTCTCGGAGCAGATCCGGGCGCTCGGCGAGCTCAAGGCGATGGCGGCCTCCTACGGCTACGACATCTCCGGCCCGGCGACCACCGGCCGCGAGGCCGTCCAGTGGCTCTACTTCGCCTACCTCGCCGCCGTGAAGGAGCAGAACGGCGCGGCGATGTCGCTCGGGCGCACCTCGACCTTCCTCGACGTCTACCTCGAGCGCGACATCGCGGCGGGCGTCCTGACCGAGGAGCAGGCGCAGGAGCTCGTCGACGACCTGGTCATCAAGCTGCGGATCGTGCGCTTCCTGCGCACCCCGGAGTACGACGCGCTGTTCTCCGGCGACCCGACCTGGGTCACCGAGTCCATCGGCGGCATGGGCGTCGACGGCCGCACGCTGGTCACGCGCACGTCGTTCCGCTACCTGCAGACGCTGTACAACCTGGGCCCGGCCCCGGAGCCGAACCTGACGGTCCTGTGGAGCCACGAGCTGCCCGAGGGCTTCAAGCGGTTCTGCTCGCAGGTCTCGATCGACACGTCCGCGATCCAGTACGAGTCCGACCAGCTCATCCGCGAGCAGTGCGGCGACGACGGCGCGATCGCGTGCTGCGTCTCGGCGATGACGGTCGGCAAGCAGATGCAGTTCTTCGGCGCGCGGGTCAACCTCGCCAAGGCTCTGCTGTACGCGATCAACGGCGGCCGCGACGAGATGTCCGGCAAGCAGGTCGCGCCGGCCCGTCCCGCGATCGCCGGCGAGGTCCTGGACTTCGACGAGGTGTGGGCGGCCTACGACCAGCTGCTCGACTGGCTCGCCGAGACCTACGTGGACGCGCTGAACTGCATCCACTGGTCGCACGACAAGTACGCCTACGAGCGCATCGAGATGGCCCTGCACGACCGCGCCATCCTGCGCACGCTCGCGTGCGGCATCGCCGGCCTGTCCGTGGCGGCCGACTCGCTGTCGGCGATCAAGTACGCCACGGTCCGCCCGGTGCGCGACGAGACCGGCCTGGTCGTCGACTACGTCGTCGAGGGCGACTTCCCGACCTACGGCAACGACGACGACCGCGTGGACGACATCGCGGTGCAGCTGGTGCACAACTTCATGGCGAAGATCCGCCGGCAGCCGACGTACCGGAACGCCAAGCACACGCAGTCCGTGCTGACGATCACCTCGAACGTCGTCTACGGCAAGCACACGGGCAACACGCCCGACGGGCGTCGCAAGGGCGAGCCGTTCGCCCCGGGCGCGAACCCGATGAACGGTCGCGACGCGCACGGCATGCTCGCCTCGGCGCTGTCGGTCGCCAAGCTGCCCTACGACGACGCGCAGGACGGCATCTCGCTCACGTCGACCGTGGTGCCCTCCGGCCTCGGCCGGACGCGGGACGAGCAGGTGACGAACCTCGCCGGCCTGCTGGACGCCTACAACGTCTCGTCCGGGTTCCACATGAACATCAACGTCCTCAACCGCGAGACCCTCGAGGACGCGATGGAG
Organism: Actinotalea fermentans ATCC 43279 = JCM 9966 = DSM 3133; assembly: GCA_000767215.1. Lineage (GTDB taxonomy): Bacteria > Actinomycetota > Actinomycetes > Actinomycetales > Cellulomonadaceae > Actinotalea > Actinotalea fermentans. The sequence goes on from AXCX01000159.1 coordinate 5,857, forward strand.
CACCCGGAGAACTACCCGCAGCTGACCATCCGGGTCTCCGGCTACGCGGTGAACTTCGTGCGGCTCACCCGCGAGCAGCAGCTCGACGTCCTCTCGCGGACGTTCCACGGCGGTCTCTGACCAGTACCGCCACCACACCTCAACTGGTGCACGGTGGCGCCACGACGCTCCATGTGGGGCGATCCGGCGCCACCGTGCACCAGTTGGCGTTGGGGGAGGTGCGAGGGGCGCGCGCGGTGCGGTGTGACACAGGTCATACACGGCCGAAACCAGGCATGGACATTCGTCCTATGAATTCATGGGACGACACGGCGGAGACTGGGGATATGAGCAGCACGGACCTCCGAACGGTCCCGGCGCAGGTCGGGGCACCGATCGTCGAGCTCGCCTCCCCGCTCGTGGGTGGTGCGGCGGCCCGCACGCACGCCGGCACCGCCGGCCTGAGCCTGACCGAGGCCGACCGGTCCGAGACGTTCACCATGGTGCGTGCGGGCGACCTCGGCTCGGTGCACTCCTGGGAGCTCGTGACGGCCGTCGACGGCCCGGGCACCCGGCTGACCACCTTCCTCGCGGGCTGCCCGTTGCGCTGCCTGTACTGCCACAACCCCGACACGATGGAGATGCGACGCGGCGACCCCGTCCTCGCCGAGGAGGTCCTCGGCCGGCTGTCCCGGTACCGCGCCATCTTCAAGGCCACCGGCGGCGGCCTGACGGTCTCGGGCGGCGAGCCGCTCATGCAGCCGGCCTTCGTGCGCCGGCTGCTGCGGGGCGCCAAGGAGCTCGGCATCCACACGGCGATCGACACGTCCGGCTTCCTCGGCGCGTCCGCCAGCGACGAGATGCTCGACGACGTCGACCTCGTCCTGCTGGACGTCAAGTCGGGTCTCCCGGAGACCTACCGCCGGGTCACCGGGCGCGACCTGCAGCCCACGCTCGACTTCGGTGCCCGCCTGGCCGAGCGCGGCATCGAGATCTGGATCCGCTTCGTCCTTGTGCCGGGCCTGACCGACGAGGTGGCCAACGTCGCCGCGGTGGCCGACTACGTCGCCACGCTGTCCACCGTCACGCGCGTCGAGGTGCTCCCGTTCCACCAGATGGGCCGCGACAAGTGGGCGTCGCTGGGCATGACGTACGAGCTCGGCGACACGCCCGCCCCGACGCCCGAGCTCGTCGAGCGCGTGCGCGGGCAGTTCCGCGAGCGGGGCCTGCAGGTCTACTGACCGGCACCCGCCCGACGGCGTCGCTCCCGCGAGGCCGTCGGGGCGGTGCCGCTCAGACCGTGCCGCTCAGGCGGTTCAGCTCGGGCGGTTCCGCTCAGACGGGGGACGGCCCGAACGCCGCGGGGTCGTGGAGCGTGCGTCCCAGGACGCGCGTCGACCAGCCCGTCCGGTCCAGGTACGGCGTGATGCCGCCCAGGTGGAACGGCCAGCCCGCACCCAGCACCATGCAGACGTCCACGTCGTCGGGCCCGGTGACCACGCCCTCGCTCACCAGGGCGCCGACCTCCTCGCTCAGCCCTCCCAGCACGTGATCGAGCACGCCCTGGGCGTCCCGGGCGCCCGATCCGCCCGGCTGCCCGAAGGCCTCCTGCACCCAGGCCTGCGGCTCGTCCTCGCCGGTCGGGCCCGGGGCGACCAGGGGACGCCCGTCGGCCGCCAGGCGGGACAGGCCGGGGGAGAGGCGGAAGCGGTCGCCCAGCTCGTCGTGCAAGGTGCCGAGGACGTGACCGGCCACCGCGGGCCCGACGAGCTGCAGGAGCGTGAACGGGCCCATCGGGAGGCCGAGCGGCCGGATCGCCGCGTCGGCCACCCTGGTGGGCGTGCCGTCCTCGACGCACGCCAGGACGTCGCCGAGCAGCCGCAGCAGCAGCCGGTTCACGACGAACCCGGGACGGTCCGCCACCTCGACCGCCGTCTTGCCCAGGCGCCCGGCCAGGTCCGTCGCGGTCGCGCGGGTGCGCGCGTCGGTGTGCGCCGTGTGCACCACCTCCAGCAGCGGCATCTTCGCGACCGGGTTGAAGAAGTGCAGCCCGACGACGCGCTCGGGGTGGGCCAGGTGCTCGCCCATGGTCGTCACGGACAGCGCGGAGGTGTTGGTCGCGAGGATCGCGTCGGGTGCGAGCAGCGGCTCGAGCTCGGCGAACACCTGCTGCTTGACGGACATCACCTCCGTGACCGCCTCGATGACGAGGTCGGCGCTGCGCAGGACCGCGAGGTCGGTCCCGATGCTGACCGCCTCGAGCAGGCGCTCGGCCCCCGCCTCGTCCACGCGCCCGGCCCGGACCAGGCCGGCCACCTCGGCGCGCACCCGCGCGCGACCTTGCGCCGCGCGCTCGTCGTCCACCTCCCGCATCGCCACGGGCACCTGGAGCCTGCTGGCCAGCAGCACCGCGAGCTGGCTCGCCATGAGCCCGCCACCGACGACGCCGACCGAGCGGATCGCCCGGCGGGCGCCGTGATCGCCTGCGGTGC